>JBDTVF010000007.1:0-34406 GCA_040007325.1 Ginsengibacter sp. | reverse complement strand
TTTGGATTGAATTGTACATAGCGTTAACAGTCACTGACTGTGCTCCCACACTAAATGTCGCTGTACCATCGTCTCCTGAATTGAAACTGCTCATGATAACCACATTGTATTTCTTTGCCAGGTTGAGCCCTGCAAGTTCGAGGTGCGCCGCGGATAATTGAGAGTAATACACAGAAGTGAGTAAAACCGTATCAGGATAAATTCCTTTATTGTTGCTCGTCATACCAGAATTGAAATTACCAGTAAGCTGCTCAAGAAATTTTACGCTATAGCCCGTATTTACACCCGATGCATCCAGTAAGTTTGTTAAAGCAAGATTAGCAAATGGGAAATACAAATAATTATTCCATGGAGCAGGAACACTGTAGCCACCTTCCGAACTGAAGTTAATAAAAGTTGACCGGAAGCTGCTATCTATTACATTTATCGAAAACTTACTAGTTGCGGTTCCACCGTAGTTATCCTGCACTTGTACTGTCACATCATTATAAGTGCCTACATCAATCAACTGGGGTTGGAAGATAATATTTCCAGTGCCATTTCCGGTATTCTGATATGTAGCAAATGCAGGCAGCCCTGAAACATTAATAGTCAATATTTCTCCCGGGTCATCAACGACTACAATGTTCAATACAGCCGTGCTTCCTGATTTTATTACCATGTTGCCTATAGCATGAAGCACAGGGATTTTATTAATTGTTGTAACACTAATAGGCGTACTTACAGCATTAGAACCATGAATATTATCTGCGGAGATTTTGTAGTAGTAAGTAATATTACCTCCTACAGTGTTATCGATGTAAGACGAATCATTGGCATTGGCCGCACCTGGGTTCAACACGGTAAACGGCCCAGCGATATTATTTGAGCGATATATTGTATAAGAGGACTCATTATAAGCAATGTCTTTCCATGTTAGTTTCACTGTGCCGTCGGCAAGTGCGGTCGCAGCAAAGTTGCCAGGTGCTATCGGAACTGTGCCATCGTCAACAGCAGTTTCCACGTTAGTGATAGTAACTGAAGCAGTTGATGTAGCAACACCACCTGCTCCGTCGGTAACTGTAATAGTAATGGGATATACTCCCGCATCTCCATAGCCTGGCGCTGAATATAGACTCGCAGTTGTATTGCTTGTAACCCTTATTGATAGGAACGACGGCCCACTGGTAAGTGCCCATTTTAGAATTGTGTTTCTATCAGGATCGCTGGCGGTCATCGCTGTGAGATTAACCGAACCTTCTGCAAAAGTCATATTGCGCAACCTGTACATAACAGGTGACTGGTTGTTGTTTACAGTGAGAGCGAATGTCACCATATCTGCGCCTCCCTTTCCATCATCAACCTTTACAGTGATATTATATAAACCGTTAGATGCAGGTGAAGGGTTGAAGACAATTTTTCCAGTACCATTTCCTGTATTGTTAAACAACGCAAAAGATGGAAGATTGGTGAAACTGAAAGTAAGATTATCGCCGTCTATATCTGTAGCTTTTAATGTGATGGTCTTTATAGACTGGTTATACATCGCGAAGCTTGCTATTGGCGTAAGCTTGGGCAAATTGTTACCCGTGGCAGCAGATGCAATTGCAGAGTATACCGAAAACCCACCAACTCCTAAAGCTCTTACTTTGTAATAATAGTTGGTATTAGCATAGAGACCCGTATCTGCGAAAGAAATTATACTGTCGGGAACATTGTACGTTTTGAAAAGATGGAATGTAGTTGCATTTCCTACCGATCTGTACACTTCATATCCCGTTTGTGTGGAAACATCCTTAAAGGAAACATTTATTTGATATGGTGAAACTGCCTGGGCCGTTACTAAAAAAGGTACCCCTGGCACTGCAGGTAACGCAGGTGTAGTAACGGTGGTGCTTTTATTTACAAATACAGAATCTGGAATAACTGATTTTAAAATTCCCGGTCCTGACCATTTGGCAACGAGGCTTTGACCACCATTTCTTTCAAAATAGGTAAGCCAAATCTGGTGACGCCCTGCCGTTAAACTTATCGATCCTGATCTTTCAGTTGGTCCTTGTATAAAGTCATTATTAACGACCTGCCCTGCCGCATCAAAAGTGTTTAGATAAACCTTACTGCCATCATCCGACGTTGTGTAGAAAGTATATGTACCACTAGTTGGGATATTGATGTTACCAAAGAATTTGAAACCAAAATAATCTTGCAATATGGCAGGAGAAATTGAAAAATTGGGTAATACCCCTCTGGAGACAGGCGTAAGTGAATTAAAGTCCGGCAGATTATTCCAATTGCCTTCGTAATAAGAATACTCAATTCCTCCAATATCATTTGGATTGAAGCCAGAAGGTCCATACGAGTTTATTGCCTGTATTTTATAAGAATAAGTCGTGGACCCAATTACTGTAGTGTCATCATAGGCAGTTGTATTTGCAGAAAGTAACGCAATCATCGTGAAATCCGGGTCAGATGAAGCTTTTCTGTATAATTCAAAACCGGTTTCGTTATTGCTGTTATCCGTCCATGTGAGATGCACTTTGTTATACGCTATCGGAACTGCTAGCAAATTTGAAGTTATCTGCGGTAAAATCACATTGTGTGCAGTTACAGTATCTCCAAAATAACTATTAGGTATAGGCGTACGGGTTGAAAATCCTGCAGCTGCGCAAGTCCAATAGACACTCATTGACTGACTTCCAATTTGGTTAAAATAGGTTATGGCGATGGGATAGAGCCCTGCAGTGAGTGTGACCGTGCCGCCTGCAATTGTAAGGTTGTGAACTCCATCATTACTTACAAGAGGCGTCGCAGTAGGAGAGTAATTGCCGATGTAAAGCTTACTACCATCATCCGAACCTGTTTCAAATTTATACGTACCGGTTACGGGTATTCGAATAATGCCTTCCCATAAGAAGCCATAGCTTACGTTCTGGTTTCTTACCGATATGTCAACGTTGGCGGTGTATCCTTGTTTTACCGGGCTAATTGCACTGAAATCAGGTAAAGTACTCCAAAGCCCTTCATAATATTTGTAATGAATACCCACAAATTTAGTAAAGCCGCTTACCTGATTGCTCGGTACCGATACATTACCCGAAAGATCTCTTGCTCTTACATAAAAGGTATAAGTAGTAAATGAATCCAGGTTATTTACTGTAAAATCAGTAAGTGAAGTAGAATAAGCCTTTTGTCCATTTACATAAACGTCATATTTACTTACGCCTACGTCGTCCGTAGATGCATTCCACGTTAGACTTACAGAGTGACGAGATACGCCGGTTACTGTAAGATAAGATGGAGCTGAAGGAAGTTGCGTATCTGTTTTGGTGGTAGCGGATGCCTCATTACTTAAGGGCGCAGCACCATTGTCATTAATTGCCCTTACGATATAGTAATAAGTCGTGTTTGGCAATAAATTCTGATCAAGAAATTCTAGCGCATCGGCCGGTATTTTGCTAACAAGTGTATAATTTGCTCCAGGAGTAATAGTTCTATAAACTTCAAATAATGTTTCATTGTTAATCGGCGTGGGATTGTTGTTCCAATAGACCTGAATAGTTGTATTTGATAGTGCAATTGCTGAAACTTCAGTCGCTTTGTCTGGAACGTTGACACCCGCCGCAGCGATCACAGAAAATACAGGTGAATAACTACTACTACAACCAAATTGCTCGGTAACCTGAACTTTATATTGGCCTACAGGGGCATCATAAGTATTTGTAGTACTTACTAAACTATTATCGCTTATTCTTCTCCAGTCATATGTAGCGTAAATATTAGGAACCGTTAATGGAACAGTTGTAGAACCATCAGGAGCTGGCAAAATATTACTAGATAAACCATTTATCTGTATCGGTGGAGTAATCGTAGGTTGCTTCTGAGAAATAACCACCGGAGATGGCGACCAGGCTGACCAACTTGAAGTAGACGTTCTCTGGAAGCGCACGCGGTAAGTGCCGTAGACCGTAGCATCGTAAGTATTTGTTGTAGCTCCCGGAATGACGACGCCATCTTTATCCCATTGATAAGCATAAAAGCCGGGCTGAACCTGCATTTTGGCATCTACATTTTCACCCGGGCAAAATTGATTGTGTTGAAAATATACCAAAGGATTGGCCTTGTGTGCGGCAGTCAGAGCCGGGAAATAACCCGGGTCCGCCCAGAAATTGTTCCAAATACTATGGCCTCCCAAGGGATAAAACGATTGTTTAATATTTCCTCCTAAAGTTTTGTATGTATTATATACATCTGTTGCCGTACCTGGAGAAGGGTTATTATCGAGTCCTCCATTGGACATCCAAATTGGAACGGTTATATAGCTTGGTATAAGAGGAATGTCGTCTTCTCTAGCTGCGCTAATAGGCATAACCGATGCCCAACGTGGCGCATCCGATCCTAAAAAATCCCAACTTGCCTGCCCTCCCGATGAAAGGCCACTAAGCGTAATACGGTCGATATCAACTTTTACGTATTTGATCAGCGAATCAATTAAATCACGTATCGAAGGAAAGTATGCTTGCAAGTAGCCACTATTACTTTGTGGATACAATAAAAATCCATCGTATGTACCACTATTAACCGCTTGCGCATGTAACTGACCGCCATGCAGAAGCTGAAGTTCATTATCGTAAATGGGAGCAAACTCGCCAAGACCATGCATAAAGATCAGCATGGGGTAAACCTTGCCATCTGCTACATTATGTTGGTAGGTTTTGGGAAACTTAAGGCGAAAAGCCATGCCCTTAAAATAGTAGGACTTGTATCCATAAGAATACGGATTCCAGTTCAGGCGATTACCATGCCCCCATTTGCTAATTACACCGTATGTAGGCGCAGGTGGTTGATTGGTTGAACTGAAAACGACGTCCGCATCGCTAGGATCTAATACTCCGGCCTGACCAAATATGTTGAAAGAATAAAAAGTAAAAAGAATAAAAAAACCGAAGTAAAAAACTTTTCTCATTTAACTAAGTTTAGAGGTTGTGTACGAATTTTTTGATTCATTAAAATAAGCCTTATGGCAAAGAAAAACTTCGCATTAGCATATTAGTTTGAATAAATCTGGAAAATCGGAAGAGTAATATGGAAATTCAAAGAGGAAATTAGGGAATAAACGGTCCTCAGGAAGATTGGATATTTTGTAAAACTATACTTTTGTTTTGTTATTACAAACTCCTGTGAGGAAATTTATACATTGGATTTAAAAGGGAAGGAGATGTTATTAATCACTTAATTTTCCAGCAATTAGTTCATTTGTAGAAAGATTTAATGTTTGTCATAAAGATAATTTTTTGGCTAAGCCTGTTCGTTGTTATTTATAGCTACGTTTTATATGGTTTTTTGGTTTGGGTGATGATCTTCGTGAGAAATTTATTTTTTGGTACTACGGGAAGAGTTTTCGACAGCAATTTTTTGCCGAACGTTAGCCTGGTAATAGCAACCTACAACGAGGAAGTAATTATTGAGAAAAAAGTATTAAATACTTTTGAACTTGAATACCCCACTGACAAACTTGATATCTATTTCGTTACCGACGGTTCTACTGACGGTACTACGAACATATTAAAATCATATCCCCGCCTAAAAGTATTACATAGAGAAGGTCGCAAAGGGAAAGTCGCCGCCATGAACCATGCGATGGAGTATGTTAAAACGCCTTATGTCGTCTTTTGCGATGCGAATACATTTTTAAATAAAGAATGCATTAGGGAAATCATTAAGCACTACAATTATGCTGATATAGGTGCCGTTGCAGGTGAAAAAAAGGTGATTGATCCATCAGGAAACAATAGTGCGGCCAGTTCGGGAGAAGGGATCTATTGGAAATACGAATCATTATTGAAAAAGCTTGATGCTGAATATTACACCGTTGTGGGTGCCGCCGGGGAGCTTTTTTCTATGCGCACCGATTTATATAGGCCAGTAAATAACAACATATTGCTTGATGATTTTATGTTGTCAATGAATATCTGCAAGGAAGGGTACAGAGTCATGTACGAACCCAAAGCATTTGCAATGGAAGCGCCGTCAATGTCAATGAAGGAGGAAGAGAAAAGAAAAATAAGAATTAGTGCAGGAGGCTTTCAATCAATGTCAATGTTAATGGATCTATTTAATATTTTCAAATACGGAAAGCTTTCTTTTCAATATATATCGCACCGCGTCCTAAGATGGGCTGTATGCCCTTTCCTTTTGCCTGTAATTCTCATTGCAAACATTATCCTAAGCATTTTTTCAGGAAACATCGTTTATAACACATTGCTGGCTACTCAGCTATTTTTCTATATCACGGCTTTTACGGGATGGATATTAGCCCAAAAAAATATAAAACTGAAGATTCTATATGTACCTTATTACTTTCTGTTTATGAATGTCGCCCTGTACCTGGGGTTTTTTAAATTCTTGAATAAGCAACAAACTGTCCTATGGGACAAAGCAGCACGTAAACCTATATAGGTTTGTCACATAAGATGCTTCAGTTTACATTCTTATTCACATTTTTAGACTCTATTAAAAAACCAATTACATTTGCTTTTCTGAAGATTCAATATTACATTTATGTTATAATTGAATTTTTTGAATCTGAAACGTTCAATCCTCTGATGTAACCTTCCTGTAATAATAACCCTTCCCTCAGGTTATTTCTGGTTCCTCTATCTTCTATGTTCCTAACCGGAATTACGTACAATAATCTTATGACGAAGCCATAGCCCCTTTGTCTTATGACCCGTTTTCAGCATTCATTTGCTGGACGTAAGGGGTACAAAGATTTGAGTTATGAAAAAGAATGTCTTGTGCATAGAAAAAAACAAATCAATATGTTTTGTAATTAAGACATTATTGAAAGAAAAGTTCAATGTGCAATTGTTTGAGGATGGCTACCTGGCTATGAAATCTATTTCGACTGAAAGATCCATAGATCTCATTTTATTGAGCATCGAGAGTGTGGAAGATGATAATATTGAGTTACTCTATCATTTGGGATCGAGCAGTGTACTTAGAAATATTCCGGTGATCATTTTATCAAGTAAAAATTATGATGAGTTGAAAGATATATGCCTGGAAAGTAATGTTCATTCATTCTTCACTAAGCCATTTAACCCATTGGAACTTTCGGAAAAAATTAATCAAACTATATTATTCGCAAACGAATCCCAGATTTTATATAAAAAAAGAAAAATATTTAATCTTAATTAAAAATTGAAATTAATCCTCAATACCATGAACTTCCATTAATTATTTTTTTACTTCTAAACGCACTCTGAAATGATTACTGGAACTACTACCTTAATTTCATCAACGGAACTTGTTCCCCGACGAGAACAGGTAGCTCAAATTTCAAGCAATACTGATAAATCTTTTTTATACATTGGGAAATCGGTGAACAAAACTGAAAAATCCCTTTCCTTTTTTGACAAAAGCTATGATACTGCAAGCTTTTTTTTAGCTAAAGAACACCTTCTTTTTTTACATTCCGCCGGCCAAAAGCTTCCGGATGTTATAATTATTGATGTCCCATTCAATAAAGATCAGTTAATGAAATTTTCGGAATTTATAGGCGCAAACGGTTGGAGTGCTGTAATTCCTGTGATTTATAATGAGACTGCTCTCTCAAAAAATAATTTGCCCCAACTAAAATCAATTGGCTTGGTTGATGATATAGTGAACATTAATGATTATTGCGATGAACTTCATAAGAAAGCCGCTTTTTTGAAAAAGGTTAAAACTCATGCAAAGCAGAAGGCTGCTGACCTGGCATCTGTTATGGATATGCGAGTTCGTAAGATTCCCTATTCTAAAAGAGCTTTTGACATTCTTATTGCCAGCATAATGTTGGTCGCGTTAGCGCCCTTATTCTTACTAATAGTTATTGCAATAAAGATGGAATCTAAAGGCCCTGCAATTTACAAGTCTAAAAGAGCGGGCAGGGGCTTTAAGGTTTTCAATTTCTTCAAATTCAGAACGATGGTGGCAGATGCGGAACTTAAAGTTGGAGAATTATCCGAATTTAATTTATATGGCAATGGAACGGTGGCTTCTGTATTCTTTAAAATTAAGGACGATCCCCGGGTAACCAGAGTTGGCGCTTTTCTTAGAAATACAAGCCTTGATGAGCTTCCGCAACTTATTAACGTACTTCGTGGAGAGATGTCAATCGTGGGCAACAGGCCTTTGCCATTATATGAAGCTTCCGCATTGACCACCAATGAAGGAGCAGAACGTTTTCTCGCGCCGGCCGGGATTACTGGGCTTTGGCAGGTTACTAAAAGAGGTAAAGAAGATATGAGTGCTGAAGAAAGACTGAGCTTGGATATCGATTATGCACGTAATCATGGATTTGCGTCCGACTTCAGAATTTTACTCTGTACTCCTACAGCATTGTTCCAAAAGTCAAATGTGTAGTATCTTCAACAGCTAATTTCTACGGATGTACCAGGAAAATTCAACAAATACCCAACCTTTAGTTTCGTTTATTACCCTCAACTGGAATAATACAGATGTTACTTGTGAATTCCTTGAGAGCACGAGAAAACTTACCTGGAAAAATTATGAAATTTTGGTTTGCGATATGAATTCAGATATTGATCCTTCTGAAAGGATCGGTTCGAAAAACTATCCGAATACCAGGGTAATACGCAGTAATAAGAATCTTGGATGGGGCCCCGGTAATAACTGGGGAATGCGCCAGGCCAGGGGCGAATTTTTATTTGTAGTAAACAATGATACTGAAATTACACCAGGGCTTATTGAAGCACTCGTAGATCCTTTTTTTGAGGATAAGACTATTGGAATCACGTGCCCCAAGATCAGGTTTTTTCACAATCCTCAAGTGATTCAATATGCCGGGTTCAACCCGATCAATAATTTAACCGGCAGGAATACGTCGGTGGGAAATTGTGAGGTAGACAAAGGACAGCATGATATAAGGTCATTTACATTTTCTGCACACGGCTGCGCAATGATGATAAAGAAAAAAGTACTCGACAAAGTTGGCATGTTTCCTGAAAAATTTTTTATTTACTATGATGAGATGGATTTGAGCGCCAGGGTGATCAAAGGCGGCTATAAAATTTTGTACGAACCGAAGGGATTGATATTTCATAAAGAATCTATGGCGATGGGGAAAAAGAGCAGCATTAAAACTTATTACCACACCCGCAACAGGATACTTTATATGCGGAGGAATACCTCATCACTACAGTTTGCATGTTTCATTTCATTCTTCCTATTGTTTTCAACTCCCAAAGCCACTTTAAAATTTATGGCAGAAAAAAAGTTCGGGCACGTTAAGTCTTTTTTTAGGGGAATTGCCTGGAATTTTAGAGAATCAAAATATTCGGTACAATAAGTGAGTATACATGAGTAATCATTGAATATTTTTGCGCTTCGGAAAAAAAGAAACCATGAAAAACGTTTTGTTATGGATACAACTTCTAAAAGAAATTAAGGTTACAGGGGCTGTCGCATTTAGCTCCGGTACTTTAGTAAAAAGAATGTTGAAGACAGTAAATTTTTCAGCTGCTGAAATTATTGTTGAACTTGGTGCCGGTTCTGGTTGTATAACAGAGCTTCTGGCTAAAAAAATAAACCCTTCCACCCAACTTTTGGTTTTTGAGGTTAATGAAGTTTTTTGCAAAATGCTTAGAGAAAAATTTACATCCCCTAACATTCATATTATTAACGATTCAGCAGAAAATCTGGAGAAGCATCTTCATCAAATAACCGGAAGCATAAAAGCAGACTTCGTAATTTCCTCGCTCCCTTTTTCAATTATTGATGAAGTAACACGAAATAAGATTATCAATACAATCAAACATGTTTTAAATCCCCACTCGGTTTATATACAATATGGGTACAACAAAAAGAAGTATAATGAAATGCTTAATAGGTTTCAGACTGTGAAAACTTCTTTCGTGTTGGGAAATCTGCCGCCAGCCTATATTTTTAATTGCCGCCTTGATTAATCAAAGGTGTTCGTACACATTCACTGTCACAAATTTCTTATAACTTACTGCGATGAAACACGCAATATGAAAATTGCTATAGAAGCCCAAAGATTATTTCGCAAGAAGAAGCATGGAATGGAAATAGTGGCATTGGAAATAATTAAAGAGCTCCAAAAAATAGACTTCACCGATCAATTTTTTATCCTGACAAAGGAAGATGAAGATAAAGAATGCATTTCTGCAAAAGAAAATTTTAAAATAGACGCACTGCCGGCAAAGCCTTATCCCTATTGGGAACAGGTATCCCTTCCAAGGCATATAAAAAAGATCAGACCGGATGTATTGCATTGTACAGCGAATACAGCTCCACTTTTTTGCAAAGCAAATATGATTATTACAATACATGATGTGATATATATGGAGTCCATAAATTTTTCCGGTTCGGCTTATCAGAATTTTGGTAACCTTTATCGCAAATTCATTGTTCCAAAAGTGGCTCGAAAAGCTAAATTTATTATTACTGTGTCAGAGTATGAAAGGGAAGTAATTTCAAAAACATTGAATATTGCCTGGGATAAAATTCGGGTGATCTATAATGCGGTGAACCCACAGTTTAGAGAAATCGAAAAGGAAAATTTAAAGCCATTCAAAGATAAATATCAGCTGCCCGATCGGTTCATATTGCATTTTGGTAATACAGCACCCAAGAAGAATACAATTGGAGTGTTAAAGGCCTTTTCTATTTATAACAGTAATAATACCAGCGATTGTTCGTTAGTAATTACTGATTGTTCAAGGGATTATGTCGAAAATTTACTTAGAGAAATTGGTCATCCTGAGCTGATAAATAAAATTCAAATACTTAACTATATTTCATTTACCGAAGTGCCTTTTTTATACAATCTTTCAACAATCTTTTTGTATCCATCACACAGGGAAAGCTTTGGAATGCCTGTGGTGGAGGCAATGGCTTGTGGCATTCCGGTGATTACTTCCAATACTTCAGCACTGCCTGAAATCGCTGGTGGCGCGGCATTGCTTACCGATCCAAAAAATGCAGAGGATATCGCTGAAAAAATACATTTTCTAATTAATGATAGAAATCTTTATAACGGGTATAAAGAGAAAGGAATAAAAAATGCCCGCCGATTTAATTGGACTGATGCAGCCAAACAAACTCTCGAAGTTTACAAAGAGATAGCTTAGATGAAAATGATGCAAAAACAAATATTGGAAACATCGGGTTATGAGAACTATACCGATATCAAGCGGCTAAAGTTTATTATCGATTCGCTTGACAATGTTGTGCCATCTGGCGGTAATGTTCTCGATGTTGGTTGTGGAAACGGGCTTATATCCCTCAGTCTGGGAAAAGCAGGTTATAATGTGTTAGGTATTGACATAAGCTCTAAGGCGATAGAAAAAGCTAAAGAAAGAAATAATTTGTCCAATGTAAAGTTTTCAGTCGCCGGTGCTGATGAACTTTCTGAGACGGGTAAAAAGTACGATGCCGTTATATGCAGTGAGGTGCTTGAACATCTGAATGAACCTTCAACTTTATTGAAATACATCTATAAAACAATGAAGGATGACGGGATACTTATTGTGACTGTTCCCAATGGTAAAGGCCCGAGGGAAACTTTGATTACGAAACCCGTTATTGTAATGCAAAAAAAAGATAACTGGGTTTGGGGCGTTGTACAAAAAATAAAATCGACACTAGGATATAAAGGAACAACTTTGCAAAGTGACGCGGATGATTTAACCCATATCCAATTTTTCACAATAAAATCTTTGAAAAAACTGGCGGAGCAAAATGCCTTCACGATTGAAAAGTTCGGCAAAACCAATTTTCTTGAGAATGTTTTTCCTTTTTCATTTGTGACAAAAAAAATAAAATTTTTGCAAAAGATAGATTGTGCTTTAGCCGATATATTGCCATATAATTTTACTTGCGGATTTGTTTCCATCTGGCAAAAAACAAAATAAAAATGCAGGTAGTTACCGACATACTTTGGTTTTTGTTCTATGCTGTCAATATAATGCTGGCTGCCTATTTTCTTTTGCCGGTAGTTCTTTTTTTGATTCATTGGCTTATGCCATCATCAAAACGATTATTGGAAAAAAGATATCCGAAGCAAACGGATCGATCATATGACTTTGCTGCAATCATTACAGCACACCAGGATGTAAAATTAATTCCACCTTTAGTCGATTCGTTTCTAAAACAGGATTACAGAAATTTCATAGTTTACGTAATTGCAGATGATTGCGATATCTCCGGCCTTGTGTACAGCGATTCGAGAATAAGGATAATCCGCCCCGAAGTTCCATTTCATTCAAAGATAAAATCGATTCATTTTGCGGTTAAGAGCTTTGAACACAAACATGATGCGTTAATAATTTTTGATAGTGATAACTTAGTGCATCCGAAGTATCTTTCGACACTTAACGAATATTTCCAAAGAGGATTTAGAGCTGTTCAAACACACATGCTCTCGAAAAATATAGATTCAACATATGCGAAGCTTGATTCGGTCGGTCACATTTATCATACATTTCTTGAAAGGCAAATGAAAATGGATCTCGGGTTAACGTCTGCAATATTAGGTCTTGGAATTGCAATTGATCTTGATTTGTACAACGAGATAATGTACAGCAATCAGCTTGGTGGTTTTGATAAAAAATTGCAGGTGCAATTGGCAAAGAAACTTTCAACCATTGCTTTTGCCGAGGACGCAATTGTGTATGATGAAAAAGTAGATGATGGCGCAGCTTTGGAAAAGCAACGGACGCGTTGGATTTTCACTTATTTCACTTACTTTAAAGACAGTCTTAAATTATTTGTGAACGGCCTGACAACACTTCACCCCGGTCGGCTGTTATTGGGTTTTAACATGCTTAGGCCTCCGCTATTTCTTACGCTTATTGCAGCATTATTAATGACTGCCGTTTCATTATTCATCAAGCCAATGCTCGCTTTAATATGGCTAATTATTTTATTTCTATTCGCATTAAATTTTATACTGATCATAATAACACAGAGCAAACAAGAAGGTATGGCAAAGGCCCTTATACATACGCCAAAGATGGTTCTACGGCAATGCGCCTCATTGTTGAAAATTAAGAAAGCCAACAAGAATTTTCTAAAGACCGAGCATCGTAAGATCATTTACATTGAAGACCTGTTGAGAAATGAGCCTGCTTAAATCAATTTACTATAAGTGCGCTTCCACTTTGCCACTAGCTTTACTTAATAGACTTTCTTCACCCGGTTGCCTGTTTCCATATCATCATATCGTTAGTGACGAAGAAGTCTTACACATAAAATATTTGTATCCTTATAAAAATGTCCGGCAGTTTGAAAACGATCTTGAGGTTTTATTAAAAAATTTTAAGCCAATTTCTCCTGGTGACTTGATAAAGTATATCAACCACCATAATAGCATTCCACGCAATTCATTTCTCTTGTCATTTGATGACGGCTTTCGAGAAGTATACGATGTAATTGCTCCAATCCTTGAAGCTAAGGGTGTTCCCGCAATTTTCTTTATTAATCCTGCATTCATTGACAATAGAAAACTTTTCTATCGAAGTAAATCAAGTCTTTTAATTCACGAAGTTTTGAACGAGGAGAATAAAAATGAAACACTCAAAAAATTCAGAAAACTTTTGAATGCTGAAAATTCAACTGCAGACGATGTTGTAGCAATTGTCAAAAAATTAAATAGCAACGATGAATTATTGATGGATAACCTTGCGAAAGAAATTTCGCTGTCTTTCGATAATTATCTTAAAAATAAGAGGCCGTTTCTAACTACCGAACAATTGATTTCATTAAACAGCCGCGGATTTACAATTGGATCGCATAGCTGGAGCCATCCATACTATGATAAGATTAGCCTTGAAAAGCAAATTGATGAAACCCTCAAGTCTTGCGAATTTGTAAAGGATAACATCTTTCAGAAAAACATGACTTTTTCATTTCCCTATTCCGACGTTGCTCTTTCACAAAGCTTGTTCGATGAACTTAAGAAAACAAATATTGATTTGATGTTTGGTATTCAAAATCAAAAGGAAGAATTACACAACAGGATGGTTCATCGTTTTAACGCAGAACGCCCACTTGTAAAATTTGATGATCAACTTAAAGGGTTGCTGATTTTGATGTTGGTTCAAAAAATGTTGGGGAATCAAAAGATAAAACGAGCATAATTACTTAAGCTTGTCAAAATCGTAAAGGTTTCCATTTTCTCCAAGCACCATTCTTTTTGGCGCCTTATAAACGCTGTCAGAGAGACTTTTCGTGGAGTCATAACCATTAATAGATAAATTACCAATATTTATCATCGTGTAAAAAACACTTTCCGAGGAGCTTACTTCTTTATCTGAATTGTTCCGAAGATTGGCAATTTTACCCGGATATTTTTTTGCATATTCCTCATCTGTCCATACAAACAAAGGCACTTTCGCAGTGACTAGGTTAGGGTGATACGAGTGAAAATAAAGATCATCATTATTGTCATTCAGGTTTTCTCCATGATCTGATACGAAAAGAAATGAGCCTTCAGCGCCCGAATTATTAATGATGTCAGCTAGTTCCCCAAGAAGATGATCTGTATATAAAATGGAATTATCATATTCATTGATGATCTCATCCTTGGGAGGTCTTGTCATCAGTGAATGATTTCTATCTGATGTCGGTGTAAATTTCTGGAAGCCGGGCGGGTAACGAAGCACGTATCTCCAATGACTTCCGATTAAATGAATAATGAGAAAGATGTCTCTTTTTGGATGCGTGTTAATGACGTGCTCGATACTTGGTATAACGGCATCATCATATGTGCCTGTAAAATTGGCTTCGTTTTCACCATGTCCGCAATACATTGCTGTATCGCCATCGTTGAAATGCATACCGATATTACCGGTTAAACCGTATTGCGATTGATTGGAGATCCACGCAGAGTAATATCCCGCCTCTTTAAAAGCACCGAGAATACTTTTCTCCTTTTTATGCCGATCATAGTTGGCGGCATCCGCTCGGGTGATGAGCTGTGGTACTGAAAAAATCGTCATTGTGCCACCGGAAGCTACGTTATGAAAAGTTACAAAATTCTTTAGCTTTTCTATTTGAGGTGACGTATTGCGGGGATAGCCGTTAATATTCCAGTGGTCATACCGCGATGCTTCGCCCAGTATTAAGATGTAAATATGTCTTGCGGTATCTGCATTATCTGTTTTTTTTGCGTTAAACTTAAAATTCCTGGTATCTTCTTTATACCGTTTCATATTATTCATTTCACTCTGGATAAGAC
Source organism: Ginsengibacter sp. (assembly GCA_040007325.1). Classification (GTDB taxonomy): domain Bacteria; phylum Bacteroidota; class Bacteroidia; order Chitinophagales; family Chitinophagaceae; genus Ginsengibacter. The sequence goes on along the minus strand of JBDTVF010000007.1, from coordinate 19,165 downwards.
TAATGGCATCGCCCAGTCTAAACGGGTAAAAAGTACGATACGTGTTTCGGATCATGATGCGGTATTCCGGAAGCTTTGTGCCTCTGAGAAAAGGCAGAATGCCGAATGAAACTAATCCAATAAGAGAGACAATAAGCCCTGTTTTCCAGCTAATCTTTTGCGGAAGCCGCGAGGAGATTTTTAGAAAGAGCCAGCCGAAAAAAATAATGCCTGCGATTGCTAAAATAATTTTCCAACCGAGCAATTCCATCAGTTCGTCTTTGTTAGTATCAAGTACAAGCCCCACCATTTCAGCGTTTACCTGTATGTTCATATAGAAGACAGAGAACAGCATCACGGGGGTAAGTGATACTATAATGGCAAGGATCCAATAGTAGATTTTTAAATTTCTGCTGAATAAAACAACTGGTATAAACAGTAATGCCTGTACGATGAAAATTCCACTAATAGCATAATTCAATACCTTATTTTTTATGAAAAAAACAAGATCAGGCAATAAAATAAGAACGGTGAGTAATGAAATTATTAGATAATAATAAGCAAGCCGCTTGATAAGACTTTTGTTTCGGTCAGATAGCAATAATCAGGTATTTATAGTTACAATGTACATTCCGCAGCACCTAAATTAACCGTGCAAACTTATGAAAATAATAAACTATCCAAGAGGTGTTTTATTGTATATCAGCAAATTTTGCATTAAAATGACGTTCTTTTATAACAGTTTCAGATGATGCTATATGTATTGTAACTGCTATGTTTTTCTTACAAGAAATATAGGATCACCTTTCCAAAAACCATATTTAAAATTGTCTTCATCTGTAAATTCAGATGTGTAATCTTCAACTGTTACATTAAAGCCCGCTTCGCGAAGACGATCTCCATAGTCTAATCCATAAAACCTTACATGCTCTTTCAGGCCAAAAGCCCTTTCTCTTCCTAACGGATCGGTGATCGAATCGTCTTCATAAGTTACCGTTCGACTTTTGTCGTACGGTACCTGCATGATTCCCCAACCACCCGCTTTCATAAGACGGCATAGTTCCTTCATAGCCTTTCTATCTTCTTCTATATATTGAAATACGTGATTGCAAATAATTACATCATAAGTTTCATCTGGGGTATCATTATTTAATATATCAAAGTATTTAGTTCCCTTAGGGTACAGGTGAGCATAGATGTCCGCCGGGTGATATTCTATATTTTTTTTCGATTTGAAATGTTCAAAAAAAGCAATCTCAGGCGCGATATGAAGCACTTTCACCGGCGTGTTATAAATATTGGTTTTATTCTTGAAGTACATAGAAAGAAGCCGATGCCTTTCGAGGGACTCACACTTAGGGCACCACGCATTTTTCCGTTCTATGTTTCCGAAAGGTGCAAATGCGCTAAAGGTGCTCCCGCAACATGCACAGTAAACCCGATTGCCTCTGTATTTCCATCTTAGATAAATTAACCTGGCTTTATTGGCAATTACAAACAGTACTCCCAATGACTCCTTCTGTTTTGTTGACAGCATAAATTATATTTTGGGGAATTGAATTAAGTCAAAAAAGTTAGCAATGAGCGGCAAAAAATCCGAGGTGAAAATAATGCAAATGATAACGCGACCCAAGAAAATACAAAATGTATGCTGTAGCTATTTAAAGGATCTGTAAAATGCTTTGGTTGCCAGGTATAGCATAGGTTTATCGCCTTCGCTGTCTCCATAACAGTAAACAGTTTCATAATCAGCAAGTGTGTATTCACGTTTTATCCTTCTCGCTTTCTCACTGTAATTGCAATTGATGCCAGCTATCTTCCCGGTAATTCTTCCATCCACAATTTCCATTTGTGTCGCGATGCATTTAATTTTATGATCGTCGCACCAGCCTTTAATCCAATTGGTTGCTGAAGCAGAAACTACCACTACTATATCGCCATTTAACTTGTGCTCACTAATTTTTGCCAAAGCTTTTTCATTAATTAAACATGGCATTTTTTTTTGAAGAAAGGAAATGCATATTTGTGAAAAGGTCTCTTCACGATATCCCTTAAAAAATAATGAAAGCATTTTTTCCTTAGCCTTTTGATGCGATATTATTTTGCTTTTCATCGCCATTACCCAAGGCGATAGTAAAAGAAGGCCTGCATAAAGACGCAGTTTTCCATGATGAAATTTTATAAGTTCGATCATGGTATCTTTTGTAGTGATAGTGCCGTCAAAATCGAAAAATGCAATTGCAGGCATTATAGTTATTTAAAAATGGTCACATCTTTCATGTAAAGAATCATATAGAAACTAATGCACCAAAGTAAAATTGTAACCTGGATAAAACGGTCCTTATATAAGATTTTAACCGGTGATTCAGAGTCACGGTTTACAAAAATAATCTGCAGATACCTTAGTATACCAGCCATCACGAAAAGACACGTATAATACAACCGATAGGTTCCGAGACGGCCCATTACTTCCGCAGATGTTGTGTACATAAAATAGGCAATAGTCATCACTGCACATATAAGTGACAGCGCCACATTTATGAATTCAAGATTGTATCCCTTTATGGAGCTCCTCATTTCATTACCAGATTCCAATTTAATAAGTACATCATCTCTGCGCTTACCTATTGCAAGGAAAAGAGCCAGCAGGAAAATCATGATCGTCAACCACTCACTTAACCCGATCCTTGCTATTACTGCGCCGGCTTTTACTCTTAAAACAAAACCAACGGCAATGATTAGTATGTCGAGGATGGCAATTTTTTTAAGACCCAAGGAGTATGCAAGGTTTAAAAGAAAATAAATAGAAAGTACAAAAAAGAATTTATCCCGAATAAAAAAAGCCCACCCTAAACCTACGGCAAAAAACAAAAATGCAATGGCAAGGGCAATCCGTTTATCAACGGTGCCGGATGCGAGGGCACGTTTCGATTTTACAGGGTGTAATTTGTCTTCATTAACATCTTTATAATCATTTATGATATAAATGCTGCTGGCAACAAAACAAAAACATGCAAAGCCTTCCAGCACTTTTAGCAGTGCTTCTGTATTAAAAGCTAATCCACCAAAAAAAAGCGGTATATATAAAAAAAGATTTTTTGCCCAATCTTTCGGCCTTAGCAAGCTGATATAATTTTTCATGTAGCCTGTTTTTTAGCAGGGCTTACATAGGTCACCCTTTGAAAAATTTCTGTTTCTACAAGCCAGAGCATCATCGGCATAAAAATTAATATGATCGGTACCATAAACAATCGCGTTTGATAAGTAACGACACTTACATAATGCACTGCAAACCAAATTGGCACAAGAAATACAAACCATTTTTTTAATAGGTGCGGAAACCATTTGAACTTATATAAAATAATGAAGGGGATAACACCAAATGTTCCGATCAATTCAAAATAAGACTTGGCGGCTACTGCACTGAAGAGATTAAGTTTTAGCATTTCAAAACCTGCTTTCGCTTTCCAGACTTGTTGCGGCCTGTATCCATAATAAGAACGAATAGCAAAAAAAATGGCGAAAAAGATTAAGTATAAAATGATTGTATTTACCCAAACTTTCTTTGGTGGGGAACTGATATTGGTGAGGCCACTTTTTTTTAATGAAAAGCCGGTGAAATCAGTTTCTGATATAAAATAAAGTGCGGGAATCAGTAAAGCGGTTTCCCTGTTGAAAGCTGACAGTGGCACTATAAGAAAAAGCCAGGCTTTATTTTTATTATATACAATCAGGTTGGCTGTCACCAGGTAAAAAATTATATCAAGATATGTATTGAAAGATAAATCGGCAGCCGTAACTGCATTACCAAGCGCAAGCGCTAAAAAATTAATTCCGAAAAAAATAAGCCATTTGCTTTTGACAAAGTAATTCCATAATCGCCAGGCGAGATAAAAAATAAATACATGTTCAGTAAACCGGAAAAGAATGAATATGATCATGTACTTCATTACACCACGCGTTCGCATGAGGTTTACAAATTCATCTGTTTCAGCGCTTGTGCCTGAGGTACTTTCTATATTAAATTTTAGCCCCTCTTCTATAGGGAAAACCTTATCGATCGTATGATCGTACACCCACATAGTACCTTCCACCACATACGGACAGAGTATCCTATATTGCCATGGATTATAAAATTCTGACCGGCCCTCAATTACAGCTTTATGCCGTTCGTAAGTAAGCATGCCATTGCTATAATAAAAATTTCTGTAGATGGGGTACATTGAAAGGAGCGCAAAACAGAAGCTTAAAAAGATAAGGCGGCCTTTACTTTTTTCGGGCCACAAATGTGTAGTGGGGGTATACATACATCAGTCTTTTTTCTTGTTCTACAATTTCAAATCCGTTTTCTTTCAGCATCGATAAAACTTTCTCAGCCGGTAGCTCGTTGCCTATTTCACCTGCGAAAACAAGGTCGTGAATCTTATTAAAGAAAACGAAAGGACTTGCACTGTCAATATCTTTGAGCACTAATCTTGCACCGGGCTTTATCATCTTTGACAAATCCACAAGAAAAGTTTCCTGCTTTTGTTTAGGTACGTGGTGCAGAACATCTACTAAAAATATGATGTCCATTTCTTCCAGTTCCACAGGAAAATGTTCCGCGTCATACAATTCGAATTGGTAACGTCTATGCCCTGCTTTTTGAAAAAGCTTTTTAGCATTATTTATTAATTTTTCTTTTATCTCAATTCCAAAAAGATATGATGGGCGTGCAAATTCCGACAACAAGAGAAGAAACTGGCCATTACCACAACCTACATCTGCTACTTTTTCTCCGGGCTGAACTTTTTGTATCAAACTAATATAAGGGCAAATCAGCGAGCGATATTTTATTTTTAATTTATCGACAAACCCGGCCGTAAATTGCTGCTCTCCGAGGAAATGTACTATGGCGCTGTTGTTGAGAATTTCATTCGTTTCCATTCTTGTGTTTCAGGGCCCAAAATAACCACTATCCACCTACAGTTCCAAAAGTGCTTATAAAAAAAATTCGATTTGAATTATGTGCGCTAATTTTATAATTGCTACCAACTAAAGAGAAAAGGTGACTTAACAGGTTTTTTTAAATTTCAACCTCTATGAAAAAGGCTATCATAACGTTTATCATTCTGTATTTATTCTGCTCTTGCGAATATCCTGTTTTTTCACAACCAAATAAAAGAATTTGTGTTATCGGATCTTCAACGGCCTGGGGCTATTTTAGAGATCCAAACCCTCCGAATTTACCTCTTTATCCCCGCGATAGCGCCTGGACTTTCAAGCTAAGCAAGTATTATATGGATCTTGGCGAGATTGATACTTTATTTAATATAGCCTCAATAGGCACTGATCCCTACACGGGTATGCCGTCCAGTTATATACCGCCAGCTAGCCGAAATCTTCCTGACGCCCGTTATAATATTACTAAAGCGGTGAATCTTGTGCCTAAACCAGATGTTATAATTGTGAATTATCCATCAAATAATTTTGATTGGCAAACTGACCAGGAGATACTATTCTGCCTACAGACTATAAAGGATTCTGCAAATGCAAACGGCATACAATGCTACATTACCACTACACAACCCAGGAACACTTTTAGTAATTCAGAAAGACAAAAGCTGAAAGATTTGCGTGATATTATTATCAATAGGTTTGGGCAATATTCTATCGACTTCTTTACTGATATTGTTCAAGAGCCTTCGCTGAATATTTTGCCCATATATTCCCTGGGCGATGGCATACATACTAATCCACAGGGTCAAACTGTGCTTGAGGGGAAAGTTATTGAAAAAAATATTTTTCTAAATACGCTACCGGTCACTTTTACTGAATTAAAAGCAACAAAACAAAATGGTATTGTGACGCTTGACTGGGTTATTTCTTCAGGTGCAGCTGATATCGATCATTTTACTATTGAAAGGAGTTCCAATGCAAGGAACTTTTCAGCAATAGGCCAGGTGCAGGCTGCCGGAAACAATGGAATGCAAAATTATTTTTTCGAGGACCAGCATCCGTCGCCCCAAATAAATTATTTCAGAATTGTGGCCGTACAAAAAGACAATCAGAAAATATTTTCTAAAGTAATCCCGGTTTTATTGGTTGCAAAGAGATTTTCTGTGGGAAAAATTTATCCGGTACCTGCAAAAGATAAAATCAGCATAAAAATTGTACCTGTGGAACGAGGTGATTTTGATTTTACGATTTTGAACGCCGAAGGAAGAACTGTAAAAAAAGAAAAGATAAGGGTGACAAGTGATATTACTTATCACGCTAAAATTGGGAATCTTTCTTCGGGAAAATACACGCTCTTGATTCAAAATAATATGCAAACTGAGAGCATTCAATTTGTAAAATAAAAATAAATTAGTTTTACATCATTCATGATTGCCTGTCAGCACTTATGAATGATGTGCCTCAACTTTCTACTTAAGAGCTGAAACCTTTATATTCATTTCTATAATTTAAACCATTTACAATGAAAGCTATTTTACTTAGAAAACACTTCTTTTGTATTAAAATCAGGAAAGCAGCACTTGTTGCTTTTATTCTTGCTGCCTTTGCTTTTGCACCGCATATAACGTATGCGCAAACCGGTAAAGCACTCAATTTCGACGGCGTCGATGATTATGTCGATTTACCTTTTATTGTCCAGAGTTCTTACACTAAAGAAGCCTGGATAAACATTACTACTGTTGACGGGTTGTACCACAATATTTTGTCGGGCAGTCAAACTGCTTTCTATGTGTTGAACGGTCAGCTCACCGCAGGGCATAATCCCACTTATACTAATGTTCAGGATCCAATACCTTTAACACCAGGAACATGGTACCATGTGGCTGTTACTTATGACGATGCAACCAACATAATCTCCCTTTACAAAAACGGGGTAATGGTGGCCTCAGGTACGGCGCCGGCATATTCTGAAACGGAAGGATTTATTGGGGCTATATATTTAGGCACCGTTTCCGACTATTTTGCCGGCGATATAGACGAGGTAAGATTCTGGAGTGTGGCACATACCGCAGGGCAGGTAGCACAGGATGCTAATTGTGCCTTGGTCGGCAATGAGCCAAATTTAATAGCCTATTATAACCTTGACCAGGGAACTGCAGGAGGTAGCAATTCCGGGGTAATTGCCGCTATAGATCTTTCTCCCAATTCCTATAGCGGGGCACTTTTCAATTTTGCGTTAACCGGCGCTACATCTAACTGGATTGCTCCGGGGACTACACTTTCGGGGCCTTGCGCACCATTGCCAATTGAGCTTAGCTATTTTGCTGTTGAAAAATCAGGTAATAAAGTAAACTTGGTATGGAAAACTGCTTCAGAACATAATAACGCCGGTTTTGATATAGAGCGCTCTGCTAGTGGAAATACCGGATGGCAAAAAGTTGGTTCGTTAACTGGTGCAGGAAACTCTTCGAAAGAGATTACATATACATATAATGATCTTGCGCCAATACGTGGAAATAATTTTTACAGACTTAAACAAACGGACTTGGATGGTGCTATTAAATATAGCTACGTAAGAAGTTTAAAATTTGATGGTGATTTAAAACCGATGGTTATTTACCCAACTGTTGCCTCTAATAAAATAACCATTAGCCTGAGCGACGACGCTTTACTTAACACACATATTTTCATAATTGACAACCAGGGAAGATCTGTGAGGAAAGAAATACTGACTCAATTCAAGCAAGATGTAGATATTAATTCTCTGCAAAAAGGTGTGTATTTCATAAAAGCAGAAAATGGCCAGGTACAGAAATTTATTAAGCAATAAATGTCAAAATAAGTTTTGAAAAAAGAAAGGGGTATTAATTTAATACCTCTTTTTTATTTAATCAACTTGGATAAAATGAAATGAAAATGTGGGTGCCAATTTAAATGGCATGCTTGCTAAAAGGCATTGTCATCTCCCTTTACAAGTTGATATATTGTAAGAAACATTATTTGTATGTCAAGCCAAAGTGTCCAGTTTTCAAGATACCATAGATCTTTATTTACCCTGCTTTTTATTTGTTCTGGTGAAGTTATTTCTCCCCTGAACCCGTTAATCTGGGCCCAGCCGGTGATACCTGGTTTTAGGAACTGCCGGATCATATATTGATCCACAGATTTCGAGTAGTCGCTAGTGTGTTTTATCATATGTGGACGAGGACCTACAACGCTCATCTCGCCCCTGAAGACATTCAGGAATTGGGGAAATTCATCGAGACTGGTTTTGCGTATAAACTTGCCGATCCTGGTAATTCTTGCATCAGTCCTGGTAGCTTGCTTAAGCTCAGATTCGCTGTTTGATTGCATACTTCTGAATTTTAAACAATTAAAAGGCTGGTTGTTTTTACCGGTTCTTTTTTGAGCAAAAAATATCGGTCCTCTTGACTCAATATATATAAGCAAGCCAAGCAATGGAATCATCCATGATAAAACGAAAATGATAACAAAGGAGCTGACAATTACATCAAGAATACGCTTCTTCAACCTGTTGCCCACATCATCAAGGGGCTCGCTTCTTAAGGAGAGTATAGGCAGGTCCCGAAAATAATCCACATGCACAGACTGATTAATGAAAGTACTTAGATTAGGTACGATCTTAAATCTTATGAATTCCTTTTCGGCTTCGTACATCAATGCATAAATTTCCTTGTTCTGCTCAGGAGTGATTGTTGAAAATATTTCTTCTACATTATTTTCTTTAGAAACTTTCACAGTATTGCTGATATTAGATAAAATCGGGTAATGGGACAATTCGCTTAAGTTATTTTCATCTTCTATAAAACCTAATAATTGCGTGCTTATTCCATCTTCTTCAAAATATTGGGCTAACTTCTTGGCGGTATCATTGTAGCCGAGTATGACCACTTTTTTCAACAGGTGATGCCTTACTTTAAAATACCTTTTAATGCCAAGGTAAAGAAAGCGATTTAAGAAAAGGCCAAAGCTAAAACTGACAAGTGTAATGAAGATATATAAGCGGGATATCACAAATTCGCGGGTAAAAAACAGGTATACGAGCATAGTGATAACCCATAGCAAATAAACCTGGACAGTTCTCTTCGTGAAATAATTAAAGTTGAGAATTATTTTTCCTGCGTACGTTCTGCATATGAAGGAGAGCAATAGCCACAGTGCATTTGATATAATGAGGTATTGAAAATAGGGGTGGAGATCATTTGAAGCGATCCGTTTTACAATGAAAAACTCAACAGTAATATAAATAACATTTAGTAATATAAGATCCAGAGCTATCAGGCTCATTTTCAGATATCGCTCAAATTGCTTATTCATGTTTTCAAAATTTTATGCAACAATTAATTATCGTTGCATATCAGGCTTTTGGTACGGGTATTTTTAATTGAATAAAACTAAAAAAAAACGAAAATTATTGTGATATAAGTTTTATTCAACTTGATTAGTTCGCTGATAAACGAAAAGTGTATTAGTAATTTTAATGCCAGTCCGGGTGGTCTGTTACTAAGGAAAATGCATTATATCAATTTATTTAGCAAACTAATCCCGTTAGGGCGCGCTAAAGTAAGGTATTTGAATATACCATGAATGATAAATTACTTTTAAGTAATTATCATTTTTAATGGCCTAGGCAGATGTTGGAAAGCTTTTGCAACGGTTATTCAACTGAAAGTAAAATCAGTCAATTAATTACGCTGTATTAACCTCGGTATGCGAGATTTTGCTAATAATATTTTCTAATAAAGAATTTTGCTTGTCAAGAATGGTTTCTTTTTGAGGTATGGCAATTAATGTAAAGCCAAGTGATGGCAAATTGACTTTAACTGTTTTACTTTTTATAGAAATGAACTTACCTTCCATTTTGTATGAAGGATCGTCAATAATTTTTACTATACCTTCCATATTAACTATGCCACGCTGCACAGATATATCCTGGTAATCATTTGTAAATTCCCTCATTACCTCGATTTCTTCGTTCTTAATTATCGCTGGTTTCCCTAACCAATGGAGGAAATTCACAACACCTTCCACCCTGCATAGCCTTGGAATTTGATCTTCAGAAATGTAAACAAATAAATAAGATTTAAATAGAGGTTCACAAACCATTTTACTTCTCCAGGCTGTACTTGATTTTACACAATTGAGCGGGTAAAAATTCTCAATCTTCCATTTGCTAAATAATGAAGCAAGCTTCTTTTCGCATTGCGGTTTCGTGTAGACAACGTACCAATTCTTCTGCATTTTCTTTTTTTTAAGTTAAGATTTGCAGTTATTCAAAGGATTAAATAATCTTCAATCTAAATGCTGACTCTGAAAGCTTTTTTAACTATAAGATCAACCGATTGCAGATTATAACTATATTATATTTTTCAATATTAATCTGTGGTCATTTACATGTGGCAGAAATTCTTTTTAATTGAAATATTCGCTATATGAAAAATCATTACATGGCGATAAACAATTATCTGCAATCAAGTGTAAAGGGTTTACCAGGATTGGAGTCTGAATTTTTGGGGGGTGACAGGTAATTCTAAAGTAATTGGAATACTAAAGAACGAAGGTTGTTGGTTGGAATTTTGTAGAATTTGGAAATACCAGAAATGAATTAGTAATTAATTTCTAATGTACAGGTGCAAACATAATATTTAAAGCAGTAAAATCCAAATTTCCCATTTTAATTTAATGTGACTTCTATCTATATTGCTGCTAACTGTCTAACTTTAAATAAAATATGCAATTGCAAATAATATATCCGAATATGAGGATTAGGTGGCCTTTTTCTCTTTCATGTCTTCTTTTTTATTATGGCTAACCTTCAATGCGGCGACAAAAACCGCCCCACCTATAATGTTGCCGGGGACAGCAAGACTTATAAAATGAATGTAATTGGAGAATGTAATATTGTCCCCTGACAACATCGCCGCAAACATTTCTACTGAACCAACAATACAGTGATGTAGTCCTGTTACCCCTATTACAAAAGTGACTAAAATTATTAGGAGTAATTTACTAATTGTTTCGGAAGTGGACGATATAAGCCAGGCGAGGAGGCCCATAAGCCATCCGGCGAAAACAGCACTTCCAAATAACGAAGTCCAATTGTAATGAGGGATTCTCTCCGCAATGTGTTGGTAAGCTTCTGGTTTTACTATCTGCATCTCGACAGGCAATGTTGCCAGGATAAATCCAAAAATAAAGCAACCAATCAGGTTGCCACTTAATACAACCCCCCACAAGCGGAACAGACTTTTAAATCCCTTTTTTCTGCTTAATACGGGTATTACAGCAATGGTTGTTTGCTCAGTAAATAATTCTTCCCTGCCTATGATCACGAATAAAAATCCAAGCGGATAACTCAATGCGAGAAGCATATGCATTGCAGGTTCGCTGATCCGGTTTTCAAATAATGAAAATAGAACTCCCATTAATAATATGCTAAAACCAATTTCAAGCCCGGCAGCGAGAGCGGACAAAAACAGTGACCATGACGGTCTTGAATGTTGAAGTAATCCATCTTCACTAAGTTGCTCGAGTATTTCATGAACCTGCCGCGGATTTGCAGAGCTTGTAGTTTTTGCCATAAAAAACAAATATCGCTATTTAATATCTGCATTTACCGGTAGATCAATTATGATTCGGAATAAGTTTTAAAACTTGGAAATTAAATATTCAATAGACGAATCTGTAACCAAGGCTGGATATTACGCCTGTTAAGTGTTTCCTAAAACAACTTGCAATAACAAGCTAACACTTTCTTTTTTTTATCTTGCCGCCTTTAAATTTTTTGGATGAAAAATATTTTACTCGTTATTAATGTCGTTTTAATAGTCCTCGTTGGAGTGTTGTACTATCTGTATTTTACCAGTAATAAGCATTCCGCTGACCGGCCCGTGGCAGCCGTTGCCGCTCATCACGATGATGTAGCGGCAAAGGTTGCTTATATCGACCTGGATTCCTTGCAAAACAATTACGCCTATTACAAAAAGATAAAAGCAGATTTTGAGAAAAAGCAGGAGTCCGCTAATAACGAGATTACAGGATTGCAAAAAAAGTATCAGAACCGAGCCATGCAATTGCAACAAAAAGGCCCGACAATGAACCAGCAGGAACAGGAAAGTGCTATGCAGGAAATGAATAAAATGCAACAGGATCTTCAGGCAAAAAAACAAAGTATAGACAACGATTTGTACAATACAAATTCGAAGATGAAGGAAGATATTTTATCGCGCATTCAGAATTATCTAAAAGAGTATAATAAAGATGGCAAGTACTCTTATATATTTTCCTACGAACCGGGTTTTATGTTCTATAAAGATTCTACCTTAAATATTACCCCAGATGTCATTACCGGCCTGAATGAGATGTATACCGAAAGTGAAAATAAAAAGTGATTTGATCAGTCAGTCCCGAATAAATATTTATCTTCAATCCCGTTTATCAAAACGGGATTTTTTATGAATGAACACGCAGCGTCATTTAAACCAAGCCTTCGTCTTTTTGATGCTACAATGATTGTAGCCGGCTCTATGATTGGTTCCGGAATTTTTATTGTAAGTGCTGATATTACAAGAAATGTCGGAAGTGCTGGCTGGCTTATTCTTATTTGGGTGCTTACGGGATTTATGACGCTTACAGCAGCGCTTAGCTACGGTGAGTTAAGTGCTATGTTTCCAAAGGCAGGTGGCCAGTATGTGTATCTTAAAGAAGCTTATAATCCTCTTGTAGGATTCTTGTACGGCTGGAGTTTTTTTGCTGTGATCCAAACCGGAACTATCGCAGCGGTCGGTGTAGCCTTCGCCAAATTTGCAGGATATTTTTTCCCGGCGCTCGATGTTAAGGATGAGAATATCATATTCCAGGTTGGTTTTTTTAAGCTCTATCCCGCCCAACTTATTTCCATTTTACTTATTATGTTTTTGACCTGGACAAATACCAAAGGCGTGAAGGGCGGTAAATGGATTCAAAACGTGTTTACGACTACAAAACTTCTTTCATTATTTGGTTTGATTGTCGCCGGTATTGTTTTTTTTAAACCTGAGATATGGAGTGCAAACTGGTCGGGCGCATTTGATATGAAAAAACTTGGCGCTGATGGAAGTGTAACACCCGTGGTCGGCGCCGGCATTTTGGGGGCGATAGCAGCGAGCATGGTAGGTTCTATATTTAGCAGTGATGCATGGAACAATGTGACGTTCATAGCTGGCGAAATTGAAAATCCAAAACGTAATATTGGGCTAAGCCTTTTTCTCGGAACACTCATCGTTACCGTTATTTACGTTTGCGCTAACCTGATGTATATAGCAGTTCTTCCTTTGAATGAAGTTGCTTTTGCCGCACAGGATCGTGTAGCAGTATCTGCAGCTAACTCTATGTTTGGCAACTCCGGTACTTATGTAATAGCTGTGATGCTCATGATATCCACCTTCGGTTGTAACAATGGTTTGATCCTTGCGGGAGCAAGAGTTTATTATAGCATGGCTAATGATGGTTTGTTTTTCAAAAAGGCAGCATTACTTAACAAGCATGCTGTTCCTGCATGGGCGCTTTGGTCGCAGTGGGTGGTAGCTTCTTTCTTATGCCTTAGTGGCAAATATGGAGACTTGCTCGACATGATTTCATTTGTTGTTGTGATATTCTATGTACTTACAATCATAGGTATATTTATTTTGAGAAAAAAAATGCCTGATGTTGATCGGCCTTACAAGGCATTTGGATATCCCATTTTACCGGCGATATACATATTAATGGGAATTTCATTTTGCATCTTATTAATTATTTATAAGCCTCAATTTACCTGGCCGGGTCTTATCATCGCTGCGGCTGGTATTCCTATTTATTATTTAGTTTCGCCTAAGAAGAAAACAAATCCTCTTTAGATGCCACCTGATTTTGATCAGCTGTTTGCTGATGTTTCCAAATTAAAAGTTGCTGTAATTGGTGATTTAATGCTCGACACTTATTGGTGGGGTAATGTAGATAGAATTTCGCCGGAGGCACCTGTACCGGTGGTAGCCGTAAGTAAGAGAGAAAAAAGAATCGGTGGGGCGGGAAATGTCGCTCTTAATATTCAATCGCTGGGCGCAAATGTTGCTATCCTTACAATATTGGGTAATGATGATGACGGTGCACAACTTTTGCAGCTGTTGAAAGAAAATGATATTGATACAAGGTTTATCCTTGAAAGTAAAAAAAGAATAACTACCAATAAAATTCGCATCATAAGCCGTAACCAGCAAATGATGCGCCTCGATGCTGAACACACAGAAGATATTGATGACGGTGATGAAACCAATCTTCTTAACCAGGTGGAGAGATATATCACTTCTGAGCGGCCGGACATTGTAATATTTGAAGATTACAATAAAGGCATTCTCACTCAGAATATCATTCAACAAACCATTGAAATTTGTGAGGGTAAAAGCATACCCACAGCAGTCGATCCAAAAAGAAAGAATTTTTTTTCGTATCAAAATGTCACGCTCTTTAAGCCGAACCTGCACGAAGTTTTTACTAGCTTAAATATAATTCCTGAAGAAGTTTCAGGAACGTTGCTATCAGATATTCATGAGCAGCTGAAGGGGCGCCTAAAGCACCAGATATCGATGATCACGCTTTCGGAAAAAGGTATTTTTTACCAGGAAGAAGATAATAAGAACATTATTCCTTCGCACCGTAGAAACATTGCAGATGTTAGTGGCGCCGGTGACACGGTAATTGCGGTGGCTGCATTGATTTACGCAGCAACAAAAAATATTTACCTCGCCGCTCAAGTTGCGAATATAGCAGGTGGCATTGTTTGTGAGGATGTAGGAACTGTGGCTATTAACAAAAATAAACTGCTGGCAGAGTGCAAAGAGTTGGTAACATAATTTCGTTTGCGGAGAACATCTATTTAAAAATTAATTAATGAATAAAATATCTATTGCCATTCATGGAGGTGCAGGTACTATAGTTAAAGAAGACATGACACCAGAATTGGAAGAAGCTTACAGGAATGCTTTGAAAGGCGCGGTGGAAGCAGGATATGCAGTTTTGGAAAACGGCGGCACTTCTGTTAGGGCAGTGAAAGCAGCTATAGTTGTGATGGAAGATTGTCCTTTATTCAATGCAGGTAAAGGTTCAGTATTTACAAAAAAGGGATTGAATGAAATGGATGCAGCGATAATGGATGGCAGCAACTTGGAAGCGGGTGCAATAGCTGGTGTTCGTAATATTCGTAACCCGATCGAACTGGCTGAAGAAGTGATGTTGCACAGTGGACATATTTTTTTAAGCGGAAAAGGGGCAAATGATTTTGCGATTAAGCAAGGGGTAAAGTTGGAACCCGATGACTATTTTTATTCACAGTATCGTTATGATCAATGGCGTGAAATAAGAGATAGCGATCTATACCAGCTCGATCACAAAAGTGATAAGCTGGTTGGACTAATGAAAGATAAAAAATTTGGAACGGTCGGGGCAGTTGCGTGTGACGCAGAAGGAAATATCGCAGCCGCAACATCAACGGGTGGCATGACAAATAAGCGCTTTGGCCGTATTGGTGACAGCCCGATGATAGGAGTGGGAACTTATGCAAATAATAAGACGTGTGCCATTTCGTGTACAGGGCACGGTGAGATCTTTATAAAAGCGGTAGCGGCTTATGATGTCAGTTCGCTTATGGAGTATAAAAATATGACCTTGCAGCAAGCTTGCGAAGAAGTGGTTTTAAAAAAATTAGTGGATATGCATGGTGAAGGTGGTCTTATCGGGGTTGATGCAAAAGGAAATATTGCGATGGTATTTAACAGCGTAGGTATGTATCGTGCGCTTAAAAATAGTGAGGGTGACGTTTCAATAGGAATATATGGGGACTAATTGTTCAATGATATATCTACTTTCTTAAATCCTTCTGCTTTCAAAAATGTTTCAATGATATTTTTACTTCTCTTCTCTGCCTGCCGCAGTATATTTTGCTGAATCGCTCTTTGGGTAAGTTCGTTTTTCAATTTTAGCTTAAGAGCGATTACTTCTGTTTCGCTCCAGCTACCTTTTTCATCAAATGTTTCAAAGCCTGAAGGATTAATAATTGTATTTAAAATTGTAGCGTGAGGAAGTGTAAGATGTATGGAGTCTTCGGTGGTTTTTACATCAGCACTAGTAATATTTTTTAAGTCTATTCCTGCAAGTACTTTTCCTCTGCCGATCATTACCAGCCTGTCAGTCGGGGGCAACATCATCATTCCAATTCCTGCTGATACAATCGAAGGAATTCCGTTACCTGTCTTTGCCTGGTCCATGACCACTTCGTCTGTATAGGTCACAGTTACCAGTTGAGCAAGTGTGTTAATTTGTTTTATTATTATGGGTGTTTCCTCAATCACTACAGGCTGACTTTTAAAAATATTGTTGAAGGAAGGAAGCCAATTAATCTTTTGAAACAAAAAAATTGCTAACAGTATGACTGCAACAATAAGTGAATATTTGAATAAAGATTTTCGCATTATTGCAATGTCTGTTTTGGAGATCCGGAACTTATGCTGATGTTTTCAAAACCTTGCTTTCTTAAAAAATTATTGATAAAAATCGAAGCATTACTTTCAGCTGTTACTAATATGCCGAGAGAATCTGCGCTGGCCGTGATCTGTCTTTCTGCTTGCTTCGCAAGATTATTTTTTTCTTCTGAAGAAAAATTATTTCGAAATAATGAGACTTCCTGGTACACGGTTTTTACATCTTCAGGTTTTATATCAACGTAAATCAGCTTTGCATGAGGAATGGTTATTGAAATATTTTTTCCATCAACGTTTATATCATTCTCAGTGATTTTTGAAAAGTCAATTCCTGCAACGAGTGACGCCTTGCAACTCATAAGAATTTTTCGATCTCCGGCTTTATACCATGTTTTGTCATCGTTCGCCTTTATGAGTTTTGTAACTACATATTCTGCTGTGGCGAGATCACTCATCTTTTGTAAACCCAATACCAGGTCAGTTTTTGATGGTGTTTTATTACCGGCGCAATTTGTGATTAATACTGGCAACACGAAAAGAAAAATAAGATATTTTCGCATCCTGCAATTTACATAACACCTTTTGTAAACAGGCATTGATTGCATTAATTAACTTTAGTACGTATGAAGAAAATAGCGATAATTGTGGCAGGCGGCAAAGGCACTCGCATGAACAGCGAGTTGCCAAAACAATTTATGCTGCTAAAGAATAAACCCATTTTATATTACACCATTAATTCGTTCCTGAAAGCCTTTAATGATATTGAAATTATTCTCGTTTTGCCCGTTGAACACATGTCCAATGGGCAGGAAATAATTGATGGATATTTCGATAAATCCCGGTTTCGGCTGTGCGAAGGAGGTAGAAGCAGGTTTCACTCAGTCCAAAATGGTTTATCTCTCGTGAAAGAGGAGTCGATAATTTTTGTACATGATGGTGTAAGATGCCTTCTTACGAGTGAGCTGGTGAAAAGGTGTTTTAACGTGGCCATGGAATTTGGAACCGCTATACCTGCGATCGATAGTAAGGACAGCCTGCGTCTTGTTACAAGCAACGGCAACAAGATGATTGAAAGAAATAAGGTAAAACTGATACAGACTCCTCAAACATTTCACAGTAAGATATTACTGCCTGCTTTCAATATTGATTACAAAGACAAATTCACAGATGAAGCTTCAGTAGTGGAGGCGTATGGCTTGAAGGTTCATCTTGTAGAAGGAGAAGAAAATAATATCAAAATAACCACCCCATTCGATCTTCAGTTCGCAGAAAATTTATTGCTTGAATAATTTAGCCACAGCGGGCAATCGGTTCAGCCTGATGGCGACATATTTTTCTTGAGTTGCTCCGAAACTACTGTAAAACCAGGCAAGATTTTTTATATCACTTCCTTCGAAGTCCAATAAGAGATTTTCACCTGCATGTTCGCGGATAAACTGATCGATCATTAAATGTGATGCGCCTGACGTTCTGCCATTGGGATGATTGCCAACAAGAATATAGTACGCCCTGCTATGGGAAAAGAAATAAACACAAGACGCTACCAATTGGCGTTGCGATGAATATACTCCATAAGTGATAGCCTGATTTTTAGCCGATAAAATTGAAAATAGTTTTGAAAAATTTTCATAGTCCTGGTCAGAAGCAGGAGAAAAGTTTTTCGATTGCTCTTTTGCAAGCGTTATTACATCGTTGAGGGGGATATTTTTTTCAAGTACATTTCCTGTCTTTGCCGCTCGTGAAATATTACGGATGTGACTTTTAGAATAATTTGATTTTAATGTTTCATAGTCCTCTTTGAGATTCAGAATATAGTTTCTTCGCTCATACAAATCATACGCGGGTATGGCAAATACATTATTTCTATTCAGATAAAAATCCCAGTACTTAAACTTTGAGGGAATGTGTTCAAGAAATTGTTTTACAATTTCCGCTGAAATATTGTTTCCAAATATGCCCAGTGAAGCAGCAAAAAAAGGTTGATATAGATAATAAAATCCAAATTTTCTATTCCACGTCAAAGGCATCACCAGCGAATAATCATCGGCAATAAGTGCATCCCAATTTTTGCCCAGCGCATCCAGGTAAAATGAATAGCCATAGATCAATCCATTCGACGCGGTAGCAATACATAGATCCCACTGCTTTTTATCGATTTCCTCCTGTGGTAGATACAATATTTTCACTCGATTGGTTTAACTACAGGCCAAACTGGTTGGAGAGTTTTGAGAAACTAAAATTTTGAATATCGATGCTGAATGAAACATTTTTCCAAAATCGTTTGTCCGGTATCGTTGATTTAAAATAACTGTCGTACACTTTGCTATAAAGAATCGGAAAATAGATGTTTACCAGGTCTTTCAAAACAGAAATTTGCAGGCCGGCATCATAGATGAATTTGCCGGTAGGTGAATTTTTTTTCCAGGCTTCAGCATAAGTTCCCACATCAAGAAAGACTTTCAAAGGAATTTTGATTGGCAACACCTGCAAAGGATTCAATTTTTGCGGAAAGTTAGTTTTAAAATTTGCCGCTGCCAGCCAATCGTCAGTCTTACCTATTTTATCTGCAAGGAGATCGGTTCTTACTTTGAAGCCGCCATCCCTTATCATTATTTGTTGAGACGAAAATTTGTCAAATTCATTCCTGCCAAAATAGTAATTGCTATATGTGTAATCCTCGTACCCTTTCGGGCCGCTCATATTCAGATGATATCTGTCTGTTTCAAATTGTTTAA
>JBDTVF010000006.1:0-34930 GCA_040007325.1 Ginsengibacter sp. | reverse complement strand
ACTTGCAGCAGCAATCGGATATAAGTTCAGTTGTTTATTGGTACCAGGCGGAGCCACATGCGCCATTCCCTAAGCTTCCCTCTAAAGATGACCTGGAGGTGAATTGATATAAATTTTAGAAAAAATCTTCTAAAGGCCGGCATAATAATCGTAGCCTCTTTCGTACCAGTAATCCGGCGGCCGTTCGTTGCTGAAGGTAATTGTGCTGATGCGCTTGAGATGTTTTATGCCGTACTTCACGGGGATGATTAGCCGAAGAGGATAACCCTGGTTCATTGGCAGAGGCTGGCCATTCATTTCATAACAAAGTATGGTTTGCGGATGCATTAGGCTTGGCATATCAACTCCTACATAATATTTTTTATCCGGGGTTATTAGTCCTCCATATTTTAGTTTTGTTTGCGCATCGAGGTGATACTTCGCAGCAAAGTCACTAAATTTTACACCGGCCCAATGTGTTACCTGGCTCCATCCTTCAATGCACTTGAAATCAAAAATGATATCAGTTTTTGGTAATGCTTTTATATCATCGAGCGTCAGAAACAAAGTATCGCCCGCACTTCTTACCACTTGTAACTTCCATCCTGCCGGATCATAATTCTTATCCATACCAACATTGCCGTTTAGCCGTACACGTGGTGCAGCCTCAGATAGCGGATAGGTTTTAGCAAGATGATTGTTACTGAGAAAGTTTGAAAAGAAAGTTTGATTATAATCTAAAACAGCTCGTAATGGTCTGATGGCGCCTGCTTCTTTTGGTTGCTTGTAAAGCCATTTCCAGATAAAAATGGAAACAACGATAAATATTATAAAAACTGAAAAAGAAATAATGGTCTTATTTCTAAGTTTCTTTTCGGTAATAAGAAATTCGCTTTTATAATTCATTTGTATCATTTTCATTTCCGGTTTTCTTTTCTACAACCGGTACATTATTTTCTTCATTGTCAGCTACCTCATCGGCCGAGTCATCTGTATCATTCTGAGATTTTTCAACAAGATTTTCAGGCTTATGATTTACTACTTTTTCTTTGATAACTTTTGTTGTTGAAGGCTCGGTAACCGGTACATCTAATTCTTTTGAATCGATGACTGCACCAGTTGTTGCCAGTTGCACTTTATCAGCAGGCAACACATCAAGGCCTGTTACCATACTTCTGAAGTTGTTCCAACCGGCAAGAATTACCTGGACGATGTGAACAACAAAAAATAAAGTAAATAGTATGGTAAGAATAAAATGTTCGGCCCTTGCCCATTCATACCCTCCCAGGCATGCAACTAACAAATGAAATTGGACAGGCTTATAGATGGCGAGGCCCGTAAGTAAAGAACCAAGACCGATAATAATTACACCAGTGTAGGCTATTCTTTGTGCCGCATTATATTTTTTCTGCGGAGGTATGCCTTTCTTTATATGCAGATCGTGAAGCACCACCAGCCACGATTCTTTCAACGATTTCTTATTTGGAAAAATCAGTCGCCATTCGCCTGATATAAATAAATATAAAACATAAAGAAACCCGTTTATGGCGAACAGCCACATAAACACAAAATGAATGCTCATGCCTTCCGCCAGCCTGAAGGGAACATGAAGCGCTTTGAAAAATGAATCAGGGAAAAATTTAATAATTGTTGTGTTACCCCATCCCACGCGATAAGCATCATTGGCCCAGTAAATAAGCAGGCCACTCCAAATCATCACGGCCAGTATAGGAAAATTTATCCAATGGAGCCACCTGATCGCAAGAGGATGTTTCTTTATAACCTTCTTCATAGCATCAAAGTGAAATTAGTTTTGACCTCGATTGTAAATCTATTTACTTAATTCGGCATAGCCATACAAGTGATTGTATTTTTCACAATGTATCAGCGCATATTTATAAAGAGAAAAATCCGGCTTTCCAGGTACATCATAAAGTTGGTTGCCGTTAGTAGACTGCAAATCTCCCAATTTAATAAAAGTAGCCGGGAACATTTCCTGAGAAAGATAAACCTTGAGATCGGGCCCATTCGATGTACTAAAATTTTCCAAAGCAAGAATGTATTTACCTTCTTTAAAATAAATCTTTGCCTGCCCGCTGACTTTACCCGATGGCCCATTCATGAATGTGCCGCCCAGCTCAACAGTCGCCGTTGTGTCCGCAGGATTTATCACCTGGTCGAGCGTTTCAGTTGACGCTTTTTTGCACGAAGAAAAAAAAGCAGTTGTTATGATAAACGAAAGAAGAATCACGGTTTTCATAAGAATAATTTTTTACCGGAAATAATTAATATTATTTTTTCGCAAAACTCAGTGATGCCGAATTGATACAGTATCTTAACCCCGTAGGTGCCGGTCCATCATTGAAAATGTGTCCAAGGTGTGCTCCACAACGACTGCAATGCACTTCGGTGCGTGACATGCTGAAACTATTATCAACTGTTTCACCGACATTTTTGGCTGCTATTGGTTCATAAAAGCTCGGCCAACCGGTGCCGCTTTCAAATTTTGTATCTGATGTGAAAACATCCAACCCGCAACAAACGCACTTGTACATGCCGCTTGCATGGTTGTCCCAATATTTACCTGCAAACGCCATTTCCGTTCCTTCATTACGGGTTACATTATACTGCTCCGGCGTCAATTGCTTCTTCCATTCAGTATCTGTTTTCATCACTGCATACTTCTCCTGCTTTTTTTGCGCACAGCTAAAAAGTGTAAACAATACCGGGAGCAATAACGTTATAATATTTTTCATCCTGGAATAATCGCCTTTCTGTTTATAATTAACTTTGATATTCATATACGCGGGATCATTTGAATTGGTTGCACAAAGTAAAGAAGCATCATTAAAATAACATTGTATTATGGGAGTATGGAAACAAATAGGAGAGTACTTGTGGCTTAGAAAAAAAGATCCGAATACGCCACGCACCAAATGGATCGGTTATATGCATGGCATCAACCGGCTCTCAATTTTGTTGTTCTTGTTGGCGCTTATAATTATTGTGATCAAACTGCTTCGTCACTAAATAAAAAAAAAGACAATTTTTATTGCAGGCTATCGTAAATAAGCGCCGCTGCATTTGCGGAAGCATTCCCACCTTCGGAGAGTTGTTTTTTTAAGAGGTAATAATCAAACTGAATCCTTTCTCTTTTCACAGGATCGTATAAGATTTCATTGAGTTCCCGTGTGATATTTTGTGGTGTAAGATCATCCTGTATTAATTCCTTTACCACTTCTTTATTCATAATAAGATTGACAAGCGAAATGTATTTCAGCTTGATCAACCGTTTAGCAATTTGATAAGAAATGTTTCCGGCTTTGTAACACACTATTTCTGGTACGCTAAAAAGCGCTGTCTCCAAAGTGGCCGTACCGGATGTAACAAGTGCAGCGGTTGCCTGCATTAGCAACGCGTAAGTATCGTTGGACACCATCTGCACATTCGCATAAGGTTTTAGAAAACTTTCATAAAACTCATCGTCAACCGAAGGCGCTTTTGCAACTACAAATATATTTTCCGGGAAATTTTTAGAGGCCTCCAGCATTATGGGCAGCTTTGCTTTTATTTCCTGCTTTCGGCTGCCGGGAAGTAAGGCTATTATTTTTGGCTGCATTTCAATCTCTTTGTTGTCTGCTTTAAAATTTTCTATTACCTGCACCAGTGGATGGCCAACGTAGTCTACATAATAGTCCCATGTTTTATAGAATTGCTTTTCAAACGGGAGGATGACGATCATTTTATCTACATATTTTTTTATAGCCTTCACCCTGCTTTCCTTCCATGCCCATACCTGTGGAGATATGTAGAATACGTTTCTGAAGTTATTTTTCTTCGTCCATTCAGCGATTCTTAAGTTGAAGGCCGAATAATTTATAAGTACAACTACATTGGGCTCAAAACTTGAAATATCCTGTTTACAGAAATTGATATTTTTTAGAATTGCTGGAAGATTCTTGACTATTTCTGCAAAACCCATAAAGGCAAGGTCCCTGTAATGCTTGGCAATTGTCGCGCCTGCAGCCTCCATTTTATCTCCTCCCCAGCCCCTTATATCAGCAGTTGAATCAAGTTTACGGAGTTCTTTTATGAGATTGCTCCCATGAAGATCGCCCGAGGCTTCACCTGCGATAATATAATACTTCATAACACCTTGTTAGTTTCAATTAGAATTTTAAAGATAATTAGAATTCATATTTATAAGGCAAAATGCGATGTGTAATTGTTCACGATGGGAAGATGTGATTATCAAGCTTTCCGCCTAAATATATCAAAGGAGGTTTAGGGCTACTTTGGTCGAAAGTTATGATGATGAATGAAGGGATTAAAAGTAAAGCAGATTTGGCAATCGATCAAAAAGCTAATGATAAAGCAGCGTGAAAAACGCTTAAAGTACTGGCATTGTGTAAATTATTTCAAAAATAAATTTTCAGCTACCAATATTTGAAAATCATGGCGACCACTGCATAGATGACAGTGAGCAAAAATATTCCCTTCGCAGTTTTGTCGCGGTGGCCGTTGATATATATCGTAAACAGGATGGCATTTGCCATTAGCGAAACGCTTATAGAAACAGTGATAAGGTTGGGATTAAATTTCATCCATTGCAGCATCTCAGAAATGGAAAGACCCTGGAACTTATAAAGTTTAAAGATCATGAAGCCGATAACCGGTGCAATGAAACCAAGGGCGAGGCCAAAAATGAAATTGTCTTTTTTAAACAGCGTCATATTTTCCAGCTTTTTTCGAGTTCTTTTTTTAGTGTGTAATTGGTAAGGTCAAATTGCACAGGCACCACACTTATATAATTATTTTGCAAAGCCCACACATCCGTATCATCACCTTTATCGAAATTTTTGAACTCGCCGGTAAGCCAATAATATTTTTTACCATGGGGGTCTATTCGCTCAAAAAAATCTTCATCATATTTTGCATAGGCCTGCTTGCAGATCTTTATTCCCTTTATCTCTTCCAATGGTACAGAAGGAATATTTACATTAAGCAAAAGATGTCTATCCATTTTGGTTTGCAGAAGGCTCTTTACAATTTTGTGAACATAGTGTTTGGCAGGGGCAAAATCTGCTTCGAATCTGTAATCAAGTAAAGAAAAGCCCACTGATGGAATACTTTCGATAGATGCTTCCATAGCGGCACTCATAGTGCCAGAATAAATAACGTTGATCGAATGGTTAGCGCCGTGGTTAATGCCGCTGAGACAAATATCCGGTTTGCGATGAAGTACTTTATCAACAGCAAGCTTCACGCAATCCACAGGTGTACCGCTTGTTTGCCAGCATTCCACCCCTTCGAAAATTGCTTCTACTTTATTTAATCGCAGGGGAACTCCAATAGTGATGGCATGTCCCATGCCGCTTTGTGGCTTATCGGGCGCTACTACTACTACATTGCCAAGGTCTTTTACCGCCTCTATCAGGTTACGGATACCGGGGGCGGTGATCCCATCATCATTGGTAATAAGAATGATGGGCCTGTCGTCTGTAAAATCTGTCATTGAATCTTAAACATTTTTGTAAGATTTACGATGGGATAAATACGACTATGATAGCGTATTCATAATCATCGAATCTAAAACCATCTGAATAATGGCCGTGCTACCGTTTCTTTAAACGGCCAGGGTGTTGCATATAGTATAAGTACTAATGCAATTCCGAAAAAAACGAAGCTTCTGAGAAATTTTGCCCGTGAAGTAGTTGCTTTTTTTACGAATACCCTGCCAACATGCACCAATATCCAGGCAAGTATCATCATTACTTCGTGTTCCATGGTGAAAAAGCGCAGGTTGGCATCTTTCATATTGTCACCAAGATGCTTTAGCCTGTCGAACCACGAACCAACGAAATATAGCGCCAATCCTATGAGCAATTGGATATCCATGCTTAGCATAAAAAAGAAATTGCTGCGGCCATCACCAGCGGCGAAATCTCTTTTGCCCGTAAGGCCAATGAGGGCTCCTAAAACTGTCCATACACCAAAAAGTAAAATAAGCCAACGCAGCAGGTTATGTATTACGAGCAATACTTGCATAAAATAATTTTTTGCAAAAGTAAGGGATTGGCCATTGTTACTCCTACAAGGTTGGGTGAAAGTGTAACCGTTCGTACCCTCGTAGTGTTAGACCAATAATTGAAATTTTGTAACTTTCGTTATGGAGCAACGCTTTTATTTTGACACCTCAGTTTTTGGTGGACTTTTTGACATTGAATTTGAAGAAGAAACAACATTGCTTTTTGAAAAAGTGCAATTGGGACAAATAAAATGTATTTATTCCAACCTTACCGAAAGCGAACTTAGCAATGCCCCGGAACGAGTTAGGGATTTTTTTCAAAATTTACCAGACAAATTCAAAGAAAAAGTTTTAGTAACTCCAGACGCTTTGAAACTTGCACAAACGTATGTAGACGAAAAAGTTGTCGGCGAAACAAGTTTGGACGATTGCATCCACATCGCCACAGCCACTTTAGGCAAGGTTGACATGTTGATAAGTTGGAACTTCAAACATATCGTAAATGTTTACAGAATCCGCGGTTATAATTCCATAAATTTACGGTTAGGACACAGGACGTTAGAAATTCATTCACCAAAAGAAATTGTGAACTATGAAAGCGAAGACTAAAATTGTAAAAGAGTTTGACACAGTCAAGACATTCAGGGAAATTAAGAACAAGATTTCCAATGACATAAAAGGTATGACCTTTGAGCAATTGCAAGCATATCTTGATAAAACAAAATTGAAACCTAAAACTGGCTAGACTGACCAAGCCTAAGTCCAACAGGAGACCATTAAAATATATGATCCGGTTTCAGCAGTTCGGGGAATTGTTTTTGAAATCTTTTTATTCTTGGGATTGATTCCATTCGCACATAAGGCACGTTGGGATTGTTTACTATATAATTTTGATGATAGTCTTCTGCATCCCAAAATTTTGTAAAGGATACTACCTGCGCTGCAATCGGTGCATCATATTTTTTTGAATCATTCAGTTGCTTAATGTAATCCTCTGCTTCCTGTTTTTCATGATCATTGCGGTACAAAACTATCGAACGATATTGTGTTCCTTCATCCGGGCCTTGTCCATTCACTTGCGTAGCATCTTCTGATGCGAAATATACTTTTAATAAAGTGTCGTAATTCACCTGTGATGAATCATAATAAATATTCACAGATTCCGCATGACCCGTGCTTCCACTGCCAACCTGCTCATAAGTAGGGTTAGCTTCTGTGCCGCCCGAATATCCGGAGATTACTTCTTTTACACCTTTCACACTTTCAAAAATAGTTTCTTCACACCAGAAGCATCCACCTGCAAACGTTGCCTGGCTGTACTTTGAGAGCTCGTTCTTAGAGATAGAAGGCGTTGCCGCTACTTTATTTGAATCGGGATTACCACAGGAATACAACCCTGTGGCGAAAATTAAAATTATAAACAGTTGAAATATTTTTTTCATCAGACTTAAATTTTTTCTACTTACGAGCCGGCTGTTTTAAACAGATGTTAATTAAAATGATAAAGTATTTAATCGCGACGTTTTCTTTTATCAGCGCACAAATTTCGATATTATTTATCGTAAGCTATTTTGAAAGCCGAAAGATCAGGTGCATACCTGCGATCTCTTTTTAATTCGTAATCATAAATTACTTCGCCCAGGTGCTTCATAAAGGGAAATCCTATCGAGTCATAATCGTATGTATCATCATTTAAAATTTCATTGGTATTGCAGTTGATAGCCGCTGAAAGAAAGAACTCAATGTTTTTGTCGAAATCTACAACGTAGGCAATATCTAATAGTTCGCCGTAGGCATCACCTTCTTTGTTAAATATTCTTATGTTCTTAGGCAAATTGCCTTCTTGCGAGCCGTAAAAAAGGAGCTTGCCATAAGCATCATAATAGATTGTGGAATCGTACGGAGGAAAAACACTTTCACCCGGAAAGGCTGACATGTACTTGCGAACAAATGCATAATCCGAATCTGTAAGATTAAACTTCTGCCCAGCCGGCACCGCTTCAGGAAATATAACGCTTCGCAAAATCTCGTGAAGGTCCTCCAGTGCTATCCTGTTTTTCTTTGAAAAATTCATAGGCCCATTTATTAGCTCACCACCCTTATAATAAGCTTTCCCAAGTGTATCGTGTCTTTCAGCATATTTTTTTTGATTAAATAGGAGAGGTGCGCTAAGGATGATATTGCCATTGCTATCCAAAAAATTGATCGGGTTGGTGTGCCTGTTTTCATCTTCTGAAAGAGTTATTTCAAGACGATGAATTATTTGAGCATCAGTGTATCCTTTCTGATGTAACTGATCATTTAAATATTCCTGGCCTAAAAATTCATACAGGCGATTAAAGGCATCGTTATCGCTTACGAGAAAAATTCTTTTAATATAGCTTTCGATATTCGGTTTGCCATCAGCAGTTTGCGGGTCATTGTATGTTGGTATCTGTCCACTACAGGAAGCTTCGGTGATCATGGTAGTATTCTTTTCAAGCCCGGCATGCTGCAGTTCATTCAGTTTTTGCAAAGCGAGCAACGCCGTTGGCAGCTTGACTGTGGAGGCAGGATAAAAATATTTTGAACTGTCTACATTGAAATAATAATCGGTAAATGTTGGGAAGTTATTTTCATCGCGGTTTATTTGCGTGTAAATAACCTGCACATTTCTCAGCTTTCGCTTTAGCAAAATATCTTCGAAATAATCAGGATATTTTTGTAGAAGCTCTTCTAAAAATGGCGATGACTTGGCCTTATCCACGATTATCTTTTCATTTTCTATCTTCCCGGAGTCTGCGCTGTTTGTTGTGCTATCAATCATTATTTGAGGTAATACCAATTGTGTTTTACGTGTTGAATGACAGGCCGCCAATAACATTATCCACATTAAAGCAATAATCAATTCTTTGTTTTCCATTTAAAGCATATTGAATCAAAAGTATAAAATAGATAAGGTACCATACAGTTTAATGATTTCATAAGGCCTTACTGCACCTGTAAATCATGGGTGTTTTCAATACCAAAACCTTATCTTTGCAAACTTCTAAAAATTAAGATATGAAATTGAAAGGTTTGGTGTGGTTTTTTGCCATTACGCTGATTCTCATTTCCATTTACCAGCTATCTTTTACATGGGTTGTAAACGGCTTTGAAAAGAAATTACAACAGAAAGCTGAGAAAGTGGTGAAAATGCGGCATCCAAATGCTAGCGGTGATGAAAAAGATAATCTGTTAAAATCTGAATTGAGCCACCTCCGCGATAGCTCGAGAGATGTCAAAATATACCCGGTGCTTGGGACAACCTATCAAAAGGCTAAGGAAAACGAACTCAATCTTGGCCTTGACCTGCAAGGCGGCATGAACGTTACGCTGAATGTGAGCCTAGAGGGCGTTTTAAAATCTTTAAGTAATAATCCTAAAGATCCCCAGCTAATAAATGCTTTGAATAAAGCCAATGTTGATAAAGTTACCAGCGACCTCGATTACATTTCTCTTTTTGGACAAGTTTTCAAACAACAAAATCCATCAACTAACCTTTCATCTTTGTTTGCCGGAGCCGGCAAAACTATAAAGATCACTGATAATGATAACCAGGTGCTCGACCAGTTAAGGACTGTTGCAAAGGGTGCTATCAATCAAACTTATAAGATATTATTAAACCGTATTGACCAGTTTGGTGTTGCGCAACCTAATATTAATCTTGATGAGAATAAGGGCATTATTACCGTTGAGCTTGCGGGTGTGCAGGATGCAGTGCGTGTAAGAAATTTGCTACAGGCCTCGGCGCATTTACAATTTTGGGAAGTTTATAATATTGGTGAGATCGGCAGAAATATAGATGATGCTGATAAAGCATTAGGACAATATTTAAGTGGTGTTACCCCGGATACAACTACAAATGTGAATGATACTTCAAAGGCAGCAGTTGATTCGTCCAGGCTTCTTGCCAATCAGCATCCGCTGGCAAATGTTATTCATTTTATAGGACCGCAACAGGATAAAAACGGTAAGCCACAATATTTTGCGGCTATTGCAAATATAGAGTTGAAGGATACTTCAAAAGCAAATGAATATCTGAACATGGATATTGTAAAAAACAATTTCCCGTCAGACGTTAAATTTCTTTATGGTCTTGAGCAGAAAGACGAAAAATCAAACCGTAAATATTTTGAGTTATACGCGATAAAAACAGTACCCGGTACTGATAAAGCTAAACTGGAAGGAGAAGGTGTTGAAGACTCAAGAGCAGATTATGATGAGCGTGGACGTCCTGCTATTAAAATGC
Source organism: Ginsengibacter sp. (assembly GCA_040007325.1). Lineage (GTDB taxonomy): Bacteria > Bacteroidota > Bacteroidia > Chitinophagales > Chitinophagaceae > Ginsengibacter. The sequence continues at coordinate 24,653 of JBDTVF010000006.1, read as the reverse complement.
AAATGACTCCGACAGGAAGTCGTACTTGGGCAAAACTGACTACTGACAATGTGAACAGGCCTATTGCCATTGTTCTTGATGATATTGTGTACAGCGCTCCAAATGTAAACGGCCCTATTGAAGGGGGCAACTCTGAAATAAGCGGAAACTTTTCGGTAGAAGAGGCACAGGATCTTTCCAGCATTCTTAAGATTGGTAAAATAGATGCACCAGCAAAAATTGTACAGGAGCAAATCGTAGGTCCTACACTTGGCCAGGATGCTGTTAATGGTGGTGCAAAAGCATTTGCAATTTCGTTTCTGATCATTTTCATATTGATGTTGCTGTATTATAACACAGCAGGATGGGTTGCAAATATTGCTTTGATCTTAAACCTGCTATTTACAATTGGTATATTAAGTGCACTTGGCGCAACACTTACTGCTGCAGGTATCGCAGGGCTCGTGCTTACCATCGGTATGGCGGTGGATACGAACGTAATTATTTTTGAAAGAATAAAAGAAGAATTGACCCGGGGTAAGAGTTATCAGCAGGCCGTAAACGATGGTTATCGCCGGTCACTTGCCCCGGTAATAGATGCCCACGTTACGACTTTCTTAACTGCAGCCATATTGTTCTATTTCGGTCTTGGTCCTGTATTAGGATTTGCAACTACGCAGATGTTAGGTATTTCTCTTTCACTTTTCTGCGGTATTTTATTGAGCCGCCTCGTTACCGATGTATGGACAAATAAGCAAAGACATTTTCAATATTTCACGGGTATTTCTAAGAAGATATTTAAGCAAGCGAACTTTAAATTTATTGAGTATCGCAAGATTGCTTATGGTATCTCAGTTGTTGTATTGATACTTGGTGTTGGTTCTTACTTTCATGGTTTCGAGGAGGGTGTGGAGTTCAAAGGAGGTAGAAGCTATACCGTGAAATTTGACCAGGCGGTATCAAGAGATCAAATTGCCAACTCTTTGCATGAATCACTCGGTGGCGATTACCCGGTTATAAAAACAGTTGGCGATGATAAACATCTCAACATTACCACATCATATCTTATTGGGCAGGAAAATGCCGATAGTGCTGTGCAGACGCATCTATACAATGGATTAAAGCCGCATTTGCGTGCGGGCATTACCTATCCTGAATTTATAAAAAGCAGCATTCAAAGTTCACAGGTGGTACAGCCTATCATCTCGAAAGACCTTCGGAATGGGGCAATTAAAGCGACAATTTTTGCTTTGATCGCAATCATCTTGTACATATTTATTCGGTTCCGCGACTGGAGATATTCGCTCGGTACTATCGTGGCGTTGTTGCACGACGTGTTTGTTGCATTAGCAGTGTTCTCTTTCTTTAAGAACATTGTTCCATTCCCATTGGAGATCGACCAGCACTTTATTGCGGCGATACTTACCGTAATAGGTTTCTCCATGAACGATACTGTAATTGTATTTGACAGGATAAGAGAGTATAGCCACAATATGAAAGGCGCCGATAAGGCGACTATAATAAACCGTGCAGTGAACGATACCTTGAGTCGCACAATCATGACATCGCTTACGGTGTTTATTACCTTACTTGTGTTATTTATTTTTGGTGGTGAGGTAACAAGAGGCTTCTCATTTGCAATGTTGATTGGTGTGATCACCGGTACTTATTCTTCTATATTTGTAGCAGCGCCTATCCTGGTTGATTTCGCTAAAGACAAGCCATTGGGTGCGGCTGATCTTGCAACAGAAAATGTGAAGAAAGCGGCGGCGAAAAAGAACCTTGCTAAAGTGAAATAATTTAAGTTTAAATGATAATTAAAAAACCTGTGGTCTCCACGGGTTTTTTTTATTTTAACTTTATCTGTCATTGTTTCTAATAATGACATTCACTGCAGAAAATATTTTATTCATAGGCTCAATTCTTTTACTGGCAAGCGTTTTCACCAGTAAGACATCGGCACGTTTTGGTATTCCTACACTCGTGCTGTTTATAGGTGTTGGTATGCTGGCCGGTTCAGAAGGCATTGGAGGCATATATTTTTACGATCCCAAACTTGCACAAATACTTGGTGTCATTGCGCTAAATTTTATACTATTTTCCGGTGGGCTTGATACGAAATTTGAAAGCATCAGGCCGGTGCTTTGGCGGGGAATTTCTCTTTCATCCCTTGGAGTAATATTCACAGCATTAACTGTTGGAATATTTGTTCATCTCGTTACGAATTTCTCTTTAATGGAGGGACTTCTTTTAGGCTCAATTGTTTCATCAACGGATGCGGCTGCAGTATTTTCTATTTTAAGGTCAAAAAATATAGGACTGAAAGGTTATATACGTCCGACGCTCGAATTGGAAAGCGGCAGCAATGATCCATTTGCATTTGGCCTCACCATTACGTTAACTTCTCTTATTGCTACGGGAGAATCACCTGGATTTGGGCTGGTTTTTCATTTTCTTAAAGAAATAATTTTCGGAGCAGCCGTAGGCTTGTTGTTAGGACGATTTGTTCTGTTTGTATTGAACAAGGTTTCTCTTGATATCGAAGGACTGTATCCCGTATTCTTAATGGCCTTTGTGTTCTTCACTTTTTCTTTTACCGGGCTTATTGGTGGCAACGGTTTCCTGGCGGTTTACATCGCAGGGTTGGTTTTGGGAAACAATAATTTCATACATAAAAAAAGTATTATCAGGTTTTACGACGGGCAAGCATGGCTAATGCAAATAATAATGTTTCTCACACTGGGCCTGCTCGTATTTCCATCGCACATTTTGCCGGTTATGGGGCTGGGAGTTTTAATTTCTCTTATCCTGATATTTGTAGCGCGACCTATAGGTGTATTTATAAGTCTTTCATTTTTTAAAAGAATTCATTTGCGGGAAAAGCTTTTTATCTCATGGGTTGGGTTGCGAGGTGCGGTGCCTATTGTGTTCGCAACTTATCCGCTGATAGCAAATCTTGATAAGTCACCCACGATCTTTAATCTTGTATTTTTTATTTCTACGATTTCGGTATTGCTACAGGGTACTACATTACCCTTGGTAGCAAAATGGTTAAGAGTAATTGTTCCTCAAAATGTAAAAAGAAAATTTGCATTGGATCTCGAATTATCTGAATCGCCTGATTCAGAAATGATCGAAATATTGCTTCCGGATACAAGTCCCGCAATAGGTAGCTCTCTGGTGAATCTTAATTTTCCAAAGAAGGCCTTTATTGTAATGATCCAAAGAGCGGGAAAATATATTCGTCCGGGTGGCTCAACAGTTATTGAAAAAGGGGATAAACTTGTTGTATTGGCTTCGGGTGCCGAGGTAGTAGAAGATGTATTTGATAATCTTGGCTACGTTGAAGAACAGCACTGACTATTAATCTTAATCGATATGGTTCAAAATTACATTGGTAATCTCTTCAGTGTCTCCATCAAAATGATGCCCGCCAGGCAGTACCTCGTGGGTATATTTTTTTAATAAAATTTTATTTAACGCCAATTCGTGTTCGTCGCTGCCATTAATAATTATGAGGTTATCCACTGGCAACTTATTTATCTCTTTAAGTACATCCATATCCCGCTTTGTGTTGCCTCCGAAGATATCCGCCCAGTGTATCTCAAAATCAGTAGTACCGGACGAGGCCATAATTACGGATGCTACAATATTATCGAGCATATTTTTGGGTAACCTGTTTAAGACAAAAGGAAGTACGTCAGCACCAAATGAATACCCGATAAGAACAAGGGTTTTGTTTTTTCTTCCGGCAGTCTTTGTCGCCAGGTAATTTTTTATATCACTGGTAGTTTGCTCAGGCGTTTTTTTATCATTAAAATAAGATCGTGCATTAAGAGCGCAAACGTCATATCCCTTTTTACTAAAAGACTGGCACAGGCCGGTGGAGAATTTATTCAAACCGCCATCTCCCGAAATATAAAAAATAAGCGGCTTATCATGACTGTTAGCAAGCCACTCCCTGGTAGGTAAATTTTGTGCGAAACCTTTCAATACTAAAAGAGATGATATAAATAAGAGGACCGATAATTTTTTAAACATAGATAAACTTTAGGGTTGCATAACTTTATTTAGCGCTGCAGGCAATTGCAACAAATCATAATCGCTTTCATATACAAGAAATTTATCTTCCCATATTGTCGCATACTTTTCTTTGAAATCACGCAGGCCATGGTAATGCCTGAAACGTTTTAATTTCTCTGATGCATATTTTATGAGTTGCTCCGCAGGGTTTTGTGGCTCAGTGATTCCGCTCATAGGCACCAGCCCGAGATTAATATATTGACAATTATGCTCCTTTGCGTAATCAATCATTTTAATGATAAGCGCATCCATGCAGCCACCGGGGGCTTCAGAAGTTTTTCTTATAAGATCATAAGTGCATTCATCCGGTGAGTAATCAGGTATGATATTGAGAAAAGCTACAATTTTTCCTTCGCCGTCTGCCACCGTGATTACATCTTGCAGGATGATTTCCTTCACATCGAACATACCCTGCGAAAATATCTGTTCTTCTTTATCAAATGCTTCAAGCCATTCGTCTGAGATTATTTTTAAGTCTGCAACAAGCTCGTTTGAAAGAGGAGCTTTTTGAATACTGGCAACAAATCCTTTTTTCTGCAAACTATTCAGGCCATTTCTCAGGGACTTTTTATCCTTTCCCTCCAATTTAAAATTTGCAGCATCAAGTATGGCCTCCTGTCCTATGATCATCTTTTGTTTTCGTAGTTGATTAAACCATAAAATACTGTTTTCATCAACACGGTAAAAAGCAATTCTTAATCCCATCTTACTACACTGTTTATAAAATTCTGCTAATACTTCCATTTTGTGTTCTTCGGCACATACAGGCTCTTCAAGCACGATAGCAAATCCATTTGCAATGCGATAAGACACAAAAGCATCGTGATAGTCTGAAAAGAAAAATAATTTATCCCTATAAACCTTGAAATAATCCACGGATGAATTGCCATATTGAGCCAACAGGTATTTTGCTTTTTCCCGTGCTGTTTCGTTACCCGGCTCCACTTTTAGAAAAGGCTTTATAAGCGTGAACAAGAGAAAGCCCCAACTTAAGAATCCAAGTAAATGTATGAGAAAAATAAACTGGTGGCCAAATGGCGTTAGGGGATGCAAATTATCTCCCCCCAGGAGGAAAATATCCATCGTGTTTATAAGCGATTGCCGCCAGGTAAAATCAATCCCAAAATGTTTTTGATCTATAAAATAAAAGCTTACATAGCCGAAGATCAAGACAGATAAGAAGATAATAACAACAGATATAAATCCCACCCTGATCCATTTAATACTGCTTCGCAACCTGTATTGATTTCGGCTCACCAGCAACAGTAAGGTGATGATGGCAGCAAAAATCGCTTCCTCGTAATCGAGTGCGTTGGTCAAATTTCCAACCAAAGAAAGAATGGAAAGCAATAACGCAAGCCGCCAGGCATTTTTAAGGCCTTTAAACATAAATGCAGAAGTAATGAGCAATGCCAGCCCGATAAAAAGCACCAATATATTAGATGCATTAATAGCCTCAAGCGGTAGAAATTGTCTTATAAGATGCATCCTGATGCGAAGCGGCGGCGTCACTACCGATACAATATTTACTATACCAAGGGTAAATATGAGCAATGCTGGCACAATCCTAACAAACAAGTGACGACCGCGCCAGGCAAATGCAAGAATGCCGCTCACCATCGGAAGCCAGAACTCAAAGACGCGATACAAAACAGTGATCGATAATGCCTGAATGGAAGAATATCCATATAATTCCAAAATATATACTAATGAAATTTCGACTGCACCCAACCCCCGTAAAAAAGGCGAAGAGATCATCAGTAATACAGAAACCATATAAGCAATTGCGGCCACAAAAAAAGATGCGTGAAAACCCAGGGCCATCATGGCAATATAGATGTGGAACATACCGGTGAGTTCTACACCTGTGGAAAATAAAATGCTGCCTGTATATTTTTTGGTGTTTACGTTAGCGGCAAAAAGCTCATCAATTAATGGCGCTATAGTCGGAATTTTTTTCTCTATATATGAGTATATTTTTCCTTTCTTCCTTAACGATCTTGCCAGCCATATTATACTAACGAGTACGCAAACTATAAGCACCAACGCAATCCATGCGTTCTTAAGATGCTGGTTAGATGAAATGGCAAAGAGTATTACCACAGGTAAGCCCACAAGAAACACAGTGCATAGACCGGCAAAAGCATACAAGCCACTTGCCTGGTGGATCTGCGTTTTGTTGAAGCCACGTTTACGTAATTGCGATGGGGTATATGCTAAAGCACTTACACCACCCGCTGGTAAAAAAATGCTTAGAAAATTTCTTTTAAGAAAAAGCTCAATTGCATCTATCCATTTTAAGGAAAGGCCGATAGAAGCGAAACTACTCACATACATACCACTTTGAAAAAGAATCAAGAGAGCGGTAGTACCAATACCAATAAACAGCCATCCGCCGTCTGCATTTTGAATTTGCGGAATTATTTGCTGTAGTTCCTTACGCTCGCTTCTGAAAAAAATAAAGGCCAGCAAGATCATCAATGCGGCCAATATTTCTCTCCAATAGGTTTTTGGGGAAAATGATTTCAGTTTTTTTAAAAAGACAGAAAGCTCCAGGCGTTTTTATTTGTAAAATTAGAGGATTAGGAAACTATTTTATTATGATTATTAATTCAGCTTACTAATTGTGTTGTGACCCCGCTGAGGCTCGAACTCAGGACCCACAGATTAAGAGTCTGTTGCTCTACCAACTGAGCTACGGAGTCAGTGTTTCGCATATAAAAAATTGCAAGGGAAACGGTATTAATTGATGAAAATTTTTTAACCTAAACCCCAAATGAGCTTCCGCAGCCACAGGTGGTGCTGGCATTGGGATTGTTAAAAGTAAATCCGCGGGAATTAAGTCCACCTTCCCAATGAACTTCCATATCAACCAGGTAAATACTGTGAGCAGGATTTATAATGCAGGGAATATCTTCAATTTCGAAGTTCTCATCTTTGTCAGTTTTATGATCAAAGTCAAGTATGTAAGTCATTCCGGAACAGCCACCACCTTTTACGCCAACACGTAAAGATTTATCCTGATCGAAGCCCGGTTCATTCATAAGTCGTTTGATTTCAGTGACTGCACCCTTTGTAAAAGTTACGGGGGTCTTACTCAATGTTTCCATAATTATTTATTTTAAAAAATACGAATTACGCCCTTTTTGCCGTTAATATTTTCAACAAAATATTACATCTTTTCACCTGCAAATTTACAACCCTTTGTTTTGGGATTGAGTATTTTTGTATGAAATTATCACAATGTCAACATTTGAAACCATTGTTGTCATTCTTATGGGTGTTATCTTTTTAGCTACCATCTGGATGATAACAGAATTCACCGGTCTTAAGAAAGAGATTAAGGAAAAAACAGGAATTGATCCTGAAACACTAAAATTAAGGCTCCAGGCTTATGAGAGACTTACTCTTCTTGCAGAACGTATTTCACTTCAAAATTTACTTTCTCGTACTCCCAATGCAGGGTTGTCATCAAGGCAAATGCAATTATCACTGATTGATGCCATTAAGCAGGAATACGAATACAATGTGAGCCAACAGGTGTATGTTTCTACCGAGGTGTGGAGGGCTATTAATAACCTTAAGGAACAAAATATTTACGTGGTGAACCAACTCGCGTCTACACTTCCCTTTAAGGCTTCCGGTATGGACCTTAATAAACAGATCATAGACTTTTTAATCAATAACCCCAAAGCTTCTTTACACAATGTGGTGCTGGATGCCTTAAATTTTGAAGCAAAGAAAATTATGTAATTTCTTTGCCCGATATTTAAGAAACATTCAATGAAAAAAATATACACTGACTCCGGTATAGAAGTAAAACCGCTATACACATCTACAGATATTCCGGAAGGAGGAAGCGATGATTCCATGCCCGGCGAATTTCCTTTCACCAGAGGCGTACAGAAAGATATGTACCGTGGCCGCTTGTGGACTATGCGCCAATATTCAGGGTTTAGTACTGCAGAAGAAAGCAATAAAAGATATCATTATTTACTTTCCCAGGGAGTTACCGGATTAAGTGTAGCTTTTGACCTTCCCACGCAAATCGGTTATGATAGCGATCATCCCTTATCAGACGGCGAAGTAGGCAAGGTGGGTGTGGCTATTGATTCCATTGAAGACATGGAAGCTTTGTTTAGCGGAATAAATTTGCAGGATGTTTCAACATCAATGACAATAAACGCGACCGGATTTATTTTGCTCGCTTTCTATGTTGCGCTGGCGAAAAAACAGGGGGCCGATCTTTCGCAATTGCGGGGAACAATTCAAAATGATATTCTTAAGGAATACGCGGCCCGTGGCACCTACATTTATCCTCCGAAACCTTCCATGCGGATCATTACAGATATTTTTGAATGGTGTAGTAAACATTTGCCGAAGTGGAATACGATTTCAATTTCAGGATATCATATCCGTGAAGCAGGGAGCACGGCGGTGCAGGAAATTGCCTTCACCTTAAGTAATGGAAAAGCTTATGTAAATGCCGCTAAGGAGAAGGGGTTAGATATTAATTTATTTGGAAAAAGGCTTTCATTTTTCTTCAATGCGCACAACAATCTTTTTGAGGAAGTTGCCAAGTTCCGCGCTGCCAGGAAGATGTGGGCCCAGATAATGAAAGATGCAGGCGCCACCGATGAAAAAGCAATGATGATGAGGTTTCACACACAGACCGGAGGTAGCACACTAACAGCACAACAGCCACTTAATAATATAACGAGAGTAACTATTCAAACACTGGCTGCCGTACTCGGTGGCACTCAAAGCCTTCATACCAACGGATTTGACGAGGCACTCAACTTACCGACGCAAAAGGCGGCTGCCACAGCCTTAAAAACCCAGCAAATTGTTGCTTATGAAAGCGGCGTAGCAGATACTGTAGACCCCCTTGCAGGAAGTTTTTTTTTGGAGAATCTTACGGCGGAAATGGAAGATGCGACCTGGAAACTTATTGCTAAAATAGACGCAATGGGAGGCAGCGTAAATGCTATAGAAGCTGGCTTTATGCAGAATGAAATCGCTGCCAGCGCTTATCAATACCAGCAAAACATAGAATCCAAAAAGAAAATAATCGTCGGAGTGAATGCGTTTACTGAACAGGAAGAGGTGCGACCCACGGCATTTACTATCGATGACAGTATACGGCAAGTGCAATCGGAAAAACTTAAAACACTAAAGCGCAAGAGAGATAATCAAAAAGTCACTGCAATACTGAAAAAATTAAAGGAGAATGCAACTAATAATAATAATTTAATGCCTATCGTGGTGGAAGCTGTCGAACATTTTTGCACCTTGGGTGAAATCTCTGATGCCTTGAGATCCGTTTTTAGTGAATACAAACAATCCTGAACTAATCTTTATGAAATATTTTTTACTAATCCTTTCTTCTTTTTTTATTTTCAGTGTCCAGGCACAAAAGTTTGCGCTCCTGGATAAAAGGCTTGCGCAGCCTATAAAATATACAGACCATGTAACGCAGACGGATAAGTTTGATGGCTTTTTTCCTGTTGAAAAAAAATCTCTTACTCAATTTTTAACTGCTCTTGAAGAGATATCGAAGAAGCTCGAGACGAAAGGCCCTCTTGGGACTGTTAAACAATATAAAATAGGCTGTACAAAATTTACCGGGCTCACAGTTTCCCTGGCATCCGGCGCAAGGTTGGATTATGTAATTACTTCTGAATGTGGTGATATAAAAGTCAGCATGCACCTTAGCAATGCAAAGATCAGCAATGCCAACAATGCTTTCTTCATTAACACCTGGATCAAGTATATAAAAAGCTCCATGAAATAACAGCAGCCGTTCTATGTATTCTCTTTGGTTCTACCTGCTTTAACCCTTATAGATTCCGAAATGAATTTGTCTTATTTACCTTAATATCCCGCAGCAGTGGAGACTTAGGGCTGATGTTGATGCTGAAGAAGCGATATACACCTACTGGCGATACATTTATCGACATTTGCCAACAATGCATATCTCTCGAAATAGACAAGGCTAATGAATTTAACTGCCCCAATGATATATTATAATAGCCATTTACACCCATTTGCCATTTAGATGTGAGATTGAGCGTACCACCAAAACTGGTGTTCTGAGACACCGTAGACTTGAATCCCTGGTTCAAAACAAATATTTTCGAAAAACTTAGCGAGTAAGAAAAATTTACCGACCATGGAATATTAAAATCTGCAAATTCACCCGGGTTATTGGTTATGTAAGCTAACTCGCTATCATATGTATTATTAGTATAGCCATCATTTAATAATAAATCGTCCCGTTGCTGAGGGGTTGGTGTGGCTGTTCCCGTTTTCTTGTCCCCCCCGCGGAAATTACTCGACACCGATACATTTCCGCTAACAAGCCTGCCCAGCGAAAATGCGTTTCGTTGCCAAAGCAATTCATTGACTCTTTGCCCTTGTGTATTTACCTTGTAAGGATCTAATATGGCACCTGCAGTAATATTAATTTTATCAAATAAATTACTTCTTGCGGAAAGCACGATCGGACTTAGTTGAAAAGAATCTGCAAAAAAGTTATAACTAGTATTCAGGCTAAGACCATCTATAAGGGAAACTTTTTTCAATGCATTTTCACCGGTATCTTTTTTGTTTCTCACCTTCATAGAAAGGTTGTTATCCAAAGAAAAAGTCAACCCTCCAAATCTTCCCGGACTGTAAGCGCTAAAAACGTTTCTCTCATATACCGAGAATTGTCGCTTGCGGCCGGTAGTATCTACCTGGACGTAATAAAAACTGTTCCTATTAAAATCAGGCTTATAACTCACGCCAAAGGTTGGCCGAATTTCATGCCTTATGGCTTGTATTTTAGCATCCTTGTTTTTTGCGGTGATCATTCCGAAAATTCTTGTAGAAATACCCAGGCCAAAAGACATCTGCCTGGCCGTATAGAATCCTTTTTGGATCGTAGTATCCATCTTTTTTCTGGCGGTATCCCAGGTCCTGTAAAGCTTTCGCTGGTACCATGTTTCATCGTAGCTAACGGACGGGGCTACCTGGAAAGCTCCTATCTGCGGAAGTGAAAGTGATATAGGTATAGAATGATGTGCACCAAATTGAAACGTGTCGGCTATTTGCCTGAATATTTGGGGCAATGTATCATAAAAAGAAAATAAGCTTTTAGCATTTCCATTATAAGCAAGGCCTATGTTCTCATACCATTTTGGCGTCCCTATAAATTCTTTTTTTCTGAAAGGATACACGGTTTGCACATTAAACCCTACATCCGGGAGATTGACATTAATAATTTTAAGGTTAGTATTTTGATTATGGTTAGCAGTAATCGTAAGATTATATGGCTTGTCGATAAAGGTCTTGGAATAAGATATACTAGATGACAATTGATTCTGAAAATTTTGTACAGGTCTGTCCGGGACATAGGAATTATAACTACTGCTTCCGGCATTTACATTTGCACTAAATGTAACTCCCGGTCTCGCCTTACTATCTGTCGAGTGACTCCATGCTATATGGTAACTTCGGTTTCTTGAATAGTCAGGGTCGCCTTTGAAATTGCTTTTAAAATTTTGTACATCAAAAGCAAGCCTTCCTGAGTACCGGTATCGTTTTCGATAATTAGGGCTCAGGTTGAGCGTCCAACCTCCATAGGAATAAATGCTTGTTCGCACTGCAAAATCCCAATAATCATTTATTACTTTATAATAACCCAAGCCTTCAAGCCCAAGACCCAACTGCTGATTGGTTGCGAAATTTGGTGCTAAAAACCCGGAGTGTCTTCCTTGGCTTAGCGGATAAATACCAAAGGGAAGATAGATAGGAATAGGTACACCTTCAAACTCAGGATGGACCGGGCCAGTGATTGCCACTTTATTATTAATGAATTTTATTTTATTGCTTATAAAAGCAAAATGTGGTGTATCCAGATCGCAGGTAGTGAACCTGCCACGCAACGCATAAAAAACGTCATTGTTTATTTTCTTAATTACCTGTCCGTAGACATACATTTCACCTTGTTGCGTATAGGTGCTTTTTGTAAGCCCTTTTCCACTTTTCATATTAAACCGTATCGAGTCACTTTGAGAGGTGAAATCCCCCTGCTTATAAGTTGGGAAAGCAATTACATTACCGGCACTGTCCCGTTTAATAGCAGCTATAATGTTCCCTGTCTGCTGATCGAGAGTTATTACCGGCGCAGTAAGCTCATTGTCTTTATAGTTTGTCACAGCTTTCTTCCCATACAGTGTTACAGTTTTACCAGGTACATCAAGCACCATTGAATCCTCAGCGGAATAATCTACCACAGCCACTATAGCATTTTTTGAAACATTATACAATAAAGTATCATTGGTTTGGGTTAAAGCAGATGAATCTTTATTGGATAGAGAATCAATTTTATTTAAAGGAATTGTGTCAGCGTAGGGAACTAAGATCTGTTTGGTTGAATCAGAAACGGAGATTTGATTAACTGGTGTTACAACATTTTTTTTTGTGGCAGGAATTGTATCAAAACTAGAAGTTAAAAATCTGTGAAAAGGAAATTTCAAATGCTCTTTATCCTTACTTTGAACCGTTAGTGTAAACAATATGACCGCGGTGAAAAAAGTCAATATTGTTTTTAAACTAACTTTGTTTATCATGTTCATAGCAGTAGGCAACAAAAGTAGACAGATTTCAATTAAGGATTTGTGAAGATTACTGAATATCAGTTTCGTACCTAATTAATAAATTTTTATTCAAAGATGATTAAGAGCAGGACGCTATTTTATTTTTTATCATTACCAAAATTCTCTTTAATTTTTTTAAGTGCCTGTTTGCTCATGTCTGTGGGTGGCTATGCACAGGCGAAAAAAATTAAAACAATTATAGTTGATGCAGGCCATGGAGGTAGCGACGACGGCGCACGCGGTGAATACGAGGGCACACTGGGATCTCTTGAAAAAGATATTACCCTTGCTATTTCCAAGAAGCTCGTTGAAACTTTAAAGGAGCAAATGCCTGGTGTAGAGGTCATACCTACAAGGACAACTGATGTTTACCAATCGCCTCATGAAAAAGCGAAGATTGCCAACGATTATCATGGTGATCTGTTTGTTTGTATACACGCTGATGCAGTTGATCTTAGGACTGGGTCACGTGTTGTTGGGTATAAAAATCAAACCTATAACACCGTAAAATATATAGGCAAAGGAAAAAAGAGAAAGAAAATTGTTACCCCTCATACCCGTAGGGTTGCTATAAAAGAATATTATAAAATTCCTACGGAAAGAAAAGGTACAAGTACCTGGATTTTTGCAGCACATAAAACGAATGATAAAATAAAAGCGATGGAGCAAAGTGATCTCATTTTCTCCACCGAAGAAAATGATAGCACATTAGATATTAATGATGATAGCCCCGAGTGGCGTGCTAAAGCATTACTGTATACTCAAAATTATTTTAAGAAAAGTTATAAGCTGGCATCGACTATCCAGGAAGATATTGCCAACATGGGCCGTATAGATCTTGGCGTTCATCAGCGTCAAAAAGGTATATGGGTGCTACAGGCAACATCAATGCCCGCTGTATTAGTTGAAACCGGCTTCATTGCTAACTATGATGACGAGCGATATCTTAATAGCGAAAAGGGACAGCGGGAGATTGCTGAGTCTGTCACCCGTGCTTTGATAAAATATAAAGCACAGGTTGAGGGAACCGATGCCAATTCCAGTTCCCAGGTGTTGAATTCTAATCAATAGCTCGCCGCCTTTTTTATCCGAAAAATCTTCATTCTTCATTCTTACGCTTCGTCAATACTTTTATATTGATATTGAGTTCCGTCTGCCAATAAAGATTTACTATTTTCGTGATTGTAATTTTTAATAATCCGGGACCTTACTGCTTCATGATCAAATAAAAAAAATGAAAATTAACAACGAAACGAAAATAGGCTTACTTGCGATTTTAGCAGTGGCACTTTTATTTTTTGGATTTAATTATTTGAAAGGCAAAAGCATTTTCAAAAAAGAAGATCAGTTGTACGCAGTCTTTCAGAACGTTCAGGGTCTTACCAAATCCAATTCTGTTGTTATAAACGGACTGCAGATTGGCACAATATCTAACCTGAATGGTGGAAAGGATATGAAAGAAATTGTGGTAACGGTTACTCTTCGAAAGGATGTAAATATTCCGGACAATTCTCTTGCGGTGATCAATCCCAACTTATTGGGCAGCCCTGTGCTTGAGATACAATTAGGCAGCTCAGCAAAATACCTGCAATCGGGCGATACATTAGTAACATCATTAAGTGGGGGAGCTTTTGACGAAGCCCTGAAATTGATTAATCCGGTTTTGTACGAAGTACGAAATGCAGTTAAATCTCTTGACTCTGTTTTACACATTGTGACAGGAGTGTTTGATCCGGGTACAAAAAATAATATCAGGGGCATTGTCGAAAATTTAAACCGAACTACTGCTTCATTTGCCATAACTGCAACCTCACTACAGACGCTAATGAATGCTCAAACAGGCGCCCTTGCAAAATCCCTGGCTAACGTAAATACTTTTACTGAAAACCTAAATTCAAATAATGCAAAGCTTAACGATATTCTCACAAATGCACAAACTGCATCCGCTAAATTTGCAACTATCGATCTTAAGCAAACACTTGACACGCTGAATGCAGCAGTTGAGAATTTCAAAAAAGGGTCGGAAAAAATTAACAGCAAGGACGGTTCCCTAGGTTTACTTTTAAATGATAAAAAATTGTATAACAATCTTGAATCAACCACTAATAAGATTAACATCCTTCTTGATGATATAAGGGTTCATCCAAAGCGTTATGTGAACATTTCTGTATTCGGCAAAAAAGATAAAGGCGGTTACATTACTGCTCCGCTGATAGATGACACTCTTAAAGTGGTTAACTAACCAGGATGAGTAGCCGATTGAAATTTTTTTGTTTTCTTTTTTCTTTGGGTTTTACTTTTACATGTTACTGCCAAATAGCACCAACTCCGCGTACCTCTCCTGCAGATACCGTGAAAGAATTTGAGGTGATCCGAGGTCCCAGCATGCGTACTATACGTATTGATTCCCTTACAACGCTTCAAACAATTGCAGGAGGCGCGATAATAAAACAAGGCACCACCACTTTTACTTGCGACAGCGCCGTAATAAATCCTGATACTCACATAGTGGAGGCTTTTGGACATGTTCACATAAACCAGGCTGATAGCGTGCAGACCTACGGAGATTATTTAAAGTATATCGGAACCGATAAAACGGCTTATCTAAAAAGAAATGTAAAGCTTACTGATAAAAAAGGTACGCTCTATACGCAGGACCTGGATTATAACCTCAATACTGGTATAGGAAATTATCATGGCGGAGGAAAGGTCATTGACCGTGATAATACAATTACAAGTAGTGAAGGCACTTACTATGCAGATACGAAAGATGTTTATTTCAGAAATAATGTCGATGTAATCGGCCCAAAAAATCGCATTAAAGCTGATTCGCTAATATATAATATGCAATCGGAAGTGGTGACTTTTACCGGTAATACTAACATTAAAAATAAAGAGGTAAACATAGTTACTACCCAGGGTACCTACGATCT
Source organism: Ginsengibacter sp. (assembly GCA_040007325.1). Lineage (GTDB taxonomy): Bacteria > Bacteroidota > Bacteroidia > Chitinophagales > Chitinophagaceae > Ginsengibacter. The sequence goes on along the minus strand of JBDTVF010000006.1, from coordinate 9,016 downwards.
TAAAACTAACAATGCATTTTTTACAAGCCGTACTTCCGTTAAGGATAGTAGTAATCGAATATATATTGCTGATCGCATGGCTTTGGACGATAAATCGGGAAACGCACAACTCGAAGGAAATGCTATAATAAAAGATTCCGCAAATGGATTCATCGTAACAGGCAATCAAATTTTTTTGGACAAAAAAAATAATTCTTTCCTGGCAACGCGTAAGCCAGTAATGATCATTAAGCAAAAGGATGACAGCACTTATATTGCCGCAGACACATTGTTTTCAGGCCTTACCACTTTTGTTCGTAATAATGATATGATCTTGCATCAGGATAGTGTTTTGCAAGACAGTGGGCGTGTAAATAAAGTGCCTGACAGTTTAAAAGTGCATCTGCCTGGCGACAGTTCTTTGATGCCTGGCTTTTCTAATGCCAGTGATTCTTCAAAGAAGATCATGCAACTGATCGATTCGGCAAGGGCCCACAGACTGGAAGTGAAGCAAAATGTTCCAGTGAAACAAAGCGATAGTCTTCAGGCCAGTAATTTCCTGAATAGCGATTCGGCTGCCAATATTTTTCCAAAGAAAGATTCCTTAGCTACTGATTCATCGGCACAGGCAGAGCCCACTGCTGCGGATAGTGTGATGAGGGCGGGCACAATTATAACAGATACTTTAAATAAATCTGATTCTGCGATACGCTACTTTCTTGCATTTCATCACGTAAAGATTTTTAACGATTCACTGCAGAGCGTATGTGACAGCCTTTTCTTTTCAGCCAAGGATTCTGTCTTTCGTTTATTTTATGATCCTGTGGTATGGAGTGGAAGAAACCAGGTAACCGGCGACACGATTTTTCTTTATACAAAAAATGAAAAGCCTGAAAGGCTTTATGTTTTCGAAACGGGAATGATCATCAATAAAACCAATGAAGGGTTTTATAACCAGATAGCTGGAAAAACGATCAACGGATATTTTATAGATGGAAAAATTGATTACATGCGGGTGAAAGGTTCACAGGCGGAAAGTATATACTATCCCCAGGATGATGATAGTGCTTATGTTGGAATGAATCGTGCAACCGGTGACGTTATTGATCTTTATTTTAAAGATGACGACTTAAAAAAAGTGCTGTTTGTAAATGACGTAAAAGGTAAAATGTATCCAATGCGGCAAATACCCCCGGAGGAATCGAAGTTGAAAAATTTTATTTGGCTCGATGATAAACGCCCTAAAAACAGGTTGGAGCTTTTCGAATAAATTTTTATTTCCTACGATGTTTCTTTTATTTCGGTTGTACTTGATACTTTCAGGTCTGGAAAAATCGCAACAATCATCAATAGCACCGAGCTAACAATCAGTAAATAAATGCCAGCTCTTTTTTCAGGGCAGTAGGTGTTATAACAGGACGTAAATAAAATGTATGTTTTTATAAGATAACCAAGGTTAATTGCTGCCAAAAAGAGATGTACTCTTTTAGCCCAAACTTTATCGAGCAATATCATTGCGATAGATACCGCTGCAAAAAAGACAAAGAACTTTCCCGGTTTTCCGTAGTTGTTACTCTCTGAGAAAAATCCATTAAAGGTTTTATTCAAATCAGCATAGTATGCCCATGGCATAAAGCAGCTTATTATTAAAAGCACACTTGCTGCCAGGCCGATAATTTTATAATACCTCATAAGTTACTTCTTATTAATAAGCCCGTGACGATCGCTATTACGATACTAAGTAATGTTCCAATCACAAGGTATTCGGTTTTGATTTCCTGTCTATCTTTTTCGTTAAACCTTATAATTCCTTTCGCAGCGATTAGTAACCCTATCGCTGAATATTGACTTTGTATTACGAAAATCAAAATGATAATCCTTTCGACTATACCGATCCATTTACCCGCACTGGCCAGGTTTTCGGAGTCAGGAATCTGGTCTCTCCAGTTTTTTGTTAGCTGTCCTATTAATATTCCTGAGGGCGTTGTAAGAAAAACGCATGCGGTAATTATGAGCCAGAAATTTGAATTGCTATTGATCGTTGCCCATGCACGTTGTACGTTACTCCATTGTATAAATGTAAAGTACCAGCACGCCGCTATCACTATCATGTGCAATAGCTGGTCAATTATAAAATAAGTACTGGTCTGTTTTTGATATGACTTCCATCCATCGATGATGGTGTGGGTTACTAAAATTATCAGTGCAATAATCCAGTATTGCCATCCCATAAAGATCCATGCAACTATTGCAGTGATCAATCCGTGCAGGTATAATTTGCCGGAGGAAAAATGTTTTTCGTTCCTGCTGGCCACCCAGCTTGTTGGTTGTAATATAAAGTCAGTGAGCAGATGAGCCAATACTAATTTTACCAACCATATTTGTGCAATGAACATTCTTATCAGTTAACTTTTGAACTTAAATCATGCTTGACTGCTAAAGCAGTTTTAAATCTTCTCCATTGCTTTTACCAATAATTCATATTGGTTCAGTATTTTTTCTATTTCGCCCCAGCGGCCGGAATTTGCATGTTGGCTAATGGTGCTTTTTGATTTTTTTAATCGCTTTACTACATCTTGTTGTAAACCTCCTTTCAATAGTTCGAAAATCACTTTTGCTTGTTTTGGCGTCATGCCGTTGAAAATTGAATTAACGTAATCTGCAATTATCTGGAAACTTATGTTTGCCATAGAATTGGCAGCGGTAATCACCAGTCGCACACCTGTTTTTTCTAATTCATCGAAGGCCCTTCCCGATATAATGAATGCTTCCCCTTTCGCGGCGCCAAGGGTTTTTATTCGCTCTTCCACTTCGCCGAGCCCTATGCTTACTTTCACATCTGTTTTATTATTCTCTGTGATACTTATTGCAGCGGAGCGGCATAGCAATGCAACTCTAAGTGAATTGCCGGGTTCTTTAATAAGCGCCTGAAAACTGTCGCCCCTGTAAAATTCATACTTATTGGGCCTCAACGCCTGCTCAAGCGCTTTTATGAGCGCTTTCTCCCTTGGTAAAGTGAGTTTTGTGGAGTTTACAATATCACCTGTTATAACGGCCTGCATATAATTTGTAAACATACGGAATAAAGCCATATCCGTATAAATGCACGAACTGGTCTTGATCCGTATTAATAGGCGAACTCTAATTAAGTTCGGTTAAATATACGAACTTATCATTTGTTCGTATATTTATACGAATACTTGTTATAAACTAATGTCAAGTATCCCGGTTAAAAAAGCTTGTGAGGTCATAAATTAAAATCTTTCAAAGCAATTTCAATTAAGATTAGTATTTTAAACTTTTATTTAAAACGATAACTATGGATCAGTCAGCTTTGGTGATTAAAGATACCAGTGCAAACCCTGCGCCACTTGGATTGCTTGCATTTGGACTTACAACAGTTTTGCTCAATCTTCATAACGCCGGATTCTTTGAAATGAATTCAATGATACTCGCCATGGGAATTTTTTACGGCGGTATAGCGCAAATAATCGCAGGTATTATGGAAGTAAAAAAGAATAATACTTTTGGATTCACTGCATTTGTTTCTTACGGTTTCTTTTGGCTAACACTGGTAGGCCTTATCGTAATGCCCAAGTTAGGTTGGATACCTGCTGCTTCTGAAAATGCCATGGTGGCATATCTAATCATGTGGGGCATATTTACAGGGCTGTTATTTTTTGGTACATTGCGCATAAGCAAAGCATTGCAGTTTGTATTTGCTACTCTTACTATATTATTCTTTTTGCTCGCGACAGGCGATGCAACCGGCAATGCAACTATAAAAACCTTTACAGGTTATGAGGGTATTATATGCGGCGGGTCTGCTATCTACACAGGCGTAGGAGCACTTTTGAATGAAATGTATGGAAGAGAGATACTGCCTTTAGGGTTAGTGATCAGAAAAGTTTAGACTACCATAGGTGGTTAGTTTGTGACTTTGGTGTTAATAAATTTTAACTGTCAAATAATGATTTGAAATCTTAGTTAAGTGTAAATTTAGTTTATGGAAAAGGAATACGAAACATTGCAAGCGATATTTCATATAGTGAAGTACGATACACACCCTGAAACTTATTTGTGCAGCCCACGCGAAATAATTCTTCGTCAATCGCAGGATTGGGATACCATCCAACAACACCTGCAAATATTAGCCAGCGAGGAACTCGTTACAATAAAACAACTAGACAAAATAGCTGTTTGTATTACACCTAAAGGCCTTGAAAAAGCAAAATCATTATTACAATCTCACCGCCCGATATTTAGTTTTTCTGTAAATCGTGCTTCTTCAGAACCCACGTCGCTGGCATCTTAAATCAAATCATAGCAGGATCTCAATAATAAAAATTCTGTAATCGAAGCAACACGTCTTTCCCACGTATTGTAATTCCAATTTGTTATCTCGAATTACAATCTTACTTTTAAGTTTCATATTATCTCCGTTTCCCCGGGAAAATAAATACTTCATCTTTTGCCTTTAAGAAAAATTTCTAAGTAAATATTTTTCTCAACTTATGCGATGATGTTGTAGACCTCCGAAAGCTCCCTAAAATTTTAATCAACTATTTATTACATCAAAAAAAAATATTATGTCAGTTTGGGGCCCTTTACAGCAACGTTATGAAACTTCTCAGAAGCGCAAAATGCTGGCGCTCGATGGAGGAGGTATTCGCGGCGTACTAACGCTCGAAATATTAGCAGAAATGGAAAAGCAATTGCGTCAGAAGTTAAACAAGGGAGACGATTTTGTTTTAGGCGATTATTTCGACTACATCGGCGGTACAAGTACAGGCGCGATTATCGCTGCAGGGTTGTCCATTGGTATGTCGGTGCAGGAGCTATTGGATTTTTATGTAACCAAAGGCAAAGACATGTTCGACAAAAATTTCATTTTGAAAAGATGGAAAGCATTGTATGAATCTGGTCCACTATTGGAAATGTTGAAACAAACCTTTGGGGAAGATACTGACCTGATGGTGCGTAAGGGTAAATACAAATCACTTCTGCTGGTGGTAACAATGAATAGATCTACTGATTCGCCATGGCCTATCAGTAATAATCCTCTTGCAAAATTCAATGATGAATCTTTGCCGGATTGTAATTCAAGAATTAAGCTATTCCAGCTTGTAAGAGCAAGCACAGCAGCTCCTGTTTATTTCCCACCAGAAACTATACAATGGGATCCTAATGACCCGGAAAAAAGTTTTGTATTTGTAGATGGTGGCGTAACGCCATACAATAATCCCGCTTTTCTAATGTATCGTATGGCAACGCAATCAGCCTATAACCTCAACTGGGCAACGGGTGAAGATAAATTGCTGATAATTTCTGTTGGCACCGGTTCGGCGACAAGTGCGGGCAGTTATGATAATTTATTAGAAGCCGCCAAGGGCCTTCCGAACAATTTAATGTATGCTATGCAGGTAGACCAGGATATTAATTGCAGAACAATTGGACGTTGCACCTACGGATCAAATATCGATCTCGAGTTGCGGTATATGGTACCCATGGATGGTGAAGGAAATATAGTTCCGCTAACCAGTGATACAAAACGACATTTTCTATATGCGAGATACAATGCTGACTTGAGCAGGCGTGGACTCGATGATATTGGTTTGAAGGATATTGATTCAGACCACGTGAGAGAAATGGATTCGGTACTCTACATTGATCAACTGCGACAGGTGGGGCGTAAAGCAGCAAACCAAATTTCAATGGATCATTTTGGATCTTTTGTTTAGCAAAAATAATTTTAACGATTAACCATGATCGCAGCACTTGCCGGCAGAAGAATCGATGCACCGGGAGTTTCAGAACCGAGATTCCCGCCGGGGAATATTGATAAAGTAAAAGAGCAGCTTAAAATATTTTTTTCTGAAAATGAAATAGATTGGCTTGTATGTTCAGGAGCTTGTGGCGCTGATCTTTTAGCCTTAGAAGTAGCAGGACAATATAACATTAAAAGAAAAATGATATTGCCTTTCGATGCTGTCACATTTCGGGCTTCCTCTGTCGCTGATCGTCCCGGTGATTGGGGTGAAAAATTTGACGCTATTCATGAAGAACTAAAAAAAGCGTCAAACATAGTTGTACTGGATTATGACAGTAATGATGACAATGTCTACGAAAAAGCGAACTATGATATCCTGGATATTGCAGATGAATTATTACAAATGACAGGCAACATATCGGGGCAAAAAAAAGTGGCAATAATTATTTGGGAAGGCACACCTAAAAATTCTGATGATACTACTGATCATTTCAGGACAGAGGCACAGGAACGTGATTATATAATTAAGGAGATCAATTGTCTTTATTAATATTTGAAAAATAACAGCATGGCAGATGAATTAACATGTTTTGTAGTAATGGGCTTTGGGAAAAAAACTGATTTTGAAACTGGCCGCACATTAGACCTGGATATGTCTTATCTCAATATGATAAAGCCTGCAGTGGAAGCAGCCGGCCTTGTTTGTCTTCGTGCCGATGAAATTGTGCATTCAGGATTGATAGATGTTCCAATGTATGAGCAGTTGCTTAATGCGGATGTAGTGGTTGCAGATTTGTCAACTTCTAATAAAAATGCTTTTTATGAACTGGGGATACGCCATGCGTTACGCCCCTTTACGACTATTATTATTTGTGAAGATGGCATGAAGTCTCCAATGCCTTTCGATGTAAATCATGTAGCAGTTCGCCAATATCATCACCTCGGTGAAGACATTGGCTCCAGTGAAGCAAGGAGATTCAGCTCATTGCTCACAGATGCGATAAAAAATATTTTAAACAAACATCCCCATGATCAGGACAGCCCTGTTTATACATTTATTAATGGATTGAAAGCTCCTGAAATTGCAGCCGCGATAAAAGAAGCTGTGCAACCTGCCTCATCCATCACAAAATCTGCAGTAGGGAAAGTGCCTTCGAACCTTCCTACACATAGTGAGCTTATGCGGGATGTGGACGAAGCGCAGAAGGAAGGTGACTGGCTTACTGCAAAAGTATTTTTAACAAAGATTAGAAAAAATGCAGGGTTTGATAAACCGGATAAAGAAGATGCCTACATTTTGCAAAGACTTGCATTGGCAACTTATAAAGCAAAATCTCCTAACGAAATCGACTCACTCAGAGAAGCAGATGGCATTATTGAATTATTGGAACCGGCAACTTCTAATGACCCCGAAACATTGGGGCTTTGGGGAGCGGTGCACAAACGGCTTTGGGAATTGACTCACGATATAAGTCACCTGGATAAAGCGGTCAATGCGTATGAACGCGGATTTTATATTCGCAATGATTACTACAATGGAATTAACTATGCTTTCTTATTGAATGTAAGAGCTGCACAAGCGACCGATACAGGCGAGTCTATTGCGGATTTTATTCAGGCACGCAGGGTAAGAAAAGTAGTCCTGGATATTTGTAATGCCTGGCTCGCTGCAAATCCAAAACCTGCAGAAGAAGATGCCCAGGCTGATAATGGATACTCCAAATCTGCTTATTGGGTTAATTCTACAATTGCGGAGGCCTATGTAGGTTTGGAAGATGTAAATGCTGCTGAAAAATTGCAACAATTATATTCATCTGTGCCGGAAAAATGGATGCAAGATTCTACCGGGCAACAAATAAAAAAGTTGCAGGTATTATTGAGTAAATCACCGTTACAATTAATTAAAGAAAAATAGAATAGTGATTATTACTTGCTCTAAGTATTTTTATTATTGTCACGGTTTGTGTCTTCGTAACTATTTGGAGAATACGATCAAAACGCATTGCACTACTACTTAGTTGAAGTTTAATTAATTTCGGAGAGTAATTGACTTACGTACCCCCGGAGCATTTGAAAATTTAAATTCTCTATCCTGCTTACTTTTCAAATGAAATCACATGACTTCATCCATTAAAATATTTTTATCATCTACAAAAAGAGATCTTGAGAAAGAACGCAAATCTCTTATCGATTTGTTACAGACCGCCGATTACGAGGTCTGTTGCATGGAGTGGTTTGGCGCTTTTACAAAACACCCGAAGGATGAAGTGGAAGATTATGTAAAGCAATGTCCCATCTACATATTATTGATTGGAGAATCTTACGGTTCTATTCCTGAGAAGGATGATATTTTATTGGGTAAATCTTTTACGGAGTTTGAATACGATGCTGCCTGCCTAAGAAAGGATATGGTGATCCTGTGTTTTAAAAAAGACATTGTACAGGAAGATAAAAAACTACAAGAATTTGCAGATCGTGTAGGGAAATCGCGGGGCGTAGCGCTTTTTAAAAATGCCGATGACCTCCCTGGAATTGTTTTGGCCTCTTTGAGAAGAGAACTGAACAAACCGGAATATGCGAAACTATTTGAACCCGAGCCTGAAGCAATAAATGTTGCCGGCACTGAAGTGAAGCCGTTGTCCGGTGATTTAAAATATTTCTGTAATCGTTACAACCAGGCCGATGCATTTGATAATGCATTTTATATCAACAATTATCAAAGCCCGATCCATTTATTTTTATTACAGGGACATAAGGAAGACAATCATACATCGTTTGTGAATCGTTATGAATGCCAGTTCAGGTACGAAGGTAAACAAGTGGTAGAGGTAACCGCGATAACCAAATATTTTCCTTTACAAAATGAAGTGCAATTGTTGTTGCGGATTAAGAATGAAATAAGAAGCCAATTGATACAGGCGCTTACACTGCCACTCCGGCAAATACAAGCTTCGGATATATTTGATGCGCTGCGCAAAGCAAGGAAAGATTTCCTAGTGATCAATCTTGTTATTGAAAGTTCTTACCTCAAGGATAATAATGTGCTTATCTATAAAAAAGCAATTGAAAATTTTTACACAGAGATCGCGGTATTGAATACAACCGATGAAGAAAAAAAGATCCTGGTGTTTTTATTGTTTAGGCGATCGGATATAGAAGACAATACGCAACTAAGCAGCCAGATCACAGACGATCCTGCATTTCTTGCTGAGAATAAATTACCACGCCTCGGGAAAATTTGTATTGATGATATTGAAGACTGGCTCC
>JBDTVF010000005.1:0-38654 GCA_040007325.1 Ginsengibacter sp. | reverse complement strand
AACCTGCTTTTTAAAAAGGATGCGATGTGGTCTTTATTAAAACTGCCTTCAGGAATAATATATCCTACCAATTGCATGTTACCATCAACGCCAGGCCGTGTTACAACAACTGCTTGTTGCACGAATTCACACTTTTGAAGTACACTTTCAATTTCTCCTAATTCAATACGAAATCCGCGAACCTTAACCTGGTCATCTATTCTACCAATGTATTCAATATTGCCATCTACAAGCCACCTGCCGAGATCGCCTGTTTTGTATAAAAATGACTTTTGTTTCGGTTCCAAGTGGTTTTCAATAAACTTTTGTGCAGTTAAATCTGGCTTGTTAACGTAGCCCCTTGCTACCTGCACTCCACCTATGTGAATTTCACCAGGAACGCCTGCGGGCAGCAACCGAGATTTCTCATCAAGAATATAAATTTTGGTATTTGCTACTGGCTTTCCAATCGGAACTAGTCTAATCTCGCTGCTATCACGATTATCCATTGTCCAACAAGTCACATCAATCGCAGCTTCTGTGGGGCCATAAAGATTATGTAATTCAGCTTGTGGTAGCTTTTGCTTAAAAAGATTTGCATGTGATGCACTTAGCGCTTCCCCGCTACACAAAACTTTTTTAAGGCTTTTACAATCACCAGGATTTACGTCTGGCAGGAATACACCAAACATTGATGGAACAAAATGTACCATCGTTATTTTATGTTCGTCGATTATTGTTTTTAAATAGCTATTATCTTTTTGCCCTCCTGGCTTTGCAAAGACTAGTTTAGCGCCAGTTAATAAAGGCCATATTAATTCCCATACTGAAACGTCAAAACTGAAACTTGTTTTTTGCAATACTGCATCATCCGGAGTTAGTTTGAAATAGTCTTGCGCCCAATTCAAACGGTTTGCAATACCGTCATGTTGATTCATTACGCCCTTCGGTTTTCCGGTAGAGCCAGAAGTGTAAATTACATAGGCAATGTTTACAGGAGTTAACTGGTTAGATACATTGTAATCGGGTTGCGTCTTTATTATTTCCCAATCACCATCGAGACTTATGAATTCATATTTAGCGTCTGTTGATAATGCTTCTCTACTTTTATTGTTGCAAAGAATAATAGAGGCTCTTGAATCATGCAACATATAATTGATACGATCTCCGGGATAATCGGGATCTATTGGAACATAAGCTCCACCTGCTTTTAAAATCCCCATTATCGCCACGCTCATTTCCAAACATCTTTCTATGCAAAGTGGCACAACTGTTTCTTCTTTGATACCTTTTATCCGCAAATAATGACCAAGCTGATTTGCTTTTCTATTGAGTTCATCGTATGTGAGACCTTCATTGCCGAAGACTATTGCAGTTGCATGTGGTGTTGCCGAAACTTGTTCTTCAAACAGGGTCACAATGTTCTTATGTGGAAATACTTTATTTTCTCCTGTGCTGAATTTTAAAACCATTTCTTTTTCACCTGTAGGAAGTATCTTAAAATCTCCTACCGGTTTATCAAACTTTGTTGGGAACTGGGAAAGGATATAAAGAAAGCGTTGCGCTAACAACTCAATTTCCTTTCGCTCGAAATAGTCAGAGCCATAGTCAATTTGTAATTGAAGAGGTTGTTGTTTGCCATAATCCTGCCAACATAACTGTAATGGATACTTCAAAAACTCATTTGACAATTCACAGGTGGTTGCCTGTATTTGTTCACCAAATGATATCTCAAAGTTTAACGGCTTATAATTAATTACTACATCGAATAAGTATCCATCCTGAGGTTTTACTTTTAGTGATCGTGCCAGGTCACCTAAAGGAAAATATTGATGCTTGTAATCCTCTTTTTGAGCCTGTATAATTTCTTTCAGAAGATCAGTTAATGTGATGTCTTTCTTATAGATATTTTTATAAGGTATAATCCCGGAAAACATTCCAACAATATTTCTCGCTTCTCTCGAACTTCGCTTATGCACCGGTATACCAAAAAAGAATTCCGATTCCCCGGATGTTTGTCCATAATAAATATGTAAGGCAGCAATGGTTAAATGATGAAGGCGAATCTTAGTTGCTTCTTCAATTTTATCAAGAAGGTCTCTTTGTTGTTGGCTAACTTGAAGAAAGTATGTTTCGCTCTTTTTGAGGGAAAGATTATCGAATTTTTTGGGCAGAAATTTTTTAGGTTTGGCAGAAATTTTATCGAGCCAGTAATTACGATCATCTTCACAGTTCTGTGAATCTTTGTATGCAGAAGCTTTTTTTGCTTCGTCAACATAAGAGCTAAAAAGAAGCGGAGTCAGATCACTTGCAAGTAATAGCCTGTATTTTTGGGAAAGATATTGCACCCACACAACGAAACCGTATCCATCGGTTATAAGATGATGGTACTTGCCAAAAAACCAATGTTCGTTTTCTGAAATCTTGATTAGAAAGTGTTCATATAGGAGCGAATTTTTTTCAAATGAGAATGGACTGTTGAAGCGCTCCTGCATCCATTCCATGGCGCGTTGCGTAGGATCATGCTCATTGCTAAAATCAGCATCGCTCATTTGAAGTTCCCCGCAAGTGTTATCCAACAAAATCCCCGGTTCTGGATTAGTAAGGTCGAATCTCATTCTAAAAGCATCAAAAGTTTTTGCTCCCGATGCAACTGCTTTGTAGAACAGGTCCTTACTTAAAACCCCTTTCAATTTAATATAGCCGCCAATGTTGTAATGCGGACTTTTAGTATCTAAAAGCTGGTCAGCATACACATCAAATTGAGAAGGGTGCATTGGAAAAATCAAATCTTCTTGCATAATTTTTATTCGCGGTAAGCCTTTAAAGCAGTTTAAAAATAAGCAATTTGATAATAGTTTCAGCCCCTCATCATCCGGTAGAATTAATAGATGTGAGGGGCTAAAATTTTAAATATTCTTCTATTCTTATTTGAAAAGAATCAGGATCACTGTGTTGAGTAAAGAGGTAGAATTAAGACTCCACAAGTTCTTCACTTTTTACGCGCATCGGCTGCTTTTCATACAGCAATTCTTTTTCCCCATAAAGTCTTTCTGCCACCATACCTCTCTCCCGGCAAAGATTTACAAGCTTATTCGACTGAACTATAGGGTTAGATTCGTCGGTATATTTAATGCTACTTATAAATTCACACCAAGGCTCCTGGCCCATTGCGTAAACATATATTTCCTTTGGATGAAATATATCAACCAGGTGCATCCCTTTTTTGCAATCGGAACCTGCCAGCCTCCGGCTTCCATCCATATCTCTTGCGAGCTTTTTTGTGAGCAAAGGTCCATACAACCATGTGAGCGGCGCTCCATCGCATTCCATGCCAATGAACATTACATCCACATCCCCAGTGTGATCATGAATATGTTTATAGAGAGCTGCCTCCACTATTCTAGAATCGGCAAGGAAAAGAAGCTTAAACTGCCCAATCTTAACCAGGTAGCAAGACTTTGTCAAAATATTTAAATCCGAGTGCTCTCCGATAAAAGGCAAACCTGTGATGACTGCATCTTCAAAGTGAATAGTTTCCATTTCGTCTACAGCAAACACATTTTTAAAACCAACTGCTTCAAACATCAGTTTTAAATCGGGATCTTCAAGCCTGCCGCTATTTGTACGTGGCACGATAAGGTTTTTGATCTTATGCCTAAGCGGCAGTAAAGTTTCAAAAAGAATATGATCCTGGTGATTGTGGGTGATTAACACATAATCGATAACATCCGGCAAATGGGAGTCTGAGAAATGATCCACCGCGCATTCGTAACCATAATAACTAATGAGCGGGTCAACAAGAATGCTGATGTCTTTTGTTTCAACCAATATACATGCATGGCCAAAATATCTCATTCTTATTTTGTCACCTGTATACTTTTCATAAACGGGGGCAGGATTTTCATCAAAGAAGGTTTCAAACAAAGGCTCCTGCTCCGAAGTAATTCCCATTATTTCTTTTATATAAGTAAGCGTTTGTGGCTCTCTTTTCATTTTAGCCATCGCATCTATGCCCGGGTGCTTGAAAGGAATTTCAAGGTGCAGTACATTAGAGTCTTTTTCCAAACGTGGTGTACTCAATACAAAAGGTCGTTCGTCGTTTTCTGTAATCCAGAATGCCATGCTTTGCGAGCCCTCATTATAAAAGTCACTCTTGTATAATAGTGATTCAAAGAATCTGAAACCAGGATTATTTTGACGGTCATAAAAAAGTTCCACATATCCTTTTAGAATTTCTGGTACTTTGTCGTAGAGATCCTCAAGTCCGTATCCCTTAGCTTCTGTGGCGAGCATTTTATCAAGTTCCTTTATAGCTTTGGCAAATTGAATTTGCTTTTCATGCTTTTTAAGTGATTTCTTTTGCAATGCTTCCACCTCGTCAATACGTCCGCCGCCAAGGTCCATAAATGGACCGCCTTTCATTTTTGGGTTTGCACAAGCCTCAGCATGTATCGAAGGCGCCATTAAGTATGACTCAACTATTGTCAAATGCCTCCCGGTAATATTCATTGCCGCAGTTGCAGGAGAAACCAAATGACTCCATGCGTACCAGTTATCCACCAAAGGTTCCATTACAACATTTGGTTTTAGGTACATTTTTTTTTCGGTCATACTTGATAAACTTTTGTAGTTAGTGATATTTTATTTGATATTATTTGAACAATTTCCCTGGTATAATCATAAATAAAAAAATGATTCCCGGGAAAACATTTAAAGTCAACTATTTGTTTTGTTTCATTTTGCCACAACCCGATATCTTCATCGGTCATATTCTCCGCAAGTCCAGTAATAACTGTGATAGGGATATCAAGCGGCTCTGAATATTCATAAGAATAGCTTTCGCTTGCTTGGAAATCTGATCTGAGGATAGGTTCATAATATTCCAACAACTCGTCGCTTGCTAGTATTTCATCAGGCATACCCTGCAGATCCTTTAGCTCTTGTATAAATTCTCTTTTTGGCATCAAATGTCTTTTCTTCTCAGTTCTGGAAAGAGACGAAGGCCCGGTGGTCCCGGTTATGAATAAGTGTACCGGAGGCCGATGGCCTTTTTCAATAATTTTTTTAGTAAGAAGATAAGTTAATAATCCTCCAAGACTATGGCCATATATTGCGTAATCCTGGTTGTCAATTAACGTAACTATTATCTTATATAAGTCGTCAACAAGCGCACTTGTGTCAGACAAAAGATCTTCCTTTATCCTGCCCCCACGACCTGGATATTCAAGAGGAATTAAATTAATTGATGATGGTGAATGCACTCTAAACTCCCGGTAGGAATATTTGTTACCTCCGGCAAATGGTAAGCATATTACATTAAGGCTTGAATTCATATATCCCTTTAGATGTGGTTATAAAGCGTGGTTACCTATTTATTTCAATTTGCTACTTGATCGGCCAATCGCCTCGGGCAGGCATTCATATAAAATTGGATAATTGACATTTGCATTGAAGCTTATAAACGCTTCAAATCGAAAAGAAAAATTCAGGTATTGGACAGCCTTGGCTTTAACATAATTTATCAAGATACAGCATAGGGTCAGAAGTGAGTAAAATCAATTAAATGTGGTTTAACGCTATACTTCCGAAGGCCTTTAAAGTTTAATGGCAAATATATAAATTAACATCAAGATTTTATAACATTTGCTCCAAAATTGCTGACGCAATCTTAAAACTTAATATTCCAAGTGGCATAATTATATTTAAAAAACTATTCTTTTGATTTTCATTTCTGTCATCGAAAGATCTGTGCACAAATGAGATATGTAGCCTGTCGTGTCCGGTAAAGGGACTTCTGTAAGAAACCATTTTGTTTCATCCCACTTTATGATATTATCAATTACAGATACAAGGTTTAGCGGTACATACAAGCCGCTACCAATTGCTTTTAAAAAAGCTTCCTTTTGCGTCCAGAGCTTATAAAATTCCCGTATCGGATCTGCTGAATTGCTTATAAATTCCATCTCCATTTTAGAAAATTCCCGGTCAAAATCCGAAACCGGTATTTCACGTATTTCTTCAACGTCAATGCCAACTTTATTACCTAAGGATATCGCACACATGATATAGGAACCAGAATGTGAGATATTAAAATCTATACTCCCTTTGAAGTATGGTCTTCGATATTTGGACAATTGCAACTGATCTAGGGAATAAGCGTGAAGTCCAAGATCCTTAAGACCTTCAATTAGTAAAAGTTTTGAGAAAAGTGCTCTCTGCCTATCCTCCAGCTTTTTAAATTTTAGGATTGATGAGCGTAAATTCATAGGAATCTTTCCGAGAAAGGATTGAAAAATTCCTGTTTCAAGTTCGATGTTGGAAGTGCAATAAAAAATAGAGGTCATCTGGTAGCCGGAGTCAATATCTTTTGCGTTGTCTTAGCACGAGAGAAATGTTTGCCGTTTCTTAAACTCCCGGCGAAACCCGATAAAATTTTATGAATTGAAAGATTTTTTTCAGCGTAATTTCTCGCATTAATTTCTATTTCAACATGATCATTTGAAATGGCATATTTGATTGCCGAATTTAGTGCCTCTTGGTTCTCGGGTTCAATGAGAAGGCCCGCATTATTTTCATCGATAACCTTAAATAAACTGGAACCGGGATTTGCAGTTACGACTGATACCCCTCCAACCGATAAAATAGTGCTCAATTTAGAAGGCATCATAAGATCACTGGCACCATTTTTTTGAAGAACAAGATGCACATTTGCAATATTCAAAAGTGAATTTAGCTTTTCAAAAGGTTGTAATGGAAGAAAAATCATGTTTTGCAAATTCATTTTACTTTTTAGTTGCAACAAGTTTTCCTTGTAAGGACCAGAACCGCAAATCACAAATTTTAAATCGGCTATGCTTTCCAATTGTTTTGCTGAATCCAGGATCGCTTCGAGCCCCTGTTTCTCGCCTATTGCTCCTGAATAAAGTACAATTTTGTCTTTGAAGGATAAATTGAATTCTTCTCTAAGTTTTACCCTATCCTTTACCGGATGGAATTTTTGAATGTCGACCCAATTCGGAAGGAAAAGGACGTCCTTTTTTGCTTTATTCTTTACTTTTTTGATCATTCCGTCAGAAATAGTACTGATAAAGTCCGCTTTATTAAAAATAAATCTTTCTATAGCATACAGGCAATTAAACAAAAATCTGGACTTTACAATCTCAAGATTTTGAGCTGCTTCAATTTGTAAATCTTGTATGTGATATAAAAATTTCGCTCCCTTAATTTTTTTATAAAGAACACCTAACAGTCCTAAGCAGAACGGCGGCGCAACTGTAAATACAAAATCATTTTTCTTTTTAAATAGCATTCCAAAAACGACAAATGATGAAGTAAATAGAAACGAAAGATCTGATAAAATACGTCTGAGTCCTGTTGGTTTTTTGGGAATGTAATGAGGACATCTTATTATTGTAAATCCTTTGGCAGTTTTACCACCGGCTGGTGTATGTTCTTTTGTAAACCAGTAAGATCGCTTTTTATAAGAATCTTGTATTTTCCATTGCGGATAGTAAGGGTATGTTGTTACAACCGTGCAATCAAATCCTTCATCTGATAACCATTGAATCATTTCTCCACTGTATTTTCCTATTCCAGTTTGCTCTGGCGAAAAATTTCCCCCAATAAATAAAATTCTTTTACTCATGGTCTAATATCTAAATACTATTACTAATTACTTATTTATTCAGTAATTGGATTTGAAGAGCTTTTTATAGGAATAAAAAAGTGGTGCCCAGAAATACAGGTTTGCAATCGCTATTCAACTTTGGGCAGATTACAGCAGGCCTTTGTAGGTAATTATAAAAATTGGAGATTTAGTCTGTTTGCAGTTTTTCTATATATAATGGATACACCCGGAGATTTCAAGCGAGGTTAAGTCCAGAATTAAATAAATCCAGTTTGGCTCAGAATTTACTAGTCTGAATGAAGTCGCAAAATAATAAATAAAAGTTTAAGATCAATATAATTTGAGCATCTTTTTTGTCACCGCATTATCACCAATGATTATCTGGTAATAATAGCTACCCGGTGCCATATTTCCCGCATTCCACTCTACTGAGTAAACACCCGCCTCTTTCTTCTCTTTCATAAGTGTAGCGATCTTGGTACCAAGAGCGTTATAAACATTGATTTGCACTAAATTTTTCTCAGCGATTTCAAAATTTATGGTCGTAACAGATGAAAAAGGGTTAGGGAAACATTCATAAATAATATCTTTTTCGGGTTTTAATTCAATACTAATTATATCTGAATAAACAAATTTTCCATCCACGTCAACAATTTTCAGTCGATAATAATTTATTCCATTTTCCGGATATGTATCGGTGAGTGAATAGTGATTACTTAGGACTGCTACTGTTGCAGATGGTACAAAACCTATTTTATCCCATGTACCGCCAACCATTCTTTCTATTTCAAAACCGAGAACATTTTTTTCGTTGGTTGTTTCCCAATTGAGCAAAACCTGTCTATTACTTAATGTGCCTGTAAAAGATAAAAGTTTTAAAGGCAATGAGGCCGGTGTAACAGCGACTTCCATTGTGTCACGCCCAATTGCGCCTTTATTATCTGTTACCATGAGCTCAAAGGAATAAAATCCCTGGGTTAAAGTACTTACGGATGTAACGGGATAAGTCGCACTTGTTATCGCTCCAGATGAAGGTCCGGAAATTTTTGTCCAATAATAACTTACTATAATTCCATCAGGATCTGCTCCGCCACCGACCAATCGCAACGTATTTTTTGGCAATGATATCACTTGATCTTGTCCCGCATCTGCAATGGGAGGAATGTTGGCTGGCAGGCTCACAGATACCTGAACGGTATCCTTTCCCACAGCGCCATTGTTATCTGTTGCCGCTAGTTCGAATTGATAAATGCCTAAAGCCAATCCACTGAGATTCGTCGCAGGCGAAGTGTTGTTCGTGATGGTGAATGAGCCGGGTCCCGATATTTTGGTCCATAAATAGGAGACAACGGTTCCATCTATATCTGTTGCTGATCCATTCAATGTCGTCGTATTAGTAGGTGCAACTACTGTAATATCTATTCCTGCATTGGCAACGGGTGGAATATTAATAGCGGCATTCACGGTGATTTGAATCGTATCTCTTGCTGTGGCTCCATTATTGTCGGTAACTTCCAATTGGAAATTGTAGATACCTTTACCTAACCCGAAGATATCGGTGACAGGCGATGAAGCATTGACTATAGTGTAAGCCGAAGGGCCTGATATTTTTGTCCATAAATAGCTTACTACAGTGCCGTCAGCATCTCCCCCACTTCCTGCAAGTGAAACAAGGCTGACAGGCAACGTTATTTTTAGGTCAGGCCCTGCATTGGCCACGGGAGGTAAATTTATCGGAGGATTTACTGTTACCTGAATAGTGTCTAATCCCACTGCTCCAAGATTATCAGTCACCCTAAGTTCGAACTTATATATTCCTTGAACTAAAGAGGTTACGACAGTTGTTGAACTATTTGCATTGTTGATTGAGCCAGAAGAAGGACCAGAAATTTTATTCCAAGCATAGTTGGTAATAGTTCCGTCCGCATCAGTTGCGATACCCTTGAGGGTAATGGTATTTACGGGCAAAGCAATTAGTGTATCGATTCCCGCATTCGCTATTGGCGACAGATTAATTGAATTCGAATAATCCTTATAAAATTTCATGTCCACGAAACCAATATTTTTCCCATAGGACGGAAAGCCACTTACAAAGTAAGCTCTTAAAGCCTGTGGAGTTTTCCAGTTAGCAGAAGGATCAAAAATATTAGCAGACACAGCCGAATAGTTGGCATAGATAAAAGTGGCCTGTCCGTTATTGACACTTACTTCAAATGGCTGTAAACTGAGCAATGTATTATTTACTCCCGTTGACGATTGAACAACTACCTGATCGTTCCCATAAATTGTGGTGATACCGGTATTATGGTCATTAGAATAATAAAATCTTGTAAGAATTTTCCCAGAAGCATCCAAAACATCTATATAAGCCATGGTTTGGCTGCCGGCGTTTACATCACTACCCTCAAAAGTTATTTGACCTGATATTTTCCATGAATTGCTGACATTATTTATTCCCAAATCTCTTTTCACAGTTGCAGATCCCGAACTCTGATTAAAAATTGAAAAGACATCTGGTGATCCGTCATTAATATATTTTTTCTGACTAGTGTTTGAAGTTACAGTGCCTGACTTACTCCATCCCGCTGCATTAGGCAATGTAGCATCAAAAGGCAATCCTGCATGCAGATCTAAATATCCAAATGCAACTTTATTATAATTAGCGGGGTATGGAACGCTGATATATTGTTCCGATATCGAACTTAGGTTAGATATTTTCCACCTGTGTAAGGCCGCATGTTGTGATTCGTCACCGTGGTATAAATATATATTTCCATTGTTATCTTTCACTGCAACAGGCGATAAGGCGTTACCAGCATAGCCAAAAGCGGCGACGCCGAAAGGCGAAATATGGCCATCAGTTCCGAACTGTCCAACCGCAAGTCCATCTTCAAAATAATGATTGTAATAATTAGTTTGTGCATTTTTCCAAAATTCTCCATGGTAACCTGTGATTATATTATTGTCAACCACGTTCACATTCGAACCTGCATATTGATTTACATTATTCCCAATTTCAAAATAATCTGCTTCCGGAAATGCGCCTTGATAGTTCAAATGGTCAGATTTCTGCGTTTTCCAAAGCCAGTTATTAGAACCTGCTCTTATGGCTCCCAAGTGATATCCATCATATAAAGTGGTTGTACCACCATAAAATTTTGAGGGATTATAAAATATTACTTTTCCTGATGCTGTTACAAAATTGTAAGAAGTAGGCGAAACATTGCCTGGGAAATTATTCGGATCCTTTACGGTGTTAGGCGGCGTCTGAGCTAGCAGAGTTCCGTTGCTACTCCAGATCGGGTTGTTTAAACCATCAAAGCCTGAAAGAGTATATTTCGTGTACACCACTGAGTTACCAATATTATAACTCCCCGAAAATTTAGTGAGAGATCCATCGGAATTAATCACTGCTGAGCCTATCCCAACACCCGTCTTTCTTAATCCACCCGATGTTAGCTCAGCTAGTCCCAATCCCCCATAATCCATTCCATAAGTCTTGCCATTAGATAGCGTGGTGACGTTTAATATTTTTTTCGTACTCGTATTTGAAGTTGAATTGTATCCCCAATTATTTACTAGCTTCCAACCGGTATTACCGGAGAGAGGTTGAGTATAATCGATATCGAATTCGAGATAATTAGCGAATGCACGACTAATATTGTTGGGATCAACACAAGATGAATACACATTACCTAAAGACATAATTGTCTCAACAAAAACTTTGCTTCCACTGAAATGAAGTTCTCTGTAATTTCCAGGATCACCTAGCCAGAAACTACCATCTGGCGCGAATGCTACGAACGAAAACAAATTTCCGCGGTAGTCATTAAACATAAACTTCGAATTAGAAACAGCGGGCGAAAGAGCATACCCTCCATTATTTCCAACCTGTACACCTTCTGCTCCAGTTGTGGTATTGAAAAAACGGAGCACCTGATTATCCTGATCTACAATAGCGATCGATCCATTGCCGTCACAATTCATAGCACCCGGCGTTGTAATTGCATTAATTGTCAATAGTACGGAACCTAAAGTCCCATCCTGGTTTACAATATATTTTGAAATAGAATTTGCGCCGGAGACCATCCATAGATTATTGCCTTCACTACATGTATATCTGGGATTTGTGATAGTCAAATTCTGTACTGTATTACCCGTGGTCTTATCCAGAACATGAAGCTGATTTAAACGCCCATGTGCAACAAAAAGGTAACTTCCGGATTTTTGGACTGCCAAACCTGTAGGAGCTGAATTTGCACTACTCAATTTATCAATTACGCTTGTGTATGTTTTTGCAAATGGCAATTGGGTCATTGTATAAGACAACCCACTGGAAAACGATACTTGCGCATCATCGGTCACCCTGGTCGCATGAACGAAACTGTTTGAAGTTGCGTAAGCATTATATCCGGCCCAATAAACATTGACACCATCAGTGGATACAAAGTCACAATTAAACGTGGAATTTGGAGATTTAAAGCCCGACATCTCAATTCTAGTCTGAGGATAGTAAAGATCAAATTTTGCCTGGCTGGAGACTCCTTCAGAATACCCTTGACAAAAATATGCAGTAGTTCCGGTAATTGCCATTCCAGTCATGGATGTATACAAACCACGGTGAACACCTTTCCCGGTTTGAGACGTAGAAGTATTACCTACAACTCCTTCCCAGGTATAAGTAACATTACTAGAAAGTACCTTTATATCGTACATCGCGTCCGGAGAAACGATCCGATTACCATAATCATCAGTACCGTCCCAATATTCAGTGTAGGTACCAGTAGCATAAGTTTTATTTGCCCACAAAGTTTTCACGAGAGTGCTATCTTTTTTATAAACACCTGCGCTAGTTCGAGCCGTATTCTTCAGTGTAAATGTGAAGGTTGCAGCGTTATTAGATTGTGAAAAAGTTAGGTTGGGTAAAATGGCGCACATTACCATGCACAGGAATGCCCTGATTTTGGGTGTAAACATAGGATAAGGGTGTTGGTCTTATCACTAATAACGCCAAAGTATATCGCATAGTATCCTTTAAAATATGAAAACAGCCCATTTAAAAAAATGAAATATCTATAGGCTACACCTTCGGAGAGTTATGGAGAAGTCAAGCTGAAAAATCTATTAGAGGAAACTTTAATCAATTATAAAACTATTCATGATCAACTCCGTGAATGATTCTTTTTTTATGAAAAAGGCCATTAAGAAAAATACTCCAATTGATTTGAATGATTGCCTTGTAAATAAAGTAACCCGTAATAGCTCCCAATAAATTAAGAATTACATCATCTATATCAGCCAGGCCTACCTGAAAAAGGTATTGCAGTGTTTCAATGCATATGCTTACTAAAAAAGCAATTGAAATAATCCATTTCAACCGCTTAATCTTAAACGCAGTAATTAGTATAATCGAAAAAGGGATAAACAGTAGAATATTTCCAAAGAGGTTTAAGTAAAAATTATAGATCTCAAATTTATCAGTTGGACTTATTGACAGAAAAGTATCAATAGAATATTTTATTGGAAGAAAATTTGTTTCGTAATTAAAATGGTGATTTCGTCTACGCCTGGCAAAGAAAACTATATAGGCCAGGAGCGTAAAATAGGTTGAGGAATAAAATACTTTAAATAATTTCATAAACTACAATAGAACTTCTCTGATCATTACCTTCATAATTGGAAATAGTAAAAATATCAGAAGATGTATAACATCAAAAATAGATTAGGCAGATTTTTCGAAATTATAACATATGTCAAGATTCAAAATTTACTCAGGTTATATAGTAAAACCCGGCTTGCTATTTTTTGAATTAAAGACTTCAACCTAATTTGTGAGCTGATGCCTTTTTAAGTTCTCTCATTTTAATTTTTATCAAAAATTCATAGTAGCCCATATTGGCGCAATAGATGAACCCCGGCTTTCCCTCAAGAAATCCCCCTTTAAGAATATAAGTAAAAAAAAAACGAAGGAAAGGCCACCCCGGCAGATTGCCGAGCCAAGATTTTAATGCCGGGTTTCTGACGCTACCATGTTTGGAAAATATATTTCTAAAAGGTGGCCGGTTGGACATGCGTGCCAGCGCTTCTGCAGAAGAATATTTATTATGGCGATCAATCCAATGTGTCCACCCTTTCGAAAATCCATAATGTAGGTAAGGCTCTTTAATATAGTCAATTCCGCCGGCCACCTTATCTTCTTTTTGGCCATGTCCAAAATCTGTAAATCTTGCTCTTCCCTTACGCATTAATCGAAATTGCCACTTCGGAAAGTTATCCGAATATTTTAGCCATTTATCATCCAGGATCATTTTCCAGCAGCAATAAAAGCCAGCCAGCCCAT
The DNA here is from genome assembly GCA_040007325.1 of Ginsengibacter sp. Taxonomy (GTDB): domain Bacteria; phylum Bacteroidota; class Bacteroidia; order Chitinophagales; family Chitinophagaceae; genus Ginsengibacter. The sequence goes on along the minus strand of JBDTVF010000005.1, from coordinate 24,705 downwards.
CATCAACATTTTCAATTCGTCCTAAAATTTCAATACGAAATTTTTCAGTGGCTATTTCGTCGGCGTCAAGAAATAGAATCCAATCATTTGTTATTTGTAAATGATCTAATGCAAAATTTCTTTGCTGACCGAAGCTTTTAAATTCATTAACTGTTATGCGAGCTCCTTTTGAAATTGCCAATTCAACAGTTTTGTCTGTACTACCGGAGTCGACTACATGAACATCATCACACCAATCTAGTGATGAAAGACAGGCAGGTAAATCCTTTTCTTCGTTTTTGGTTAAAATGATAACCGAAATCATACTTTTCTGATAGAGGAGATTTTTACTTACAACATCGTTCAAAAATAGCCAGCTACGAAATAAGTTTTCGTTCTTTGATAGCCGCGCATGGATGCCCTGCACAAATCATCCACTCGGGCATATTTTTAGTAACAACTGCCCTGGCTCCAACAACTGAACCTGTTCCTACCGTTACACCGGGATGTATAAATACTTCGGCAGCAATCCATACATTGTCACCAATATGAATAGGCGCTGTGGTAAGCGGAAATCCCGGCTTTGTATAATCGTGAGTGCCAGCACACAAGTGTGCTCCCTGAGAAATAACGCTTCTTTTGCCAATAGTTATTCTGTCCTGCGAATACAATATAGCTCCATTTGCAATTCCACATTCATCCTGCAGGATTATATTCCATGGTGCCCAAATTTTCACATTAGGATACACATGAACTCCTCTTCCAACTTTTGCTCCAAAACATTTTAGCAGGAAACTTCGCCACGCATGCAGCTGGCGCGGCGAAAAGCGAAATAGCATAGTGTAAGCTATATTCCAAACGACCCGGCCTAATCGATTGCGCAAAGAAAATGAAGGGCCGGTAAAAGTATCCTGGTTGTGCATTAATCTACTGTGCTAACATTAACGTCTTAAAATTACTTGTCCATAGTTACTACCTCCCTAAACCTGATTGCAGCTGCCTGAGAAGTAAAGTTAGATTTGAAAGATTGCATAGCTTTTTTTGTCATAGACAGTTTATCTTCAGGCGGCATCATTGACCAGGTGGTAAATAACTTTTTAACACCTTCTAATGTATCAGAAGCTACGATACCTGCGCCATCATCATAAATTTCGCGCCATATATTCACTTTGTCTGAAATTAAAACTGGTTTACCGCAGGCAAGAGCTTCAGCCACTACAATGCCGAAATTCTCCTGGTGACTTGGTAGTATAAACGCTTCGCATCCATAATATGCACCCCACTTTGCATCCCCGAGAAGCAGGCCCGGCAGTTCTATTTTATTTTTAAGATTTGGTTTACTATTTATTTGCTCACGAATCTTACTGCCATAAGAAGTTTCAAGACCGGGACCAGCTATTACAAGTTTCGGAAACTGGCTCCCATTTTTGATTTCGGTCATTAGTTGATTGGAATATGCTTCTATTAAAAGATCTACTCCCTTCTTATCGTGAATTCTGCTCAAAAAAAGAAAATACTGATCTGACCCTATCCCAGGACATTGTTTTAAAAATGCCGGTTTCATTTTTATGGAGAAAACGGGTGGAATTTTAATCCCATAACGAATATTTATTTCTCGTTTGGGATTGTAAGGTCGGAAAGGCTGGCGTGCCAGTTCAAGCTCTTCCTGGCAAGTAAAAAGTATCCCATCCGCCTGCTTTATCACTTCTTTTTCTATAAGCTTCCAATACACGACATTCCTTAGCGCCTTTAGTTTTCTTCCTGAGTCTTTTTGAAAATATGGATCCAGCATGCCGTGTGGCATCACAAATACCCGTGGTATTTGAAAAACTTTTTGCTTATTCTTTTTGCTTTCGTTCTTAAGATACTTCATGGCTTTTGTGACTGCATAACTTGGATAAAGCCATAAGCCATGAATAACCACCACATCGAATCGATGCAGATTTTTAATAAGCCAGGGAATTAGTTCTCCGTTGTAGCACCATGGTCCCTTACCTTTTCCCAAAGCATGAATCTTGAAGCCATCGTCTTCTAAAAATGACGAATCTTCTTCATCAAGACAAACGACTTCATTTCGCAAACCTATCTTTTTTAACTCGGGCACCAAATTTCTAATCCCTTGACAAGGGCCACCTGTTGCCGGATCCATACTCGCGATCACACGTAAGATATTCAATAGTGAGTGATTGAAATATGCATTGATTTAATTTTATTTTTTGCTTTTAATATTGACTTGCTTTCCCATTATGTTCGTACCTGGTACTTACCAATTCAGGTAAATGGGCAACAATTTTCTAAACTACTTTGAATCTTTAAGAGAAGCAATGGCGAGCCCACATACAAGCACGCTAAATCCGAGTATTGTTGGCTGAGCCCATTGGCCTTGAGGTATATTCAACAAAACGAAACTTAGAAGAATCCATGGTAATAAATTACCAGTCTGGATTTTTTTGTATGCAGCTAATCCTATGACTGCGCAAAGCTTCAACCGGAAGAAAATAATTAGCAGCCCCATGATTGGCCCCATCTCTCCAATAACCCGTCCCCATTCGCTTTCAGCAATTAAAAATTTTGTTTTACCGGCCAAAAGCATACTGCCGACATTAGTGCCCATTCCTATTCCGTAACCGAAAAATGATTGTTCAGAAGAATTTTGGATCGCTTCCAACATACCTCCCAGATAACGGTCTAGCAACGCCCCGGTTAAGCCGCCTTCCGATTTGCTGGCGTTGGAAAATCGTTCGGAAAACGCTTCAGTTGCAGTTTGGAATTTACTAGTATTGCTCAAAATTATTAAGGCTAAGCAAACAACTAAAAATCCTCCAAATATCTTTTTTAAGTGCTTGGACTCCCTGGAAATTGCAAATAATGTGAATGCGAAAATTACAATGATGGTTAAAAAAAGGCTTCTGCTTATTGATACTGGTATAGAAATAACAAGACAAAAGGTAGCTGCATATAGTAATAATTTATTAACAAGTTTAATATTGAAAAAAAAATAAAAGACGTAACAAGCAACGACACTATAAAATGCAACTGTGCCGGTGATAAATGAAAAAGTTGCTGGTGGTCGATAAAAGCCCATTGCTCCGCTGAATCCACCACCAGTCATATCGTCGCCTACACCCCGATTTACCCATGAGCCTTGCGGACTATAGAACTGTAAAACAATCAAAACCGTCATCGGAATGGAAAGCTTAAGGAAAACTTTTCCCATTGCAATAACATCTTCCAATGTAAATACCTTCCCGATAATAAATATAAGTGGGAAGTGAATTAAAAATATCCTTGCGCCGAATATCGCGACGGGCAAACTTCCGTGTCCAAAAAATAGGGCCGTAAATATTGAAACTATTGAAATTAAAACGACGCCGGCAAGTATTGAGTTTATTCGGATTTGCTTTAATCGAATTGACATAAGAATTAACCCAATAGCTATTGGATCGCGAATGATCAAAAGGGGCGTTGATAGAGAAGGCACCACCCATTTCCTAAGAGCACCTTCAAATATTAGAAGAAAAAAGTAACTCCATATTCCCCATTTTAGTATTTTGATTTGAGTAGAATTATTTCTCTCTGCTTTCCTTGATATGACATTTGCAGGGGAAAATGAAATTCTGCCAGCTCTACCGACTATCGAGGTATTCATTGTTTTATCATTTACAAAACAGATTACTCATTATAACTCCATTAAACTATTTATAACTTTTTGCCCATAACTTTCCCAGGAATACCTGGCTGCATGCTCTTTGGCTAATAAACCCATTTCCGGAATTTTATCGCGATTATCATTAAACCAAGTCAATTTTTCTGCAATTTTTTCCGGGCTTCGTATAGGAACCAAAAAGCCTGTTTTCTCATCAATGATCAAATCTTCACCGCCAGTATTAGGTGTAATAATTAACGGCAACCCCTGGCTCATGGCTTCCTGCATAACCAAAGCTCTGCCTTCAACTATTGATGGCAAACAAAATATATCACAAGATCTCATTAATTCCAATACTTTTTCATGCGGCCTTCCCGGTTCATATTTAAAGTCGCCATACTCATTTTTATAAAATTGCATTGGAGCACGAAGCGTGCCCATCACGACTAATTCGAACTGACTACTTTTTAGTAAATGCATTGCTGCGAATAAATCTGCAAGTCCCTTCCTTTGACCCATCGAGCCGACAAATAATATCCGCAAGGGGCGGTCCTCCGCCTTTTGGATTAATACAGAACGGACATCTTCGGTTGCAACGCAATCCGGTGATCCAAAAGGAGACATTATTATTTGTTTATTCTTCGTCCATTCGGGCAATGAGCTTTCTACAAATTTACTTGGCGAAATAATTACGTCTGCTAAATTAAGTTCTTCGCTTTTCCTTTCAACTTTTTGTGCGGAATCTGTAACACTACCGCCTAATGTTACTGCCCATGCAGGAACTCTTCGTGATTCTTCATCCATCAGTTTGCGTGTTGTCTCCCAATAGGCAATCGGCAAATCATAAATACACTTGATACCCATATTCTTTGCCTGCCTGAAACTAAAAAGCGCGCCATCTTCATAGGCATATACAGCATTAATATTTTTATATTTTTTTAATCTTTGGAGATGTCCAGCTGTCTTGCGATCTACAAGATGGTAAATGGAATCAACGCTCGCCCACCCTAATTCGTGGCGTATGGGATAACTAATTCCTGATTTTGCGAATACCATGCGAGCTACTTCTAATGAAGGAAATGATTTTATTTTTTCAGCCGGTATCGGAAACGATCTTCGCTTAAGCTCATACCGAAATTTGGCGGGGATTAATTTTAGCCAACCTGCCTTCGAATCGATTGAAAGTGTCGTAAAAAATTCCGCCAATAATCCAGCTTTGGCAAAAGAACTTATTATTGCCCTCACATTTCGATTACCTGTAGGATGTGAAACAACGGTTTGCATCTGATTCAAAATTTATTGAATTGCGTGACACTTTTAAATAACCTTTTCCATTACATCAAGATATTTTCCGGCAATAACTTCAGGCCTGTGAAGTTCTAAATGTTCTTTGGCATTTGCCTGAAGTTCTATCTGCAGATTTATATCAGAAGTCACTTTTACAATGGCTTCTACCAAAGCTTCTACACTCCCTCTTGTAAAAGTTAATCCGGCATCGCCTACTGCAGTTGGCAGGCCACCCCCATCAGAAACAATTGGCACACAACCGCATCCCATACCTTCCAAAGCAACGTTTCCAAAAGGCTCTTCCCACACAGAAGGAACTATAATAAATTTATGGCGATTCAGACATCGAACTAACTCTTCCCCTTTCAGTGGGCCAACAAAACTCACCCTGCTTTCGATACCAAATTGTTTTACCAACGACTCTAATGATCTTTTTTCCGGTCCATCACCAATAATTGTGAAAGCTGCGTTGGATACTAATTCTTTTCGCTCTGCCCATATACGACTTAGCGCTCTTATCGCGATATCGACACCTTTATCAGACACCAGACGACCCAAAAAAACAAAATCCCTATCTTTCTTTATATCAGGTATTATTCGAAAAAGATTATCGTTGTAAGGATTACTTATCACAATTGCCTCAGGGTAGCATTTTTTGCGTATTGCATCGCTTACCGCAATTACTACAGAGCACTTTTTAAGCCACCATCGCTTTAATTTATCCTGCCAGGCAATACTACCATCCACACGATTAATCCATGTACACAAGGCCGTTACATGTGGCTTTTTTAAGACAATTATCGGCCATGATAATTTGAGGCTTGGGTTATTTTCAAGTACTACCTCAGCCCATAAATGATTGCGCCAAATGTTGAAAAAGTTTGGATTTCTTATAATTACAAAAGGAAATTGTTTATCTCCCCTTTCTTTTGTCCATGTTAATAACCTGATCTCATGACCCGCTTCGTAAAAAGCTTCTGCAAATATCTTTGAGTTCACTTCAATACCGCCAATATCCGGATAAAACTTGTGTGACAAGATTAATATTTTCAATTTCTTATTAATTGAATGTCTGATTAAAGTGACACATCTTATGAAATGTCATTCAGGAATTGCTTTGTTATCTTAGAAAGTTGCGGACACATTGACCCTCTTGAAATTTGCGATATCGCCGAAAGATTTTCAAAACACAATTCAGGTCTAAATTTTAGATTGGAAAAAAAAGTATCTGCTCTTGTAATTGGTATCCAAAGCGGCAACCCATGCTCCAGCATAGAAATAGAAGATCCACTTTTCTCGACAAATTCAGGAGAGTTCCTACTAATTCCAAAATCAGATTTCATAAATAAATTGCTTATCTCAGATTCATTCTTCTCGCCTAACAAAAGTATTTTGCATGAAACGTCGCGGCAGATATTCTCGATTTCTGAAATAAATCTGCCTCCATGTGGTCCATTCTTGCCGCATATTAAGATTTCTATCGCTGCGTTATTCTCTTCGCAATAAATCCTGATTTTTTCAGCAAAGATCGACTGCCTGGCTTCTTCTGGCGCTGAACCGAAATAAATTGCCTTTAAATGAGAAGGGTCAATCTTTCTTGTATTGGCTGTGTTAATGTCAACGACGATTTTTATATTTCCAAATAGAGATAATAGTTTACTGTTGATTCCTTGCTCGGCTAATCTATCCATGTAAAATGGAATTGATGTATGAATTACTTCAGCTCTAATTTTTTTTAGTATAGATCTAAGGCATATTATTTGAAGCTGCCGAAGAAATTTTTCCTTAATAGTTTGATGCTTTGACGCCTCAATAAATGGCTCGTGAATCATTGCTTGCCATTTACCCGCATTTTTAATTTTTGATAAAAATCTTCCAAGACTTATTGGTAAGCCTTTAATGTGATATGCATAAGGTACGTATTGGAGACTGCTATAATCCGGTTGAAAGTTATTAGTCAGTTTATTTATGATTTCAAGTAAAATTTTGGATCTCTCACGATGGCTAAATCTCAAAATGTCTATTTGAACATTATTAAATTTTTCGTTTTGGTCCAAGGTATCTTCAATATATCGATCATTCAGTGCAACCAACTTAACAGCATTCCCCAATTTAATAAGTTCTGCTGCCATGCTACGACAATAATCTCCAACACCATCTCTGCCTGGCTCCAAGGAACCGCAAAAAAAAATAATCTTCATCTGTTTTTTGGGAGATCTTTTTAAAATCCTTAAAAGCTATGTGACACGCTGTGACTCTGCTCCAATCATCTTCCATACATTAAACGCCATTAACATAATAACTTCAATAGCGGTGACGATTATATTCAAAATGATAATATTTTCTAATGTAGAAGTATCTAACACCAGTACAGCAAGTATTGTGGTACTAAGACTTATTCCAATAAACAAAACAGGGTTAATTACCCACGAACGATAGGTACCAAGTAAAAAAGACGCACCATATAATAAACTCAGGCAACTGCTAATAGCCATTAACACTAATTCTTTATCTAAACCAAAATAGTGAGATCCTAAAACCCATAATATTTGTGATGAGAAGATCGCCACCACGCCAACGATGCAGACACACAAAACCAATAACCCAACTTGTATTTGCAGATACCGGGTTAATAATATAGAGCGTCTATTGGGTAAGCGGGCAAATCGAGGTGCGATTATATTAGCGAATAATATGCTAAAAAATCCCAGAATTATACTAAGCCGACTTAATGCGCCTACCTGGGCAACCGCATCCGTGGATCCAAATACCGATATCAACCAAATTGCAATTTGGCCCGACAAACAATAATAAATAGCCTCTGGAAGTAATCTCCAGACCATCTTCAAAATTTTACGCTGGACTTCAGGATTAACGGCTTGGTTTAGATCTGCATAATTAGCCGATATTTTTTTTGTACGGTAATTCGCCCAAATTTGCGGGATACTTGCAGCTAATAAAGCAATTACAGCAAAGGGATAAGCAAAAATTGTCAAACCTAAAATAGCAAGTCGGGCTAAATTAGAAACAACTTTGATTTTTTGCAGTTGAATGACATCTTGCTGAAGTTTTGGCGAAATTTCAAGAATTCCCGCATTCAACATCATGAAAAAGGTCGGAATAATTGAGATTACAATTAATCCACTTAAAAGCCAGCTAGCTCCGTGATGAAGCAAAAGATAAAGCAAGATGCTTAATGAAATCGGTAGACTTACTATTGCAAAAATTTTTCGTAGCCGCAATCCAGTGACGATTACCGATCCAAGCTTTTGATGTTCTTGCCAAACCTTTCCACCCTGAGACATAACTGCAGTAGCAATTCCACCATCCGCCAGGACGATCATTGTTCCCAGCATCGTGTTCGCTAAAGTATATAAAGCATATTCATGCGGCTGTAGCAAACGTATCACCATAATACCTGACACCAACCCAATTAATTGAATTGCAACCTGAGCAAAGCCAGTGGCACTGATAAGTTTACTCCATTCGATTACCTTTGAGTAATCGACTTTTTCAATACGTTTATTAAGAACTTTCATCAATTAGAAAAAGGGCAGGTGGGTTTTTTTCTTAATAACAGTTAAGCAGGTATTGCTTTACGTTTTTTATTCTTTTTTGTTTTTTCGTAGCCATAATTTTTGCCGTACGTATTACCGTAGCCGTAATAACCCACTTTTCCACCTCTTTTAACATCATTGAAAATAAATCCAATGTTTGTAAGCTTTTTTGTTCGGAATAATTCACTTACAAACTCAAGCTGCTTTTTTAATGTATTGCGTTGCCTGATGACGAAAAGAACAATATCAGAATATCCTCCGAGCACAAGGGCGTCACTAACCAAGCCTATTGGAGCGGAGTCTATAATAACATAATCATAGTCAGCTTTAAGCGCTTTAAAAAGCTGAGGGATTTTTTCACTTAAAAATAGGTCTGCAGGATACTGCGGCGTAGATCCTGCGGGATAAATATGCAGGCTTGGAATATCTTCATATTCGTGGTAAATATCAGATATGCCTATCTCTCCATTAAAATATTCGTTTAAGCCAATCGGACGATCTATATTAAGTGTATCAATTATAGTAGGCTTCCTCATGTCAAACTCCAGAAGTGCAACTTTTTTTCCAGGTATGGCAAGTACTCCTGCTAAATTCAGAGCGATGAAGGATTTTCCTTCCCCACTTAAACTTGAAGTCACGAGTATTACCTGCTTTTCTTTCTTTTGCTGAAGAAAATATAAGTTAGTTCTGATAATTCTGAACTCCTCACCTACAAGGTCACGCTGCATTATAGAGATACCTCGGGTTTGCTTTTTTGGCGTATGACTAACTTCACCAACAACGGGAATATCTACCCGGTTTGTAATATCTTTTCTGGTCATTATCTTATCGTTCAATAAATCCCGAAGAAATATGATTCCAAAAGGTAAAACGAGACCTAAAAGAACACAATAAATTTTGATATTTGTTGAATTGGGTGATACCGGGCCCCATGCTACAGCAGGATCAATTTGCTTATAATTTGGAACATTGGAAGAAGTGCTGGATACAGCGGCTTCCTCTCTTTTTTGCAATAAATATAGGTAGAGGCCTTCAGTAATACTTTGCTTTCGTTTAATCTCCTGCATTGCACGTTCGTTACTTGGTAATGCCGATAAAAATTGACGATATTGACCGTTTTGTTGCTGCAGGCTATTCTCTTTTTGCTTAAGGTTGCCGTTGATGTTTTGAAGAGCTTCAAGTATGCTTCCTTTTGTCGCGTTCAACTGATTATTCAAATCCTTCATAATAATTCCACCCTCTGCTAAAGAGGGTGCTTCCTTCTGCTTACGCATCTGTAAGTCATTATAACTACCAATCAAGGCACCCAAAGTGGGGTCATCGAGCCCAAGTGTAGAAGGCACCAATTTATCCTGTGCACCGGGAGTATTAAAATAGTTCATGATACTTTTAGCGACTGCCTGCTTGATATTATTGTCAGCAATCTCTTTTTGAAGATTATTAGAATTTTCAAAAGATTGATTAGACTGAACATTCACATCTATAAGGCCTTTGCTACCCTGGTAATTTTCTAGTCTTCCTTCAACACCACTTAGGTCAGATGATACAACGGATAGCCTATCATCAATAAACCTGATGGTATTTTGTGAAACTACATTCCTGTCCTGAATATCGTTTAAATTATATTCAGCAGACAGCGCATTGAGAATATCCATTCCCCTCTTTTTGTTCTCAGTCAAAATGCTAAGTTGAAGAATGCTGGTTCTTTTATCCAATGTGCCGATCGTTAACTGGCTGGATACCTCTGCAGCGGCCTGAGGTAGTGACTTCCAGGCGACAAAATATCTGTCATTTTTGTTAATAGATTCCGGCCTTTTGATTAGTGAATACGTGTTATTATCGAATGCGAAAGAGCTGTTCCATTTAAATGCCAGCTTCGGACCTTTATCAGACGTTCCTTTTTGAAGCACACCGCCATCATTATTTAAGTCTGACAAAGTAATAAATAAAGGGCTGCTGCTATCTTTGATTGTTTGTGGTATTAAACGAAAAGGGGCATCTAAGTAAAGATCAGTATTCCTAAGCTTTCCTAAATAGATATATGAAATATTAAAACCGTTTTTGCTTACGACACGCTCCATTAAACTTTGTGAGCTCATAAGCTGCACCTCGTTGTCAAGATTCGATTTCATCGGGTCGCCGGTAATCGCTGTTTTTATTAGATCGGTTGAGGTATTGCCTGTTTTATCATTCTTTACAAATACCAATGCAGATGCCTTATACATAGGTATCGCGTACCGCAAATAAAGTATGCCTGCGCCTATACAAATAATTATAGAGATGATAAAAAGCGGATAATAAGCAAGATACTTGGAAACTTGCTCTTTAATAGTAAGCCCACTTGATCCGCCGCTAAATAAATCTTTTTCTTCTTCCATATTAAATTACTTTAAACCTAAATAAAAGATTAAAAATTGAAAAAAGTAGGGAAAGTGAAGAAGTTACTGTACGAAAGTTATTTCCTGAATTAGGATTTTTATATAAATTTTGCAATTTGTTCAAATTAGCCCCTACATAAACAATATCATTTGGCTGCAACTGGTATGCTGGTGATTGAAATAGAGAACCACTTGTCATATCCACTTGTATGTACAATTTTTTCCCCTTATCATCCCTAATCACCAAAATATCGCGCCTTTTACCAGCATCTGTTAAATCCCCTGCAGCGCTTATTGCATCAATTATTGTCACACGATCTATCGGGAAACTTTTTAAGCCCGGGGATTTTACTTCACCCAATATATTTATAGAAAATTGTAGGAACCTTACAGATACGGAAGGCTCCTTTATATATTGCGACAATTGATCCAGTAAGATTTTTTCTAACTGATTTTTCGTCAACCCTTCAGCTTTTATGCTGCCGATCAGTGGCAAATCAAGATCACCGTCAATTCCCACTAAATATCCAAAATTACTTTGGCCTGCAGAAATGGAAGAATTATCACCAATATTACCAGCAGCCGGCATATTGAAAAGAGCGGCCTCCTGTTGATTGAGCGTCTTACTAATTACTTGTATACCTAATACATCGTTCACCTGGATGACCCGCTCTTTCATGATCGCGGTGCCTATGTTATCCCTTTCTGTTTGGAAGTAAAGAAAATCTTTATCTATCTTTTTGGATGATCCGCAAGAAGCCAGAACCACCAGGCATAGGGTCAATTTTAAAAATAAAATAGTTAGGTTATTCCTTAACATTATGAAACTTTTAATGGCAGATTAGTTTTTAAAGTATGTTTTGATTGAAGTGACCCAGTCAAATGCAAATATCTTTGAAGATATTCCAATTTTCAAACGTCCTCATTATTATTTTTATCACCACATCCTTCCAGGCACCCCTCCGAAAAGAATGTATTCAATTGAGTCAAAGCCCCGCTAAAACTTTTATCCGGTTAAACACGCTAAATTCTTTAGAGGTTGGATCAACTTGCTGGAACATCAAATTGTCATGAAAATAGTACGGCTTCGCCCCCCTCAGTTACATTTCATTCTGAGGTTTCATATAATCTCATAATTTACTTAAGGTGTTTTATAACGATAATATTAGCAATCTATTTTCTCATTAAAAATAAATAGGTAATGCATTTTTAATTAGCTTATACAGTGTCAAAGCTTACAATTAACAAAATCAAAACTTCAAGGAAAATGGGAACTTTTTACTAAGGATAGCTGGTAAGCTTTTATTCGGTTCAATTTGATTGCGAACCATAATTACGAGTTGCAAACATAATATTTAATAAACATCTTTGCAATAGTTTGAGCATTAATTTAAAGTCATCAAAAATTATTACAGGGTAATGATAGATATTGCGGATATAATCCACTTGAACAACGGCTTCTTAATTATTTCTCAAATGAAGAGAAATCAAATTCCAGCCTTGCTCTATCCCATTTGCTAATCGTCGCTGCAGCTTCATAAGTGCTTTGTAAGAATTCCAGCAGCACCATCTCAGGATCAGTTGAACGTTGGACCAAATCATAGTTCAGTAAAAATTCCCCCATCTCCGCGCTGTAAAATGCCTCCGCAGGTTTTACCCTTTGTTTGCTAAAATTTTCAGGGGTTGGATAGCAATAGGAATAAAAAGCCGGTTGGGGGAATTGGTCGTTGCCAACCCAGAAGCCACAACTGCTTACTTCGTGAGAATATGATTCCTGCATTACTTTATCTGGCATATTCGGAGCTCCTCCCGGATGTAGCGGTGCAGTTCTACCGGAGAAGCGGGTTACTGCAAGATCAAATGCTCCCCAGAATAAATGAACGGGGCTGCATTTGCCAATAAACTTTGCCCTGAATTTTGTAAAGGCGTTGCGTATCATTACTAAAGCCTGCCAAAATAATACCATTTGACCGTGGTTATACGATCTATGGGTTTCGTCTTTAGCAAATGGTATGGCCGGATCCACTTCGTTCGGGATGGCATATATCTCCACCTCAATTCCAGCGGAATGTAACTTTTCAAATAATTCATTGTAAAAGCTGGCAACACTTCTTGCATACAATTTCATTTCTTCTCGCTTTCCTGAACTTGCAGTGATCAGAAGGAGATCGTTGATAAAGTCAAATTCTATTTGAAACACTCCGCTCTGATACGGTATACTGCCTGTTGAAAAACCTGATGGCGAAATCTCCAGCGTTACATGCCATGAGTGATTTGTCCACGGCATTTTTTTTAACCGGATTTTTCCTACGATCTGAGCCCACATATGAACTGTTGCTAAAGTGTCTTTCAGATCTGCATAACTTAATTCCGGCCAGGTTATATTATTTGTTGGTTCCATATCAATTTGAGTTTTGAATTTCCAATTGTATCAATCGATATTGCGCTTAGTTATTCAATCACGTTTCCTGTTTATTTATAACTCCATTTTTAATAAAGATGAAGGACATTGCCGATCCGAGAAATGCTAACAAAGCACAAAGCATCATTACTTTTACCATATGCTTTTATAAATGCTTGTTTATATAAGTTCTTTATCTTGTTTCTTTCCTTTCCGCTAATTGAAGCCGGAACCGTCGCCAGAAAAGATCTGCTACCTTAGCATCAAGACTTTTTTGAATAGAAGGTAACACTGCATTGAGAGTCGTACTATCGATGAAAGCCATCGAAGATGCAAGGATTATGAGGCCATAATCCATTCGCCTGAAGAACTGCTCAATGATACAGTGGGCATAGATTCCAAATTGAGAGAAAAAATAATTGAATGTATCGAATACTTAAGGTGGCTTCGGAGTTTAGCGGCCGAAATCGTCCTGAACGCGTACAATATCATCTTCATCGCTCGGATTATTGGCATCCGTGTGTTGCCATATTTCTGCAACAATGCCCCATGTGTCAAGCCCGATCAGGCGGTGACGCTCGCCCTGCTTCAGCCTCATGATATCTCCATTCTGTAAAACATGTTTTTCCGCTTCTTCATCAGTATCACTGGTAGCAACTGCAACGGGGCCATCCACGCACCTCCATATTTCTGCACGACGATGATGATACTGCCAACTTAATCTCGTATTTGGTGCAACAATCAAAATCTTAGGACTGATTTTCTGTGTGATCCTGAGTTTATCTGCACTTTCTCCGGGAAAATATTGTTGACCAAACTGCGATGCATCATCTTCATCAATTACATAGAACCCTCCCCAGGGGCGTGCATCATCTTTGTTAATTACCTTAAACCCAAGTTGCTGCAACATCTGGTTTACCTTCTCAAAAGTTGAATGTTTATCTGCCATATCACTTATTTTATGTAGTTCAAGTCTTTTCTGGTTATTCAATTTTGTGAAGCTATTAAAAGTTGCAAAATTGTCACGAGTTTTCTTCTATGCCTTAGAGCAAAACTTAAATTAATTAATGAAGCAAAAAATATCTGCCTCAGTTTATAATCTCGATAAATAACACTTGGTTCAGTTAAGATATGGCTTGATAATAAATGACTTCTTATTCCGTTATGATGCAAGAAAAGATTAACGGATAAATGCAAGCAGCCATCGTGAGCTGCCATTTTTATTTCAAACTCTTTCTACACACATTGAATCGCCCTAATGAAAAAAGAAACTTTTGTCATTCAGACAATCGGCACAGATTTGCATTCAAAGCAAATGATCCTCGAAGGACAATTGGCTATCGGGAATGCCGCCATTATAAAAAAGGAGCTAACATCAGCGCTCAACGATTCCCAAAATTTAGAACTTATACTTCGCAATGTTGTCAAGGCCGACATGGCTTTCTTACAATTATTGATTTCATTAAAAAAAAGCGCATTAGCAGAAAACAAGCATGTAGCTATCAATATTGATGATTCTGAAAGTATCAATTTAGCCATTACTAATAGCGGCCTTTCCGGGAATTTTTTTAATAACAAAAAATATTAATTTAATGCCCCTACTCAATACAATTTTGGTTGTCGACGATTCGCCTGTGGTTGCCAAAACATTGAGTTTTCTCATACAAAAAGCAGGTTACAATGTATTGTCTGCAGATGACGGAAGTGACGCTTTAGCCCTTTTCGACGGAAGAGATATCGACCTTGTTTTTACGGATCTCAACATGCCGAATATGAACGGGATACAGCTGATTGAGCAGGTAAGGAAGCATCATGATTATAAGTACATCCCTATAGTTTTATTCGTAGCCGATAACGAAAATGACAGACAAGAATTGATGAAATCATCACGAGCGACTATGCTGCTTGATAAAAGCAATATAAAAGAGAAGCTGATTCCGACGATAAAAAAACTAATCAATTAATGGAAGCACTTTCTGTGAAATATAAAGAAGAAGCGAAGGAGCTTATAGAATCCATGGAGAAAACCCTTCTCTCTATGGAAAACAACCTAAATGACCCGGGCCTTATTGAAGATGTTTTTAGGAATATGCATACGCTCAAAGGCAACAGTTCCATGTTTGGCTTCACGGTAATTACAGATTTCACCCATCACCTCGAGTCTGTTTATGATTTGGTTCGCAGTGGTGATCTTAAAATATCCAAACAAATACTGAACATTAGTTTCGCTGCTTTAGATCACCTATCGGCTCTTGTAAACAACAGCGGTAACTTAACGGAAAGAGAACAGAGATCTCATGAATACCTTTCAAAAAAGGTTCTCGAAATTATTTCCAGGTCTGGCGTAAACGCGGAGAGGAACTGTGAGCAGCCTATTTCTTCAAATAATATGGCTTTAGACAACAATGCTTTAAAAACATGGCAGATACATTTTCGTCCCGATAAGAATTTCTTCCTGAACGGCAGTAATCCTTTATCAATAATTAGTGAATTGTACCAACTCGGTGAATGCAAAATAACTGCACATCTAAAAGATATTCCGTCACTTGAAAATTGCGAGGCTGACGTTTGTTACACTTCATGGGAAATATTTCTTATCACGAATCAAGACTTGTCTCATATCTCTGAAGTTTTTGAATATGTACAACATCAATGCGTACTTGACATCAAAGAACTTTCTCAAAATGCAGTAGAAAACGGAGAGTTTTCTACTAATGATTTAAATGAAGAGAATCAAATTTCTTACGCCAAAGACACGACAGCATTAGACAAAGAGCCGATAATCCATGACTATAAAAAGCAGGTGATACCAAGTATAAGAGTTCCCTCCGGCAGGTTGGATAATCTCATGAACCTGGTAAGTGAACTAATGACCTTACAGGCGAAACTTGGTACGTTAGCCGAACATCATCCTCAGCCGGAACTTTTATCTGTCTCTGAAAATCTCGAAAAGATTTCAACACGCTTAAGAGATAACGCCTTCAGCATGTGCCTTGTCCCGATTGAAAATATGATTACGCCGTTTCACCGCCTTGTAAGAGATCTTGCATCAGGACTGAATAAAGAAATCGAATTCATTACAGATGGTACTGAGACGGAGTTAGATAAAAACATTATGGAAGGGCTGTCCGATCCGATAATGCATTTACTTAGAAATAGTGTTGATCACGGTATTGAAGACCCGGAAACACGAGTGAGCATCGGAAAGAAACACCATGGTAAAATCTCATTTAATGCCTACTGTGCAGGAACGAGCGTCTATATAGAGATAAAAGACGATGGTAAAGGCATCGATCCTGAAAGGATAAAAAAGAAAGCGATCACAAAAGGTATCATTGGGCCTGATGACAATTTAACCGAACGAGAAATTCTTAATCTTGTTTTTTTACCGGGCTTCTCCACTGCGGAAACAGTCAGCGAAATATCGGGCCGGGGCGTTGGGATGGATGTTGTAAAGCGGAAGATCGCTGATATACGGGGTCAAATTAAAATCCAGTCACAGGTAAATGTAGGCACCACTATTACCATCAGGCTTCCCATTACCGTTTCGATCATTGATGGCCTTCTTGTAAAAACAAATGACGCGGACTTTGTAATTCCAATATCGGCCGTTGACAGATGTTATGAAATACCCATAAGCGAGCAATTAAACAGGTTTAATAATCTCATTGTACTCGATGGCGAACAAATACCATTTATAAGTTTAAGCGAAGAGTTTGATGACATCGAGAAAAATAATTCGACGCGGGAAATCGTGATCATTTATTATGAAGAAAACAAAGTAGGGCTTATTGTAGATGAAGTTATAGGGAAATTTCAGGCTGTATTGAAACCACTCGGAAAGTATTTTTCACACATGGATAATATTTCCGGGGCCACCATTTTAGGGAATGGGAAAATCGCTCTGGTACTTGATACCACTAATGTTATAGAACAATTTTTAAATAAAAAAAGTGTTTACTCATACACATGACATATAATACAGACTCATATCTCACTTTTAAGCTCGACAATGAACTATTCGCTATCAATGTAGGCAAGGTTCTCGAAATTCTTGAAGTGAAGCCTATCACAAAAATTCCAAAGTCGCCATCATTTATGAAGGGTGTAATTAACCTTCGGGGTAATATACTCCCGGTGATAGACACCCGCGATAAATTTTGTCTTCCGGGTAAAGACTTTACAATTGATACCTGCATCATCGTTTTAAACATTAATGCAGGAACTGAACCACTATTAGTAGGCGCGGTGGTTGATTCGGTACAAAAAGTTATAGATATCCCGGCAGAAGTGATTCAACCCTCAATGAGTATGGGTGCATTTTACCGCGAAGATTTCATCAATGGCATTGGAAAAATTGATGATGAATTCATTATGATCCTGAACATAGATAAAGTATTCTCCGCAGAAGAGATAGCAGTAATGGAAGTAACTAATTAATTGCAACTAATAGAAAAATTCGCTTAAAAGTTCCAAATTATAATCGACTTCACGATGAAAAACCTCAAAGTTTCAACCAAGCTTATCATCCTTGTAACCATCATGTCAGCCATCATCGGCGTGATAGGTATTTATGGTGAGCGCAATCTGAATGATGTAAACAATTCAGTGGAAACTGTATATAAAGAAAGTGTAATTCCTCTAACGGAATTAAAAGTGGTCTCCGATATGTATGCTGTGGAGATAGTCGACGCCACACACAAAATGCGAAACGGAAATATCACTCTCGAAGCCGGTAAAAAAAGCATACGGAAAGCCAAAGACGTTATTGACCAAAACTGGAAAGCTTACACTACAACATATTTGCAGTCAGAAGAAAAAGATCTTGTACTTGAAGCCAAGCAATTAATGGATGACGCTAATGAATCAATTGAAACACTGCTGCTAATTGTTGAAAAAGGCGATACCGCCGGGCTAACTAATTATACAAAACACGAGCTATACTCGAGGATAGATCCCATTACTTCAAAAATTAAAGAACTCATAGATATTCAGGTAAGAGTTGCGCAGGCAGAGCACGCTCAATCGAACGATGTCTACCTGCAAGCGCGGAGCAATTCATTTATTCTTATTGTTGCCGGCATTCTTGCAGGGCTTATTATTTCATTTTTTATCATCAGGAATATTACTAATCTCGTCACTAAGCTCAAGGAGTTAATCTCATTTGTACAGGGAGCTTCAGATAATATTTCTGCAGCGAGTACACAGATGAATTCTTCATCACAACAGATGTCTGAAGGCGCCACCGAACAGGCTGCGTCAGCTGAGGAAGTATCATCATCAATGGAAGAGATTGCTTCAATCATACAACAGAATACTGACAATGCCTTGCAAACAGAAAAGATTGCGATTAAAGTGGCGGAAGATATTGTAGAAGGAAACAAGGCCGTGAATCATACGGTACAATCGATGAAAGAAATTGCCGATCGCATATCGGTTATAGGAGACATTGCACGCCAAACAAATCTTTTAGCGCTGAATGCTGCAGTGGAAGCTGCCCGTGCTGGTGATTATGGAAAAGGCTTTGCAGTGGTTGCCTCGGAAGTAAGGAAACTTGCCGAGCGCTCGCAGGCCGCCGCATTAGAGATTAATAATCTTTCCAAGGCAGGAGTAACGGTGGCTGAAAAATCAGGAAAGTTATTACAGGAAATAGTTCCTGAAATTCAAAGGACATCGAAGCTAGTACAGGAGATAAGCCTATCAAGTATAGAACAGAATACCGGTGCGAATGAGGTAAATAAAGCAATTCAACAACTCAACCAGGTAATACAACAAAATGCTGCTACTTCGGAGGAAATGGCTGCAAGTGCCGAGGAACTTGCAAGCCAGGCAGAACAACTTAAAGAAGTAATAAGCTTTGACATTGGCAGCGATATTAAATACAAGGTGAAAAGCCGGGAATTTCCGCAGATCTACACAAATAATAACCATGTTGCTAAAAACAAATTGGCTTCAAAAAAACCAAAAGGGGCTTACACTAACGGCAACGCTTACGGTGGAATCCATTTGAACATGAACGGCAAAGACGTACTTGACGAAAACTATGAAAGATTCTAAAACCTATATTACTATTATATCCAATATCATATGATCAAAGACATGAAAATATCTACCAAGCTGTACATCCTGGTGTTCCTGACTTCTTTCACGATACTTGCCATTGGCATTTACGGCTTAAGCAATCTCAATACGGTAAACAATTCCCTCGAGAGCGTTTATAAAGATCGGGTGATCCCGCTAAAGCAATTGAAAGTGATTTCCGATATGTACGCAGTGGATATAGTTAATGCAACTCATAAAATGAGAGATGGTAATATCGACTTTAAGGAAGGCAAAAGAATGATAAAGAAAGCCAAGACAGAAATTGAAAGTAATTGGCGAATTTACCTTACAAGCGATATTGATTTGGAAGAAAAAAAAGTTGCCGACCAAATCCAGGAGCTGATGAAAAATTCTGATGAAGCCATTACCTCCCTTGAATCTATTGTAGAAAAAGAAGATACGGAAGCATTGAGAAAATTTGACGTTGAAGAATTGTACCCGCAGATTGATCCTGTTACCAGCAAAATAAATGAATTGATAGACGTGCAACTTTTAGTTGCAGACAGAGAATATAACGCAGGTGACAAAGTGTACAATGATGCAAGACTTCATTGCTACATTTTGATTTTTATCGGTGTGCTTACAGCACTTATTATTTCAATAACGATTGTAAGAGGTATTCACAAGGCCATTCGAAATGCATCATTGGTTGTTTCAAAACTTTCCGAAGGTGACCTAACGGTGGAAATAGATGCAACAAATAAAGATGAGATTGGAGAATTACTTACCGACCTAAAAAAGATGATTGGTAAATTCAAAAGCGTCATTTCTTATGTCAATTCAGCATCAGAAAATATTGTAGCCGCAAGCCAGGAACTCAGCTCTTCTTCACAACAAATGAGTGAAGGTGCTACTGAACAAGCAGCCGCAACAGAAGAAGTTTCTTCCTCTATGGAAGAAATGGTTGCTAATGTTCAACACAATACGGAGAATGCGCAGCAGACAGAAAAAATTGCGATTAAAGCTTCCGAAGATGCTATAGAAGGAAGCGTCGCAGTAGCACAGGCAGGGACTTCGATGAAATCAATTGCAACCAGAATTACAATCATAAGCGACATCGCAAGACAGACTAATATTCTTGCTTTGAATGCTGCTGTAGAAGCAGCACGTGCCGGTGAGCAGGGCAAAGGCTTTGCTGTAGTTGCTGCGGAAGTAAGAAAGTTAGCCGAAAAATCCCAGCAAGCGGCCGTCGAGATCAATGACCTTTCGCAGTCGAGTCTAGGCATTGCAGAACGGTCTGGAAAGTTGCTGGAGCA
Source organism: Ginsengibacter sp. (assembly GCA_040007325.1). GTDB lineage: Bacteria > Bacteroidota > Bacteroidia > Chitinophagales > Chitinophagaceae > Ginsengibacter. The sequence goes on along the minus strand of JBDTVF010000005.1, from coordinate 4,099 downwards.
AATGGTCCCAAGTATACAGCAGACCGCAAAACTTGTGGAAGAGATAAGTGCTTCGAGCATGGAACAAAATCTGGGCGCCGGTCAGATCAACAACGCATTGCAGCAACTAAACCAGGTAACACAGCAAAATGCAGCAACCTCCGAAGAAATGGCTGCAAGTGCCGAAGAGCTTTCGTCGCAGGCAGATCAATTAAAAGAGATCATCTCCTTCTTTAAGTTCAATGAGGAAGGGATCTACAAATCTTCTGTCACAAAAAATCTTTTAAACAATAACCATAAAAATGGCTTGCAAAAGAAAAATAAATCCAATGGAATAAAGTTAAACAGCAATGGCCGGACGAATGGCATTAACCTTAACATGGATGTATTGGATGAAGAGTACGAAAAATTTTAGAAGGCTTAACGCAGAAAATAACCTGGATGACTAACGCAGAATTCAGCAAGCTGAGTGGTTTTATTTTACACAACTATGGAATAAAGCTTCCGATAACAAAAAAGACCATGCTTGAAGGCCGCCTGCAAAAGAGGTTAAGGGCATTGAATCTCTCTTCTTTCAGAGAATATAATGATTATGTTTTTAGTAAAGAAGGACAACAGGCAGAACTCGTTCACATGGTAGATGTTGTGACCACCAACAAGACTGATTTTTTTCGCGAAGCTGTTCATTTTGATTTCCTTTCCACTTCTGTTTTACCGAAGTATTGCGACGGAGATGCCACGCGGCAATTTAAAGTATGGAGCGCAGGATGTTCTACAGGTGAAGAGCCTTACACATTGGCTATGGTCATGAGTGAATTTTCTGAAAAATATACTTCTTTCGATTTCGACATATTTGCTACAGATATTTCCAGCAAGGCTTTGCAGGCAGCCAGTACCGCGGTCTATACAATGGAGAAAGCCGCGCCTATTCCATTTATATTTAAGAAAAAGTACTTACTGAAAAGTAAAGACGATCAAAAGAAAACAGTACGAATTATTCCTGCGTTACGGGCCAAAGTAAATTTCCATCGATTCAATTTTTTAGAAGATAGTATTTCGATCAATCAAAATTTTGATGCAGTTTTCTGCAGAAACGTTTTGATCTACTTCGATCGCCCCACGCAAGAGAAAGTCATTCTCAAGCTATGTTCAAAATTAGAACCAGGCGGTTATCTTTTTCTCGGGCATTCCGAATCCATTTCAAATATGACCTTACCACTTGTGCAAATACAACCAACAACATTTAAGAAAATATAAAGCCAGCTATCGATGCAGAAACCGGGCCTTCAGATTGACAAGCATTACCTCTACCCTGGCAAACTTTTTTCCAGTAAGAAGCCCCATCTTGTTGATACAATTCTTGGTTCATGCGTGGCAGTTTTTTTATGGGATCCCCTGTTGCAGTTTGGCAGTATAAATCATTTTATGTTGCCGTTCGGTGACAAAGAACTTTCGTCATTTAAATATGGAAATATAGCAACGCCTGAGCTTATTGCGAGAATGCTACACATGGGAAGTGAAAAGAAAAATCTTAAAGCAAAATTGTTCGGTGGCAGCAATATTAGTCACTCTAACGGCATCTTCAATATCGGCAAACGCAATATTGTCCTTGCGAGAGAAGTGCTGAATAAAGAACATATACCTATCATCAGTTATAGTATCGGTGGCTTTCTTGGCCGGAAAGTAATTTTTAATACCGCTAATGGTGTTGTATTGATTAGCTATACCCGTGGCGATATAAACCTGATAGATCAGCAAAACAATAGTCAAAACTTTAATCTTCACGAACATGAGTGAAAAAATAAAAGTGCTGATTGTTGATAGCTCGGCGATATTCCGTCAGACGTTATCGCTAGTATTAGCCTCCGATCCTGCGATTGAGGTTATCGCTACTGCTTCGGATCCTTTTATTGCAGCCCGCAAAATGACTACACAGATACCAGATGTTATCACTCTTGATATTGAGATGCAGCGCATGAACGGTTTGACATTTCTAAAAAAAATAATGTCACAGCACCCGATTCCTGCAATAATTATTTCTGACCTGATTGGGAATAATTCTGAATTAACCCTAAAAGCAATGGGCTGTGGTGCGATAGAAGTGATGACAAAGAAAATATTTGAATTAAATGCTATTGATGAAGAATGTAGAACAAGCATGTGCGAACTGGTAAAAAAAGTGGCTAAAGCAAAACTAAAAAAAAGAGTAAGTACTGCCCCTTTTGTACCAGCAAAATTTTCAGCAGATGCAATCTTAAATCATACACGACCAAAAAACCTGGTGCCTACAAATGACACCATTATTGCTTTGGGCGCTTCAACCGGCGGTATAAAAGCTATTGGCGTATTTCTCGAAGCATTGCCAGCAGATGCTCCCGGAGTAATAATTGTTCAGCACATGCCTGAAAATTTTACAAAATCATTTGCTGAGCGTCTTAACAGCACTTGTAAAATAGCGGTGAAGGAAGCTGAAAACGGAGATATTGTGAAGCGCGGCAGAGCTTTGATAGCCCCTGGGAACTTTCATATGTTATTGAAGAAAAGAGGGCCACAATTTTACGTAGAAGTAAAAGAAGGACCACTGGTAAACCGGCATCGGCCGTCGGTAGATGTATTGTTTCGTTCCACTGCTATTTATGCGGGCAAGAATAGCATTGGCATTTTACTTACAGGCATGGGCGATGACGGAGCAAGAGGTTTGCTTGAAATGAAACAGGCAGGCGCGAAAACTATTGCACAAGATGAAAAAACTTCAGTGGTTTTTGGTATGCCGAAAGAAGCCATACTCCTTGATGCTGCGAATAAAATTATTCCACTCGAAGAAATTGCAGGTTATGTAATGCAAAATGTTTAGGGCATTATCAATACAATCGCTGCAAATTAAATGTTGATAATTATTACATTTTATCTCCGTTTATTTTGATATACCCTAAACGTTGCTCATATCAACTACCTCCTATATTGGTCTGATAAAAATTACCCGTATCAAAAAAGCCTTGACATTTGTTATTGTGCCAGGATCTTATTATGCGGTAAGAAAATGAATAACTGAATATCCAATTGTTCTACCATGATAGTTTCAAAAGTGAGACCGCTTGTTCTGGCAGATTGATACTTAATGAAACCTCACCATTTCTTATAGTGAAAGATTTAGCGGAACCCATCTTTTGCAATCGCCCGGCTTTTTCAAGTACTGTAATCTGGGCTGCTGTTGGTTTTTGCGGAGCACCCATCTTCTTCCAAAGCGTATATGCGTTACTATGATCTTCATCGATCCTGTATTCCGTTATTCTTACGTTGGCTGCGCTAATGCCAGTAATGTTCATTGCAACGTGTGCGGTCTTATCTTTTTTATCTACATCATGATAGTTCCAAATCATAATTGTTGCAGAGGAATCGGTTTTTGCAGCAACTACACCTACGTCATTCTGTGGCTTACGAACACCTGCATCTATAATATCCTGCAGAGAATACTGGTGATCGCTGGTAGCATACACTGACTTACCCTTCATCATTCCGAACATGCGGAATACATTAAGTACAGGCTTGTCAACACCGTTAGTGGCAAGATCACGATAGCCATAAAACCAGGGCTGATCTTCAAACTCGAAAGCCCATGTTACAGCGCCAATAAGATTGATAGCAAATTTTTTGGCCAGTTCTGTTACCCTCGCAAAGACCGCCGCTTCATAACTGGAATACATGGTCCCGTTTCGATATGCATTTGCAGGATGTGTAGCCATGCCACAGGCCGCACATCCTTCAGGATCTGATTCGCCAATGATCACCGGAATATTTTTTAACTGCGGGTAAGAAGCTATTACTTTGAAGTTTTCAGTGATATTATCTAACTGGTTGCGGATGCCCATCACCACGATATCGTTCACCACTTTTGGCGAGCCCTTGGCATGAAAAGACACAAGGTCCAGCGGACTACCAATTTTTCCCGTTACATAATTTGTATCGTAAAAGCAATGATGCAGAAAAGTATCAAGATATTTTGCACCGCCTCCCGTAACTTCAGGGCCGCCAATTCTTGCTGCTGGAAAAGCTCTTTTCACTGCTTCGGCGGAATAATCATACAATTTGCAATACTCCTGCAGCGTGCCTTTCCAATAAG
>JBDTVF010000004.1:0-42525 GCA_040007325.1 Ginsengibacter sp. | reverse complement strand
GAAAATCCCCGCAGATAAAATTAAAATTTCTGAAAGTGGTATTGATGACGTTGAGACCATCCGCTTGCTGAAATCGCACGGGTTCAAAGGTTTTCTTATGGGCGAAAAGTTTATGAAAGAAAAAAATCCGGGAAAAGCGTTTCAAGAGTTCGTAAAAGAGTTGGAAAGGTGTCTGGCCACTCCAATGGCCTGACACCTGAATGATTATGGCTGAAAATTTATGAAAGAAAAGATCTTGCAAAAGCATTTCAACATTTTATCGAACAGCTTGGATAAAATATAAATATGAAAATTAAAGTCTGCGGAATAACCACCGTTAGCCAACTGCAGGAACTGGATGCAATGGGAGTTGATTACGCGGGATTAATTTTTTACGCACGGTCTCCGCGTTATGTTTTATCTAAATTAAAAAGCAGAGAAGTTGCATCCTTAAAGATGACAACAAAAAAAGTTGGGGTTTTTGTAAATGCCAGTGAAGCCGACATCACGACGCAGATTGAACTATATCATTTGGACCTTGTGCAACTTCACGGGAATGAAACACCTGCGTTTTGTAAACACGTAAGCAAACTCGCAAAAGTTATAAAAGTATTTCGAATTGATGAAGGAACTAATCATATCGACTGGATGATTAAACCATACCACGAAGTTTGCGATTTCTTTTTATTTGATCATGGCTCAGCAGGCATTTATGGAGGAACGGGTACAAAATTCAATTGGGATTTGTTAGAGACAGCAATTATAGAAAAGGATTTTTTCCTCAGTGGTGGCATAGCTCCCGGCGACGCAGAGCCGATAAAAGAATTCAGTCATCCTTATTTCTATGGTGTTGATGTTAATAGCAAATTTGAAACAGAACCCGGTATTAAAAATATGGAAGCAGTAAAAGAGTTTGTAAACTTATTACAGACTTAAAAAATAATAAACAATGTGGCAAGTAAACGAGCAAGGATATTACGGTGATTTTGGCGGAGCATACGTTCCTGAAATGTTGTATGGTAATGTCGAAAATTTAAGAAATAGTTATCTTCAAATCATCAATGAAGAAAGTTTTCAAAAAGAATATCATGCATTATTGAAAGATTATGTGGGCAGGCCAACACCATTATATTTTGCCGCCAGGCTAAGTGAAAAATATGGTGCGCAGATTTATTTAAAAAGAGAAGACCTCTGTCATACGGGTGCACATAAAGTGAATAATACAGTTGGACAAATTTTGCTGGCGGAAAGACTTGGTAAAAAGCGAATAATTGCTGAAACCGGCGCGGGTCAACACGGCGTGGCGACCGCAACGGTTTGTGCATTGAAAGGCCTTGAATGTATTGTGTACATGGGTGAAAAAGATATACAGCGACAGGCGCCTAATGTTGCCAGGATGAAAATGCTTGGCGCAACAGTAATACCTGCAACGAGTGGCAGCAAAACGCTGAAAGATGCGACGAATGAAGCGATACGCGATTGGATCAATAACCCTGTAGATACTTATTATCTTATCGGTAGTGTTGTTGGCCCACATCCTTATCCTGATATGGTTGCACGTTTTCAGAGCGTGATAAGCCAGGAAATTCGCAAACAACTTAAAGAACAAACCGGCAATGAATTGCCAGCTTTTGTAATTGCCTGCGTTGGCGGCGGCAGTAATGCTGCCGGTGCTTTTTATCATTTTTTGGAAGAGCCATCTGTAAAATTAATAGCGGTAGAAGCTGCAGGTAAAGGAATTGATAGCGGTATGAGCGCTGCCACAACGCAGTTGGGTACCCGCGGTATTTTACATGGAAGTAAAAGCCTGGTAATGCAAACGGAAGATGGCCAGGTGATTGAACCGCATAGTATTTCTGCAGGACTCGATTACCCGGGCATCGGCCCAATGCATGCAAATTTATTTGCGGGCAAGCGTGCAACATTTATGAGTGCCACTGATGATGAATCGCTGCAATCTTCCTTTGAGCTTGCAAAACTTGAAGGCATTATTCCTGCACTTGAATCTGCACATGCACTGTATGCGCTGAATAAATTAGCATTACAAAAAAGCGACGTGGTGGTGGTGAATCTTAGCGGCCGTGGCGATAAAGACATGGAAACGTATATGGAGAAGTTGAATGATGAAATTTGATATCAACAGATGAAAATTATGAACAGGATTAAAAAGCTTTTTGAAAACAAACAAAAAGATATTCTCAGTATTTATTTTACTGCCGGTTTTCCGCAGTTAAATGACACTGCGCAAATTATAAGTGCACTTATCGCCAATGGTACCGATCTTATAGAAGTCGGCATGCCTTACAGTGATCCTCTCGCCGACGGACCGGTTATACAGCAAAGCAGCATGCAAGCTTTGCAAAATGGAATGTCCATCAAACTATTATTTGAGCAGTTGCAAAATTTTAAGAAGGTGAATTCTGCGGAACGAGCTGTGCCTTTTATTCTAATGGGTTACCTAAACCCGGTACTGCAATATGGCATTGAAAAGTTTTGCGAGACGGCAAATGCATGTGGCATTGATGGCATCATTTTACCCGACCTGCCAATAATTGAATATGAAAACGAATACAGGGAATTATTTGAAAAAAACAATCTGAATTTTGTTTTTTTAATCACCCCTGAAACCAGTGAAGAACGTATCAGGAAAATTGATGACCTCAGCAATGGATTTATTTATGCGGTTTCTTCATCTTCCATTACGGGCACAGATAAAAATATGGAAATCCAACAGCATTATTTTCAACGGCTTCAAAACATGCAATTGAAAAATAAAATTCTTATTGGCTTCGGAATAAAAGATCACGCAACATTTTCCGCCGCTTGCAAACACGCTGCAGGAGCAATTATCGGGACGGCATATATCAGGGCCGTTGAAAACTCTGTGGATATTAATAGTGATACCAAAAGATTTCTTAACTCAATTTTACACCCATAGGTTTATGGAGAGCTTTGTTTCAACCCAAAAAAAATTAAATTTGCAATCAATTTTTAGTATAATGAAAAAAGCACTTATTCTTCTTTTTCTTATCCCGGTTGTTGGATTTGCGCAGACAAAGAAAAAAACTGAACTGCCCATAGAAAAGAGCTTCACCATTATCGGTAATGTTACCGGCTATGCTGATGGAACAACGGTTTCATTTCTTAACGAGCAAACCAACCAGCCGGAGAAACAAGCTACAGTCGAAAATGGGAAGTTTGTAATAAAGGGCAGCGTAAAAGAACCCGGCTTTAAAGGGTTGATATTTGGCGATCAGCCACCGCTTATCCCGTTGTTTCTTGACAACAGTAATATCACGCTTACAGGCGATAGAAATTCAATTGATCAGGTTGTTATCAAAGGATCGCCATCTCATGCTTTGTATGCTGAATATACGAATGCCTTAAAGCCCTATGATCAAAAATTGGCTGCCGGTGAAAGCCTCGATGAAAATGCTTTTAAAGAGATCGAAAAGATAAGTGCTGATTTTGTGAAGAAGCATCGTGAATCTTATGTGGCGCCGTTAGCTGTTATTCGCATGTACCAACTGACGCAGAACGGAACTACGGCTGACGAACTTTACAAACTTTTACCTCCACCTATCCAGGTAAGTGGACTTGGACAATATGCTAATCAGCAAATACAGGAATCTAAAATAAACCCTATCGGTTCAGTCATAAAAGATTTTTCCCAAAATGATACAACAGGTAAGCCTGTAAGTATCACTTCTCTCAGAGGAAAATATGTGCTGCTTGATTTTTGGGCAAGTTGGTGCCGTCCGTGTCGCATGGAGAATCCAAATGTAGTGACCGCTTACAATAAATACCACGATAAGAATTTTACGGTTCTTGGTATATCGCTTGATCAGGCGAAACCAGCATGGTTAAATGCCATTCAAATGGATGGTCTTACATGGAATCATGTAAGCGATCTTAAAGGATGGAACAATGAGGTGGCCGCCCTGTTCCAGGTTAGGAGCATTCCTCAAAATCTTTTGATTGATCCGAATGGAAAGATTATAGCAAAAAACCTTCGCGGCGAAGTATTGAACAGTAAGTTAGAAGAGTTGTTGAAATAGATGAATTAGACTAATATGCTGATTAGCTAACTAGTTGCCTTTTATACAACTGTACGGCGTTTTCTAAACCAAAATAAAGCGCATCGCAAATAAGCGCGTGCCCGATTGAAACTTCCAGCAAGCCCGGTATATTTCTCGCAAAATAATTTAAGTTTTCAAGATCAAGATCGTGGCCGCCGTTAATTCCCAACCCAAGTTCATTTGCTTTTTTTGCGGCAGCAATATATTCGCTTATCGCTGCTTCATGATTGCCATTAGCATATCGCTTTGCATAGCCTTCTGTATATAGCTCAATTCTATCTGTTCCGGTATCTTTTGCTCCCTCTACCATTTTCACTTCCGGATCTACAAATATCGAAACCCTTATTCCTGCCTGCTTAAACACTGAGATGATTTTTACCAGGTAATCCTTATTTTTTATCGTATCCCATCCATGATCAGAAGTGATTTGTCCTCCTGCATCAGGAACCAATGTTACCTGGTTAGGTTTATTGGCAAGCACGAGGTCAACAAATTTTTGTTCTTTGGGATTGCCTTCTATATTAAATTCAGTGGTAATTATTTTTTTTAATTCATACACATCAGCATAGCGTATATGTCTTTCATCTGGGCGTGGATGTACGGTGATACCATCTGCACCACAATTCTGTATATCTACTGCTGTCTTTACTACATTAGGATTGTTGCCGCCCCTTGAATTTCTAAGCGTAGCAATTTTGTTTATATTAACTGATAGCTTTGTACTCATGTTGGGTTTGATATTAATAAGTGGACGCAAAGTTATTTATCATTTCGTAATACTAATTTTAAAGTCTCAGTAATATATAGATGTGCTGGATAGAACTCCTTTTAAACTACATTAGAATTGCATTTTTATGTTGAAAAAATTAAATCTTCTACTTCGCTTTACGTGAAAAATATTTTGAAATGATTTAATTCTTAAAAAACCCGAAATTAAATAAGCTTTCTGCAGTCGTAAGGAGATTGAAATTAAAATCCGCAGGGTTGACATTATTGTAGCAAAGAGAAGTGATTAATAGTTTAACCCCGAAGGGGTAATATTTTTTATAAACGTAAATTTATTTGTTATGCCAGGTTCATTTTCTAAACTTTATATTCAGGTTATTTTTGCCGTTAAAGGAGGGAAAATATGATCAGCAATGATTGGAGCAAAGAGTTAAATAAATATATAGCAGGCATCATTAAAGGGAAAGATCAAAAGTCAATAATTGTAAATGGAATGCCTGATCATATACACGCGTTTATTGGCTTGCGTCCTGCTATGTCTATTTCCGATTTAGTAAGAGATATTAAAAATAATTCGTCAAATTTTATTAATGATCATCAATGGACAAAAAAGAAATTTGCATGGCAGGAAGGATTTGGGGCTTTTTCATATTCTCATTCCCATATTGATAGTGTATATAATTATATTTTAAACCAGGAAAACCACCACAGAAAGAAGACCTTTAAAGAAGAATATATTGAATTTTTAAAAAAGTTTGAGGTGGAATATGAAGAAAAATATTTTTTCGAGTGGTATGAATAGATAATCAATTTTTCAATATCACCCTTCTGGGGTTCTTCTTTTTTTGTATTTAAATATTTTTCTATAATCCTTACACCCTTTCAGGGTTCAGGCTACTAACTGAGCACAGAAATACTAAATAACTTTCAAGTACATCAAAATACTAGTTGACTATTTAAATCCTTTTTAAAAGATGGCGATGATTGAGTTTAAAGCGGTAATAAAAAAGTTTGGGGAAAAAGGAGAGAAGACGAGCTGGCATTATATCGAAATTACTGGTGATATTGCCGATCAGCTCAGGGAGGGATATAAAAAATCATATAGGGTGAGAGGCAGTCTCGATAATTTTAAGATTGAAAAAACAAGTTTGCTTCCGATGGGTGGTGGAGGTTTTATTATTCCATTGAAAGCAGATATGAGAAAGGCTTTAGGTAAAAGACAAGGCGCAATAATATTAGCCAAACTTGAGGAAGATAAAAGACCGGTGGAAATAAATCCTGAATTTATGCAATGTCTTGCTGATGAACCAGCAGCACTTACGCATTTCAATAACCTTGCAGGCAGTCATAGAAATTATTTTAGTAAATGGATCGATGCTGCAAAAACTGAAGAAACAAAAACCCAACGAATTGCACGTGCTGTAAATGCACTAGCACTCAAATTAGGTTATCCGGAAATGATGAGAATAAGTAAAAATGATAAACTTATTTAATGGATACAAAACCTTTGAATAATCTTTTACAAGACTAATGAATCGTATTGATCGTTTAGCCGCTATTGTTATTCAGCTCCAGTCACGGCCATTGGTGAAGGCGCAGGATATTGCCGTGAAGTTTTCAATAAGTCTTCGCACTGTCTACCGCGATGTACATGCGTTGGAAGAAGCAGGAGTTCCCATTATCGGCGAAGCTGGTAGCGGGTATCGCTTAATGGAGGGCTATAAGCTACCTCCGGTAATGTTTAATTCTGATGAAGTGTCGGCAATGCTTACTGCATCAAAACTGATGCAATCCATGAGCGATGAAAATTCATCTAATCATTATATATCTGCGCTTGACAAAATAAAGGCGGTGCTCCGCCTGGCGGAAAAAAATCATGCCGAGGAAATCAGCGGGCATGTGGCGGTAGTACCGCATCCAACTTTTATGTATGAAAAGCCAAATGAACTATTTCTTCCCAAAATATTAAAAGCGGTCGCCACTTCTAAGGTGATACAAATGAGCTATACCTCTATAGAAAAAAATGAAATACTGCAAAGAATGGTTGAGCCGGTCGGAATTTATTACCAGGGAAGCCACTGGTATCTTGTTGCTTTTTGCCGCACAAGAAGAGCTTACAGAAATTTCCGGACCGATAAAATAAACAAGCTTCAGGTAACCGATGAAGCTATGTCGCAGGAACATCCGCCGCTTCAGAATTTTATAAACCAGGTTGCAGAAGAAAGACAGTTGCGCCGGGTGGTAATTGATGTAGATAAAGACATTATAAAATATTTTGGTGAACAGAAATATTACAATGGCTTTATTAAAGAAGAATACATGGAAGATGCGGTGCGAATGACGTTCCTGTGTGGTTCGCTTACGGGGTTTGCCAGGTGGTTTATGCTATTTGGAGATAAAGCGAAAATTATTCAGCCATTGGAGCTAAATGATATGGTGGCCACCATCGCCGAAAATATTTTGAAAAAAATAGAACAAACTCAATTGCTGCTGACATAGGGTTGTCATAAAGAGGTTGTTTCTTTGTAAAAACAAAAACATTTTTTATGACATTCATTGAATATTTCAAAAAGCAATTTATTGAAGAAGGCGCTACAACACGTAAGATGCTTTCAATAGTTCCCGACGATAAGTTTGATTATAAACCCCATGAAAAAAGCATGGAGATCAAAAGGCTTGCAGGCCACATCGCCGATTTGCCGGGATGGATTCACATGATCTTCACGACTGATCAGCTTGATTTTGCTCAGCCTTACGAGCAGCCTGATATTAGTAACAACAAGCAATTAATGGATTACTTCGAAAAGCGTTACAAAGATGGCTTATCAGTATTAGTGCCCGAAAATGAAGCATTTTTAAACAAGCCATGGACATTAAGACATGGAGAAAAAATATTAAGTTCTGATCCGAAAATCGATGTGGTAAGGATGTCGCTGAGCCAGCAAATACATCACAGGGCACAATTAGGAGTGTACTTAAGATTGCTTAATGTGCCAATACCTGGCAGCTACGGCCCGAGCGCAGATGAAAATAATTTCATGTAATTATTTTTGATACTCTTCTGAAGCGTGATTAATGGATGATAAACCATTCATTAATCATGCTTTTGTATTTTTACTATTAAATCATTTACCATCTTTTATTTCACTAATCAATCTATTTAATGCCGGAGCAGGTTTTAGAAAGAAGGCTTAGCCTTGCCCAGGCCACCGCCATCAATATGACCGATATGGTGGGCATTGGCCCGTTCATTACTATGCCAATGGTAATTGGTATGATGAACGGTCCTTACTTTTTATATGCATGGGTTGCCGGCGCATTTCTGTCAATTGTAGATGCAATGGTATGGAGCGAATTAGGCGCTGCATTTCCTAAAGCAGGCGGCTCATTCAATTTTCTTAAAGAAGCGTATGGAAAAAAAGGAGCAGGAAAGATGATGAGCTTTCTTTTTGTGTGGCAAACGATGATACAGGCACCTCTTGTAATTGCATCTGCGGCTATAGGCTTCGCAAAATATTTTTCTTACCTCATTCCGCTTACGGATTTATCAGAAAAGATAGTAAGTGGCACAGTAGTTTGTCTCATCGTGCTGCTTCTTTATAGGAAGATAGATGCGATAGGCAAGATAAGTGTATTCCTGTGGTGCGGAGTAATCATCACTATGTCGTGGATCATAGGAGGTGGAATTGTGCATGGAAATTTTTTATCGCCTATAAAAAATATTAATTCCGGAATTAATGTCGATTATGCATTTGTAACTGCTATAGGTTTTGCAAGTGTAAAATCGGTATATAGCTATTTAGGCTATTATAATATTTGTCATCTCGGGAGCGAGATAAAAAATCCATCAAGGAATATTCCGCGAAGTATGTTTATTTCTATCGCGGGCATTGCGGTTTTGTACATGTTGATGAACGTGAGTGTGGTGAGTGTAATACCGTGGTGGCAGGCAAAAGAAAGTTCATTTCTTGTAAGTGAGTTCATGCAACAACTAGCAGGAAATACTGCAGCAAATGTGGTGACCTGTCTCATATTATGGGTGGCGTTCGCTTCTGTTTTTTCAGCTACTCTCGGGTATAGCCGTATTCCTTACGCAGCGGCGGCAGATGGCGAATTTTTTAAAGTGTTTGCGAAGCTGCATCCTACAAAAAACTTTCCTTATGTCTCTTTACTGTTTCTTGGTGCACTCGCATTTGTATTTAGTATGCTCTTCAGGCTAAGTGATGTAATAAGTGCTATTCTCGCTATGAGGATCATGATACAATTTATAGGACAGGCAATTGGGTTATTGATATTACGCAGTAAGAAGGGAGAGGTAGAATTCCCTTATAAGATGCCGCTATTTCCTGTTCCGGTTGTCTTGGCAATCGGGATGTGGCTTTTCATTTTAATATCTACAGGCAGTAAGTTAATGCTCGGAGGAATTCTTGTAATTATAACAGGGTTGATCGTTTATTTTATAAAAGCAAGGTTCAACAGCGAATGGCCTTTTAATAAAAAAGAATAAATAATTTTATTAGAAAGTATATCATTCAGATGAGTCGGGAACGCGGTTGCGAAGCTCAACGATCTCCAGATGCATTCTTTCAATTCTTTCAAGAAGGTGATTTATTGTTTCAAGTCCTTCCAGGTTTATGTCGAAATCATAATGTAGCCTCACAAACTTTTCGAGTTTTTTCATTTCATCCACATGAATGAACGTCGAACGCTTCACCGAAGTGATATTTATCAATCCTGAATTTTGTAATGAGCTGATAAAAGAATATTCAATATTATGATGTACACAAAAATCTTTTGCCGGTATTAAATCTCCTGTTTTCATATTCAGAAAAGTTTATTTAGAGTTTCGAGAGTTCGGTAAATAATTCTTTTTGCTTTGCCGTCAAATTGGTTGGCAACTTCAGGTTCCACGTTACATACATATCGCCGAATTCGCCTTCGTTTTTATACACGGGAAAGCCTTTTCCCTTCAGCCGCACCTTTGTGCCACTCTGCGTTTCAGGGTTTACCTTCAATTTTATTTTTCCACTGAAAGTCTCAATTGTTTTTTCTCCACCTAATATTGCGGTGTATAAATCGAGGTCTTCATCTTTGTAAAGATTATTTCCTTCACGCCTGAAATTAGTAGTATTGTTCACGATAAAAGTTATATAAAGATCGCCGTTCGGACCACCGTTCGCGCCGGGGCTCCCGTAATTTTTAAGCCGTATCACCTGGCCGTTCTCAACACCTGCAGGTATTGTTATCCGCACATTCTTACCATTGACGGTAAGTGTTTGCTTGTGTGTAGCGTAAGCATCATTCAATGATAAATGCAATTCTGCATTATAATCCTGTCCGCGAAATTTGGCCTGCTGCCTTGATCTTTTGGCACCTCCAAAAAGGGATTCAAAAAAGTCAGAAAAGCCAGAGTCGTCCCCCGAAGAATATGTATAGTCTCCAAAGCCCTGGTCCCCAAATCCGCCTCTTCCAAATCCACCAGCACCTTGTTGTTGTTTTGCTTTTTCAAATTGGTCTGCGTGCTTCCAGTCCTTTCCGTACTGGTCATATTTTTTTCTTTTTTCAGGATCACTCAGCACTTCGTTTGCCTCGTTTATCTGTTGAAATTTTTTATGCGCTTCCTTATCGTTTGGGTTTACATCCGGGTGATATTTCCTGGCCAGCTTTCGATAGGTTTTTTTTATATCGGCTTCGCTGGCGTTCTTTGCAATACCCAACGTTTTATAATAATCTACAAAATCCATCTTGCTTGTTTAAATTGAATTTAATCTCAGATAAAATTAAGAAGTAAAAAAGTAAAACTTTTGTAGAGTTTGATTTGGGCAATTGTCCCTGGTTGGTGGTGACACCAGGAAGGGCAGCCCGCAGTGGTGGTGTCTCCACCGCCCGCGTGCAGTTCGGCAAAGCGACAATTCGAAATGTACCCTTTAATTTTAGATTTCGTCGCCATTCGCCAATGCTTTTATTTTGTATAAATAAACAAATGAATTGGGCTATGAAAAAATTCATCCTGCCAATAATCATCTGCGTATCATCCTGCACTATCGCACCCAGGATAAATGTATCAGGTGTGCCTGCACCTGCCAATACGGTGATTGACGGAAAAATTTATACCACAGCTTACCAGCAGCATGCAGCTGAGTATAGAGCACTGTGCCTGCAGGCGTACAACATTGCTCATTTGCGTGTAGATGAAATAGAAAAGGAAAACACGCCGAAGCCAAAAGCGCTGATTACTGATATAGATGAAACAGTTCTAAATAACAGTGCTTATGAAGCGCACCAGGTGCTGCAGGGAAAAGATTACGAAAGCATATCTTGGAGCGAATGGACTGCGAAGGCAGATGCTGATACAATTCCCGGAGCTTATTCTTTTTTAAAATATGCCGCTGCAAAAGGCATTGAAATTTTTTATGTGACTAACAGGAATGACGCAGAAAAACAAGCTACGCTTAATAACCTTAAAAAATTCAATTTGCCATTCGCTGATAACGACCATATTTTTTTAAGAACAACAAGTTCGTCCAAAGAGGAGAGACGAAAGAATATAGAAGCTACTCATTCTGTTGTAATGCTTCTTGGAGACAATCTTGCTGATTTTAATTTTTTATTTGATGTAAAGAATGCTGAACACCGAATGCAAAATGTGAATGCACTTGCCAATGAATTCGGGGAAAGGTTTATCGTTTTACCTAACGTGACCTATGGTGACTGGGAATATTCGTTATATCATTTTAATTATTCTCTTACACAGCAACAAAAAGATTCTGTATTGAGAGCGTCTCTCATTTCTTATTAATAAAAAAAATTTTGCGCTAATCTTTTTGTTTAGAGATCCACTCTTTTGCGATCGCAAGATTTTCGGTTTTAAATCCCCTCGTTTCTCCCGGAATTAATTTTCCGAAGACATCAGTGAATTTTTTGACGCCGTCGCTATGCGTTACAATAGCAAGCTTATTCCATTTAGTAAAATATTTTGCGCCAAGCAATGCGTCATCTATCCATGCGCCTGCACTATAATTTGAAAGAGGTGTTTCAATTACTAACAGGTAATTTATTTTTCCGAAAGCTTTCGCAATGCTGTCTACAAGTGGGTAAATTATTTTCTGATAATCATCGCTGGTAACCTTGCCAGTTGCGACGAAGCCAGCAACATAGGCAGGCATACCTTTAACTATTTCAATCATAATTTTTGTTTTAAGATTTTAAAATTATCATCTAAAAAACTTTAACAAGTGCGGCAATTATTATCCCGGTTAAAGATTTCGAAGTGGAATATTTTCCACTATTCCAACCAATTATTTGCATAAAGGTACTTATTGTAGTTATGTATAGTAATGGCATCATTTTAGTCTTACTTATCATGAACTAAATAAAAAATACCATGAGTGCAAATGATAAATTAACCGAAGTATTGAATGATCTTATCAGGATAAATAATGATAGGGTTGACGGATATGAAAAAGCATCAAACGATATCAAATCATATGATGTAGACCTACAAGCAGTGTTTAATAAAATGGCGAATGATAGCCGCAAATATGCTGCTGAGCTCACAAACGAAGTAAAAAAGTTTGGTGGTGATCCTGCAAAAGGAACAACTGCAAGTGGAAAAATTCACAGAGCTTGGATGGATGTAAAGGCGACTTTTTCCGGCAAGGACAGGCAATCTATGCTTGAATCATGCGAGTATGGTGAAGACGCGACACAGAAGGCTTACAAGGAAGCTCTTGCATCAGATGCTGAAATAAATGCCGATACAAGACAACTTATAACAGACCAACAAGCATCCTTGAAGAAATCACATGATATGATTAAAAAATATCGTGACGCACAGAAGGCAGTTAATGCTTAATGTGAATTCAATGATTATTTAATATCATCTTGAGCCCGGCAGAAGCCGGGCTTTTTTTTATAAAATTTTTATTGAGAATTTCTTTCTATATCCAGGTTATTCAGGAAGCTTTTCTCATCTTTTTTTCTTATCCCAAAATTATATCTCACGTTTATTCCAACTCGTCTTGTATCAGATTTTCTAAAACCCCTGGCAGAAATGCTTCCCTGGTCAAGTGTGAAATCATTGTTGTTGGTAAAAAACACATCATTTGCACTAAGCGTAAGAACCAGTTTCTTTTTTAGGAATTGTTTATTGATGCTTAGATTAAGTGACCCAAACGGAGATAACTCGTAAAACTGTTGTTGCCCATTGAATCGTACAAATCCATGTAACGTTATCTGCGAAGTATTTGAAAGCTTAAACGTTTGATAAGTAAAGAATGACCAGCTTCCTCTTTTATACGATAACGGCTTATTTTCATAAAGGCCCTGGTAGAAATTGTGATTGTATTGCGTGCCTGCTACAATGAAATATCTTCGTCCAGGGGGAATGGCGCCAAGAGCCCGGAAATAAAATTCTTTGTTGTTTCCAAGATTGTCATACGTACGGTAAGCTACACTTCGGCTTGTGTCTGCCTGGTACACAACATTAGTAAAGATGTCCTTTGTATCATTAATTCCTAATGCAAAAATGGGCCGTTCATCCACTGAAATATTCGCTTCATAATTTTGCGTGAACTGTGGTCGTAATTTTGGATTTCCTGTTTCGAAAAGATATGGATCTATATATCGTTGCGATGGATTTAATAATTGATAATCGGGCCTGTTGATGGTACGTCGATAAACGAGATAAGCTTTTAAACTATATCCCATTATTTTCATAAGTGAACGGCTTAAATACACGTATGGGAAAAAATCTGTCCGGTTGATGTTGAATGTAGTGTCCTGTGGAATTAATTGTTTGCCTTTCATCGAGGTGTTTTCTACGCGGGTACCGGCTTTCAAAGTAATTCCAAAAAAAGTTTTTGAAGCCTGCAAGTAAGCTGCTGATATGCTTTCATTGTAATCATACTCGCTCGTTTTCACATTATCTTTTACTCTTGAGCCATTTGCTTGAATAAAGTAGTCTGTATTATTTTTAAATCCTGTCATTGTCGCCTTCACGCCTGTTTCAATTGAAAAACTATTTTTAAATTTCCACGTGAGATTGGATTGTGCAGAGAAGAAATGCAGCGTTGTTTTTAATGATCCGTCGCCCGAAACAGGCGATATTCCCGGAAAGAAAAAATTAGTTTCAAAATTTTGATTCGTATTGTTTGGCGAATAATTATAAGAAATATCATTAGTCCATTCAGAACCCAGGCTGTCAATAGATAATTTAGAGGATATACCTTGAGTGATAAAAAGGGTGTTGTTGTGATTCGATACCAGTGCAAGATTATCAGTTATCAATTCGTCATTACTTACCTTGCTTATCTGGCTCCTGTTCTCAGAATGATTATTACCATCACTCCAGCTAAGCCTTCCATCGTAATCAAGTTCCCATTTTTTATTAAGCTGGTAACCGGTGCCAAAGCCAATATAGTAAGTATTGCCTGGGTAAACTGTAACGGCATCCTGTCTCAACAATGAGTCAGGGGCAAACTTTCGATCAGTCTTTATTTCATCATAAGTATTCTTATGCGTCACCTGCATGTTCATGTAGGTTGATAACTTGCCATTATTATTGTTGAGATTGAAGCCCGAGTATTGAGTTCCATATTTTCCCTGGTTTATCCCGGCGTTTACACTTCCCGTCAGTCCAATCTTTACCCCCTTTTTCAAAACAACATTCACTATTCCGCCACTTCCTGAGGCGTCATATTTTGCTGAAGGCGTACGAAGAATTTCGATGCTGGCTATTGAGTTTGGAGGAAGACTTTTCAGCAGCGACGCAATATCGGCTGTGCTCATTTTTTGCTCGCGACCATTAATATAGATTAGCGCAGGCGTTGTACTATTCAAATAAATATTGCCATCCTGGTCCATAAAAAGACCCGGTGTTTTTTCAATTACTTCATAGCCGCTTGCAGAGCTTGGAACCAGGTTTTCAGGATCTACAATCGTCTTGTCTTCTTCCTGGCGCATAAGGGGCTTGCCAGGTTTTACCACCACTTCATCTAAAACTTTAGATAAATTTTCAAGAGTAAAAATGAATGTGGCATTTTGATTTTTAATATTAATGCCTTTTTGTAAACTCGTAAAACCGACCGCACTCACAGTGACAGTGTATCGATTGTCCTTTGCTAATTCAAACGTGACTTTGCCAGTGCTATCTGTCACTTTTTCGTTGAGCTGCATTGAATCCGTAGCGTCAGTAACTTTTATAATGCTGTAAGCAACCGGAGCTGACTGTTTATTTATAATCTTAAAAGTTGTAGTTGATTGCTGAGCTTGAGTTGAGGCTATATTGAGAATTACCAATAGAGAAATGAAGGTGACTACTTGCAAAAAATATTTGAGAAGGGTTAAATTTATTTTCATTAAAACGGAATAAACGGCAAAGCTAATAGTTGTGATAATTATCCTATCTCATGACCTGTTGCATTTTTGTGAAATTCAAACGTCTTGACCTTGGGCCCCAAAAGTGCAGGAGCAATAATATGTTTCTCACTTTTTTGGCCTTCTTCATTGGAGAAGGTTGGGATGAGGTCTAAAGCAAAGTAGTAATGATTATTTGGAATTCATTTTAGTTTGCTTGGATAAAAGCCACTATCTCGCGAAGCATTTCTTCCACTTGCGGGCTTGCTGCTTCAAAAGGGTGGCGCGTATTGAAAGTATGTGTTGCACCGGGAATTATTTTAAATGCTGCATTTTCATTGGTGTCTTTTATCCATTTGTATTTATTAATGCCTTGCTGTAAAGAAACAGCTTCATCTTCCCCGCCGTGAATAATAAGCGCCGCCTGCTTTAATTTCATTAACTCATTTTTTACATTCCATTTTGTATCGTTTTGTAAGACTTCGTAGAGAAACTCTTCGCCCTGGGGCAGCATTTGTTTCGTGCGGTTATTTTTTTTGTAATAAACTTTTTTCTCTTCCCATTCTTTCAACATTTCGTCGGGCCAAAAGTTAAGTTTGTCAACAGTGCTTACTAAAATAATTCCTGCAATTTTTATCATTTCATCCTGTGCAGCCGATGCAGAAAAGATAGCAGGAACGCCGCCAAGACTATGTGCTAACAGGAATATTTTTGAATGACTTTTTAATTTTTCCGAATCGAGATTATGCAATACGCACATAGTATCTTCCACTTCGAGACGCATACAGTTTTGCTCATACTTATCAAGATCTTCAAAGTAATCACCATTACCTCTTATTCCACCATGGCTAAAATTGAAACTGTAGCTTGAAACCCCACTATTCGCCAATGTGTCCTGTATAAAAGGAAACATGCCGTAATTATAAAAGCCATTATGACCATTCACTATTACAACAAGTGGTGATTCATATTTCGGCACAACATACATGCCGTCCACCATACCATTTTCATGTTTAAAAGACAGTTGTTCTTTCTTCATGTAAATATCATTTCCATAAAGTTCCGCAATTTGTCTTAGTCGGGTGGCGAATAAAAAAAACTCCTGCATTTTGGGCAGGAGCTTTGTGGGAAAAAATTCATTGCGGGTTTTAATTAGTTTCCTGTGGATTAAAGGTTTTAAGTTTTTTCAAGGCCAGGTCTTTGCTAACGATATTGAATTTTTTATGAAATCAATTGAATTAGTTTTTCCGGATATTGATCAGTTTTATTGGATTTGGATTCTTGTAATGCAATCATCAATTTCTATTATAAAAGTAGAAGGCTCTCGTGCCTATCCAAGCGCAGCTTTGCCAAAATATGTATCCAAAGAAATTATGGCTTTGGTAGTAAACTTACCATTCCGGATTTGTGAATGAAAACAAAGAGAACGGTTTTTCTTTTGTTTATAGGTCGTAAAAAACTCCCGCGGTAATGCAGGAGTCTTTAATTTTTATCCTGATAGCAGCTTTAGCTTTCAGGATAGACTAATCAGCCTTGTGGTCAGCTTTTGGTATATTGGTTACACAGGATTGCAACTATTTCAAATTGGCTAACCGGTATTGGACAAGCAGGTTTTTCGGGAAATTCTCCCTTTTAATGGATATGGAGAGCGAACTTTGTGTGCGTAATATCACCAATATTTCAGTCACGTTCGGGCCAAAGGTATGAGTTAAAAAAATGCTTACAAGCGTAACACTACGTAATTATTCTACGATAGAAATTACGGTGACAAGCGTAGTTTTACGCGCTTCATGCTGAATTTTTATTCGTATTTATTATGAGTTTTACATAACTACTTATATCAATTTCAACTATAATCTAAAAAGATTTTGTATGATCGTTCATTTAATCATTAAAGGAAATGTGCAGGGAGTATTTTTCAGGGCGACAGCCAGGAAGGTTGCAGAAAAAAATAATCTCACCGGTTGGATCAAAAATAAAAGTAACGGAGATGTGGAAGCAATTGTTTCAGGCACGGATGAAAATGTGAGAACTTTCATTGAATGGTGCTGGAACGGACCGGATAAAGCTCAAGTGGAAGATATAGTTATTAATGAAAAACTAGGGATGGCATTTAAAAGTTTTGAAGTAAAAAGAGATTAATAAAAATATTTTATTAGTACCTTTTCATTTCTTTGGTTGATCTATATATAATCTTCTTACTATAATTTTCTCATCACACTTAATGCAAATACATGCGGAAATCATTTTTTTTCTTTTTTCTTTTTTGTTCATTTTCATCGATAGGCCAAAACTTTTATTTGTTTACTGGTACATATACTGGTAGCGGTAGCAAAGGAATTTATGTGTATAAATTTAATGCAGGCTCTGGCAGAACGACATTGTTAAGCAATACTAATGATGTAGTAAATCCATCTTATCTCACCATATCACCGGATGGGCACTATGTATATGCAGTGAACGAAACACACGGCTCTGATTCCGGTCGGGTAAGTGCCTTTGCCTTTAATACAAGAAATGCTACTCTCGACTTCATCAATTCAGAAACTACCGGAGGCGATGATCCTTGCTATGTAAGTGTTGATGGTACGGGGCAATGGCTAATGGCGGCCAATTATTCCAGTGGCAGCGCCAGCGTATTTCCCTTGAAAAGAAATGGTGCATTAGAACCAAGAGTGCAGTTAATGCAGGACTCGGGCACAGGCATCGTGAAAGGGCGACAGCAAAAAGCACACGTGCATTCAACTGTCTTTTCCCCGGATCAAAAATATTTATTTACCCCTGATCTTGGCCTGGATAAAATAATGATCTATCGATTTAATGCAAATGCAAAAAAGCCATTGTCACCTGCAAAAGTTCCATTTGAAAAAGCGATGGATGGAGAAGGCCCAAGACATTTAACTTTTCATCCAAACAAAAAATATGCATACCTGGTAAGTGAGTTAATGGGAACTGTTTCGGTTTATAAATATGACAATGGAAAGCTTGATAAGATCCAGGACGTGCCAACACATCCTGAAGATTACAAAGGAACGATTGGCAGTGCCGACATTCATGTATCGCCCGATGGTAAATTTTTATATGCATCTAATCGTGGAGATGAAAACACTATCACCATATTTTCGATAGATAATAAAACCGGCAAGGTGAAGCTTAAGGGCTACCAACCTGTTTTAGGTAAAACACCGCGGAATTTTATCATTGATCCTACGGGCAGCTACCTTCTTGTTGCTAACCAGGACAGCGATAACATTGTAATTTTTAAAAGAAATAAAACGACGGGATTACTCACAGCAACAGGAATGGAAATACAAGTGCCGAAACCTGTTTGCCTGCAGATGTTAAGGATTAAATAGATGCGTATCGCGTAATAATCGTTTACGTTTTGTTTATATCAACGCTTTTGCGTTTAGTCGATAACGTTCCAACTGGTGGGCAACTGTTGAGGTTCTTCCTCGTTGGAAACTGGTATAGAAGAAATACCCTGGAGGCCTTGTACACTACCATTTGAACCATCCGATGTAATATCGGTGATGACATTCATAATGTCTTCGTCTGAAATTGTATCATTAATATCACTCAGGTGCCTTTCAATTTTTCTTTTTGTCACTTCATCATAAAAGAATTTATAATGATCGCTCGACGATGGTGTTGTATTATTAATGCTTCCCATTTCTTATTTTTTTTTATTGCTATTTTGAAGATAGAAAATCAAAAACCAATTTGAGCTTTGGATAATAATGGTAACCTTAAGTTAACATTGGAACGTGGATTTAATTTTTATTTTTTTTCATATAAATCCTGCAGTAAACTGAAAACCAATGGATAGGCGGGCATCATTGAAATTTCTTATCATAATAGCGCTTATTTCAGGCGCCTGCCATCCTACTTCCACTGATGGCCAGAAGGCTAACACCACCGACACCATATACACACTCCAAAAAGCTTCACCGGATGGTACGGGAAAATTTTATTTAGGCCGGGAAATCTCACAAGTAATGGGCAGCGGTGGTGGGCAATGGCTGGAGCGTGATGAACGTCAACAGGAGGAAAATGTTGACGCCGCAATTGCCAACATGAAACTTAAGAAGACAGATGTTGTGGCAGATATTGGGGCGGGCACCGGCTACTATACTTTTAGAATTGCCAAAGAAATACCAATGGGGAAAATATACGCTGTGGAAATACAGGATGAGTTTATAAACTTTCTTAATAATAAAAAGGACAAGTTAAATGCAAAGAATATGGAAGTGATTAAAGGCACTACACAATCTCCAAACTTGCCAGAAAACTCAATTGACCTGGTGATGATGGCAGATGTATATCATGAACTTGAATTTCCTCATGAAATGCTTCAGGCAATCAGGAGATCTCTTAAGCCTGATGGCAAATTATTACTGCTTGAGTATAGGGGAGAAGACCAGGCGCTGGCCATAAAGCGATTGCATAAAACGACTATAGTTCAATTAAATAAAGAATTGGAAGCAAATGGATATAAGCTTTTTTTCGATGGAGAATTTTTACCCATCCAGCATTATCTGATATACCAGAAGAAATAGTTATTTAATCTCCGGCCCCTTTTTCACCAATAAACCAGTTTTCTTTGTTTTTGAACAGCACATTAAAAGTTGTAAGCGAACCGTAGATCCTTGTGATATATTGCTGGAGATTTATCTTTTCTTCATCACTCAAAATCTTGTGCGCATTTATTTGCTGCTCCATTACGCGCAATCGATCGCGGAGCATTACAATCTTATGAAAGAACACATCAATTGGAATTTCTTTAGGTTTTTGTGTTTTATCCGCAGGCTGCAAAAGCATGGTGCCTCCCTTCCAGCGATCTCCCAGCGGTACTATTTCAGAGGCGTCGCTCCAAAGCCGTAATATCTTAAGCAAAGATTTTTCTACATCGCTCACTGTTTCTACTTCCACCGTTACATTTTCCGCAATGATCTCTTCCAGTTTCGGATCATTCTTATCAATTTCTTTGATTCCATAAGTAATAAATGAAATAATGTAGGTTGCAAACCGAACACCTACAATTACACCTGGGCCATATTGCATGTGCTGAAGTCGCGTACCAATTCCTAAGGTTAGTTGTTCCATGTGTGATTCAATTGTTTCGCGTAAATTTATTAAATAACCTTTATCCCTTATTTCAAAACATTTTTGTCGATTAATTTCCCGTGATTATTGTTACAATTAGTAAAGAAATGTTTTCCAATAAAGAATAGTTTGTTTCAACCCAATAAAAATTTATAAATGAAAATGAGATCGTGGTTTTTTTTAACGCTATTATTTTTTGCATCTTTCACTTATGGTCAATCTAAAAAGTTGACATGGCATACCGGATCAAGTGGTATATATTCTTACAAGACAGTTCCCGGTGACCCAATGAAGGCTCGCTTTTATACATTGAAAAATGGCCTTACAGTAATATTAAGTGTCAATAAAAAAGAGCCGAGAATTCAATCGCTTGTGGCAGTAAGATCAGGTAGCAATAGTGACCCGAGAGATCATACCGGGCTCGCTCATTATCTTGAACATCTCATGTTCAAAGGCACTGACAAATATGGAACACTCAATTGGGCAAAAGAAAAGCCTTACCTGGATAAAATTGATTCCTTGTACGAAAGTTATAACCATACTACAGATACGGCAGTCCGTGCAGCAATATATCGTGAAATAGATAAGACAAGTGGTGAAGCCGCCAAATTTGCAATTGCCAACGAATACGATAAGTTAATGGCAGCGATGGGTGCACAGGGCACCAACGCGTCTACCTGGTACGAGTTTACGGTTTATACTGATGATATTCCATCCAGTGCTTTAGATAAATATTTGAAGGTGCAGGCTGAACGTTTCAGAAATCCTGTGCTTAGAATTTTTCATACAGAATTAGAGGCTGTGTATGAGGAAAAAAATATTAGTCTTGACTCTGATCCCGATAAAGTTGACGAATTAATGTACGCTACATTATTTCCAACCAGTAATTACGGACAGCAAACAACTATCGGAACGATTGAGCATCTTAAGAATCCTTCATTGAAAGCCATTCGCGAATTCTACAATAAAAATTATGTTCCTAATAATATGGCTATTATCATGACCGGGGACTTCAACCCGGATTCTCTTATCAAAAAGGTGGACAAGTATTTTAGCTACATGAAGCCTGGCAAGGTTGAAGACTACAACCCTTCACCGGAGCCCCCATTAACAGAGCCAGTTTATAAAGAAGTACTTGGCCCTGACGCTGAAAGTGTAAATATGGCGTACAGAATGCCTGGCGGAAAAGATTTTGACGCCTTTGTAAAAATGACTGCTTTAAAGACCATCCTCAGCAATGGTAAAGCCGGTTTAATTGATATAGATCTTAATAAAAAACAACAAGTACTAAGTGCACGTGCTTCAACGAGCAGTTACAGGTTATACTCACTTTTTGAACTGACGGCAAGGCCTAAGTCAGATCAATCGCTTGAAGAAGTAAAGGATCTTTTATTAAAAGAAGTGGAGAAACTTAAGTCTGGTGATTTCGATGAACAGCTTATTAAAGCTGCCTCTGTCAATTATAAGCTAAACGAATTACAAGGTCTCGATAACAATCAATACAGGGCTTATAATTTGTTTGGCAATTTTATTCTTGACCGGAATAAATCATGGCCGCAAAAGGTCCTGATCAGCGATGCGTTGGGCAAGTTGATAAAGCAGGATATAATCAAATTTGCAAAAGAAAATCTGGGGAACAATTTTGCCTGTATTTACAAAAGAAAAGGTGAAGATAAGGACGTGGTAAAAGTTGCAAAGCCTCCTATAACGCCGGTAGAAATGAACCGCGAGGCTCAGTCAGATTTCTTAAAGAAGGTTGATGCGATGCCTTCCACTGTTGTACAACCACAGTGGTTAGATTACGATAAAGATATTCGGAGAATGCAATTGGGAAATAGCCAATTATTGTATGTTCAGAATAGGGACAATGATATTTTCCGCCAGACCTATCGCTTTGAAATGGGAAATTTCAATTCCAAAATTATGTCTGTTGCTACTCAATACCTCCAGTTTTTAGGTACAGATAAAAAAGATGCGGAAGAGATCAGCAGAGAATTCTATTATCTTGGATGTACTTATAATGTAAGTGTAGGAGATGAGTTTACTACAATATTTCTCACCGGGCTGCAGCAGAATATGATAAAAGCTAATGAATTATTGGAAGACCTATTGGCAAATTGTAAAGCAGACGAGCATGCGCTGACAGCGCTTAAAGCAAGAATTCTCAAGGCGAGAGCGGATAATAAACTGAATAAGAGGGCTATACTTGCTGGTTTGCGATCCTATGCCATGTATGGAGAACAAAATCCATTTAATAATCAATTCACCAATGACGAACTAAATCAATTAACCACATCAGAACTGGTAGATTTTTTACACCAACTTACCAGTTACCGGCATGTTGCTATTTATTATGGCCCATTATCATTGGGTGATGCTACAGCAACAATTTCAAGGGTTCATAAAATGCCGGCAAACTTCCTTGCTGATCCTGTCTCAAATAAATTTGAAAAGATAGAGCAAACGAAAAATATGGTGTTATTTGCTGACTATGACATGGTGCAGGCAGAAATCGCCTGGGTGAGAAACACTGTGCCATTTGATCCGGCAAATGCTTCAGCTGTGGAAGTCTTCAATGAATATTATGGTGGCAGTATGGGCTCTATCGTATTTCAAACACTCCGGGAATCAAAGGCGCTTGCTTACAGTACTTATGCATTTTACGCGGTGCCTTCAAAAAAAGAAGATAAATACGCGGTAATAGGCTATATAGGTACGCAGGCCGACAAACTCGATGAAGCTATCGCAGGAATGAATGACCTTTTAACAACGGTGCCTGAATCAAAAAAGGTTTTGGAAGTATCTAAACTCAGTATTAAGAATCGTTACGAAACTGAAAGGTACAATGGAGATGACGTGATATATCAATACCTCGCCGATCAGAGGTTAGGGCTGACGCGTGATCTAAGAAAAGACGTGTACGAAAAATTTGAAAAGATAAGTTTTGCCGATCTGCAAAAGTTCGCGGGAGACAATATTTCCAATAAGCCATACACCTATTGCATTCTTGCATCAGAAAAAAAGGTGAAGCCAGAATCTCTCGAAAAATATGGTGAAGTAAAAAAATTAAGTCTTGACCAAATATTCGGATATTAAATAAAAAAGCCAGCAGTCTTATTCTGCTGGTTCTTTATTGATTTTATAAGAATTCTTAAAAGTTTGATCTCTGTAAAAACGTACGAATTGATGAAATATTTCATGCTACGAATAAACCTGCAAAGGCATAAACGAGTAAGGGTCTATCGAATACTGCTTTTCCAACTCGAGATGAATTTCACCCATTTCTAATTCAATAAATGAAGACCCCTCTCTTATTTCCCACAGGTACAATTTCTTGTCAGCAGCATGGGGTTTAAATATTTCCGGAAGCATTACTGGTAACATACCGTTCCAACACGCTACTTCAAGTTTTTCTTTTTCAGAAAGATGATTATAATTAATGCCGTCAGTTGTTTCTGAGAACTCCTGCAAAGAAAAACTGGTACCCGTGCATAATAAAATTTCCTGTTGTGTAAAATTTGTTTTCATAATTCCTGATTTTTAAAACATCTGATAATAAGACACCAGGGATTTGCCTTGGTAATAATCTTATCTCAAAATATTCTGTTAAATACTTTGATAATTGCAATAAAAAATAAAGGATTACTTAATACTAAAAATTACATTTTTGGGGGTCCGGATGAACGGACAATGTAGTTATATTTTAAGCTAAGAATTTCAAGAGATGCTTGGCGGGCGTGGAAGGATTAATGTGCTGGGGATAAAAGTAAATAACATTTTTTTATTTTGCAACCCATCATTTGAAATATTTCTCAGTAAAGTAAAATCAATATTTACCTGAAAGCATTCATCACTACGCTATATCTTTTAGAATTACTTTTTTGGTTCAATCAAATCCCACAGATTGCCATATAAATCCTTAAAAACTGCGACGGTTCCATAGATCTCCTTGACAGGTTCACGAACAAATAATACACCTTCAGTTACCATTCGTTCGTAGTCCCTCCAAAAATTATCGGTATGTAAAAAAAGAAAGACCCGGCCACCTGCCTGATTTCCTATATAAGATTTCTGTTCTTCATCAGATGCTTTTGCCAACAATAAACAAGTTTCATGATTTCCTTTAGGGGCAATCAATATCCACCTTTTATTTTCATCTAAAGAAATATTCTCTATTACTACAAAGCCAATTTTTTTTGTATAAAAATCTATTGCTTCATCATAGTCATTAACAAGTAAAGCAACGTGAGCTAATTTTTGATTCATGGTAATCAACTTTATTGTGGCGAAATAATTTGGTAACGGACAAGTATTAGTCGGGTGATTCTAAATTAATTCTGAAGCTACTTCCAAATATGCCGACACATTTGTTATAAGTATGTTATTAAAGATTTCTGAAAGAAAATGCGACTATTTGAATTAAACAATCAATCTTAATTTTCGTCAAACACTACGATTATGTGAGCTTGATTATACAATTGAAAATACCGAATATAAGTTGACAGTTATTAACAATTATTGCGCTAAAACATAAACATTAAAAGATTAAATTTGATAACAATAATTACTAAACACAAAAACATGAAAAATATAAAATCAATAATTCTTCTGACAGTTTTTTCAGCAGGATTGTTTATTACCGTTGATGCACAGCGTCGCGGTAACGGAGGCGGAGAAAGGGCCAGCAGGCAGCCATCTTCAAGTCCGCAAGTTCGCACACAGAGTCAGCCTTCAAGAAGTTTTAATAATTCCGCGAGAGTTGAGCGTGCAACTGTAAATAATAATGCTGCTGCGAGAATTGAAAGCCGCAATAGTAGCGCTAATAGAGTAAGCCCAGTCACTGAAAGAAATACTTCGAGAATTTCTGCACCGTCAAATAATTCTAGCAATAGGGTAAACTCTGTTACAAATAATGCAGTAACAAGATCTAACCGGCAGCCGGTGATCAATAGCAGTAATAATGTTGCCCGTATAAACACACAACGCAACAGGCAGGTTGTTACCGAAAGAACCACCTCAAATAACAGGGTACTTCCTGGCTCTTCTAATAACGCAGACCAGAGATACGATCGTAATTCCGGAAGGAATAATAACAACAATTATAGAAATAATAATAATAGGAATAATAATTACGCCTATAACAATAACTACAGAAATAATCGCAGCTATAATTATGGAAATTACTCCTATAATAGTAACTATTATTACCGGAACGGGTATAACCGGAGAATATATTTTATGGCAGCACCAAGGTACAGTTACAGACCATACAACAGTATTTCAGTTTACTTTGGTAGCAATCCTTATTATTATTCTGATGGAATTTTTTATGATTATTATTCGGGATATTATCAACCGATATTTCCTCCATATGGCATTCGTATAGGCACATTACCCTTTGGATACAGGAGGATATATGTAGGTATCAATCCATATTATTATTATAACGGCATATTTTACAGAAACTACGAGAATGATTATGAAGTTGTAGATGCACCAATGGGCGCTGTTGTAACTTCTCTTCCCAGTGGCGCAAAGTCAGCGGTAATTAATGGTGAGCAGTTTTATGAACTAAATGGAACTTATTTTAAAGAAGATAGAAATTCAAGAGGCAAGAGGATCTATGTAGTTGTTGGGAAAAATGGTGAGATAAATAATAGCGATGTTCAGGGCAATGGTCCTGATACTGACTATGCTCCACAACCGCAGCAATTGCAGAATGGCGATGTTGTTGCCGAGTTGCCGGAAGGGTCAAAAGTAATAACACTGAACGGTGAAAAATTGTATGTTGCTCCTGACGATACTTATTTGAAAGAGGAAGCGAATGGAGATACGGTTCAATATCGTGTAGTGGGAAAATAATTTTAGAAATTACTTTCTATAAAATACAATGTAAATTTTAGGGTCGGCTTAGATAGTCGACCTTTTTATGTTGGTATCTCTTAAGAAAGTTTACAGTAAAAAAATGTGATGAAAATGTTTAACCTTTTACTAAGATCTTATTGAACTTTTTCAACTCTGTATTTTCTGCCGGCGTTAATACCTCGTCATTATCATATTTTGCTTTTAAATAAAGCACTCTTTTATGTTGAGGATACTTGCCAAGGATGTTTTCAATTATATCTCCTGCGATTTTATCTTTTTCAAACATTGGTTTATTCTCCGGCAACTCAGATTTATACCTTGTTGGCATTTTTTTTATGATTGCTTCGAGCGTTCCAAGTTTTCCCGGAGAAATATCTTCAATTTTTGAAGCCTTGCTGTATAACCCTTGTAATTGTTTTTTGCTGAGGCTGCCCCGCTGCATATATTGCTTATAGATACTTATGATGAATGAAGACAACGGGAATGCAATAATGCAATCTTCCAAAACAGCGTTTACTATATCAATTTTTAGTTTGTTCTTATTCATAGACTGAAGAAAGTATTCTTAGTGTTGAAAAAAATATGCAATACAAATTTTTACAAATTTAGATGAACAGTTAAAAATATAATTTAAAGTTCATGAAAACCCATTAAGTACAAAAGTACCCAAAAGCCCGCCAGTAATATGTTTACAGAGCAAATTCTGGTTGATATCAATTCTGTATTTTGGAAAAAATACTTCTAATAGTGCAATAAAATTAATTTGTGTAGGATTGTTGCTGATTATGCTACACGTATGTTTGAACAAGATAGAGTTTCAATCGTTATCATTTTGTAAATTTGCAACTCCTGACGTAATTATCAAGTTGCTGACATCTTTTATCAGTGCATCTTCACTGCCCAGCAGTTTTGCATAATAAACAAATTCCAATGAAATATATTTTACTATTGGCAGTCGCTATTTTGTTTTCAATAAATTCCTGGTCGCAAATTGACAAAGAGCCAATACCGGAAAATGATAATTCTGTAATTCAAGTCAATTTCGGTAATAAGATTTTTGGTAAAGTATTAGACCTTCAAAAAAAACCGATCGAATCAGCTTCTGTACAATTAATAAGCAAAATTGCAGGTTCAGTGAATCATCAAACAAAGGATTCTGTTGTCGCCGCGATGTTGACAAAACCAAATGGCGAATTTTCTTTTGAAAATATCCGTACTTCTGATAGCCTCGAATTAATCATTTCAGTAGTTGGCTATGGTAACTATAGTGATCTTATTTCATTTGATCAAAACAGTACCATGCCAAGGGCCGGTGAATTGAGGGATATGGGTAATATTGTGATGGCGCGCCAGGCTCAAAAGCTTGCTGCAGTAACCATAGTGCTAGACAAGCCGGCGTTACAGATGGGAATTGATAAAAAGATATTCGATGTTGATAAAAGCATAACCTCCAAAGGAGGGACTGCGGTCGATATCATGAAAAATATTCCTTCAGTGTCAGTAGATGTGGATGGAAATATTGAATTGCGTAATTCGTCACCAACAATATTCATAGATGGCCGACCGACAATTCTTACACTTGACCAGATCCCTTCAGATAATATTGATCGTGTAGAGCTAATTACAAATCCT
The DNA here is from genome assembly GCA_040007325.1 of Ginsengibacter sp. Classification (GTDB taxonomy): domain Bacteria; phylum Bacteroidota; class Bacteroidia; order Chitinophagales; family Chitinophagaceae; genus Ginsengibacter. The sequence continues at coordinate 14,782 of JBDTVF010000004.1, read as the reverse complement.
TCTGCAAAATATGATGCGTCAAGTACAGGAGGAATCATCAACATTATTTTAAAGAAAAATAAACGCACCGGGCTTAACGGGCTTTTGTCAGCTTCTGTTGGTACGCAAGGTATTCTTTCAGGGAATGCTAATTTAAACCTGCGCCAAGGTAAATTAAATTTTTTCGTGAGCGGCAATTACAATCAATCCGACGGTAACTCTGATAGTAAAAGCTTCAGGCAAAACAGGAGTAATGGAGTTACTGAGGATTATTTTAATCAATATTCTACAAATAGCCGTACGCGAAAGTTTACTTCGGCCCGTTTCGGCTTTGATTATTTTATGGATAATAGAAATACATTGACACTTTCACAAGGAATCGTACAAGGGCGATTCACCAATGGAGAAGCTCAGAATCAGGAATACCTAAATAGTAGCAAGGTAATGGAACGCTATGGTGAAAGAACATCTGACAGCAGGTTTCAGTTCAATCGATATAATTCACAGGCAAACTATACACATAAATTTCCTAAAGAAGGTAAAGAATTAAATGCAAGTGTGGACGTGAATTATGGAGATGTAAAAGACAATGCTAATATCGTAAATACCTTTTATCTTAACGATGGCTCTTTGTATAGCCCGCCAAACATTGTAAGAAATGACGGCGCAAATAATAATAACCAGGTTACCGCAAAAATTGATTTTGTAAATCCTCTGAAGGATGATGATAAAATAGAAACCGGGCTGCGCACGTACGCAAACAATTATGAAAGTTATTTTAACTCGTTTGCGTTAACAAACGGAAATGAAATAAAACTGCCGCTTAGTAATAATTATAAGTATACTGAAATAGTGCACGCGGCTTATTTTACCTATACAGGTAAACTTGGAAGCATCGGTTACCAGGCTGGGCTTCGCGGGGAATATTCCAAATTCACAGGCAATCTTATTGATAGCGCAAAAACATTCGGGTATGAATATCCGGATCAATTAAGAAATATATGGGATGCACTGTTTCCAAGTTTATACTTGTCGAAAAAATTAAATGACGACGAAGAGATACAGCTTAATTATTCACGTCGTGTTCGCAGGCCAAACTTCTGGCAATTAAATCCCTTTATTGACATTAATGATCCATTAAATATTCAGCAGGGTAATCCGGCGCTAAAGCCTGAATTTACCAGCTCAATGGAATTTAATTATAGCAAGACATTCAAGAACAGGAGTAACTTTCTTGGTACAATTTATTATAGAAATACACAACAGGATATTACCCGTTACAGTGATACTATCACCGCTGCGCAATACCAACAGTTGAACACCGCCGCTGTAGACCCTAATGCAATACTGAATACTTTCATAAATGCTCAAAGCACCAATCGTGTTGGGCTTGAGCTTACGCTACAGCAAAAGTTTAACAAACACTTTGATGTCACTCCTTCGGTAAGTATCGGTTATCGAAAAGTAAATGCAAGCGCGGCACAACAGAACATCAGCAATGACGGTTATAACTGGAGCACAAAACTAACAGCCAACTATAAAATTGAAACAAAAAATCCTTCCGTATTTAATAAGCTCAGCTTCCAGGTGACAGGAGAATACGAATCACCGAGAATTATACCGCAGGGTAAAAGGTTGGAGCAATTTGACTCAGATTTCGCCTTACGAAAAGATCTTTTCAAAAATGACAAAGGTTCAATTACGTTTAGCATAAACGATATCTTCAATACACACAGGTATGGAACGATCTACGATACCGAAAACTTTTACCAGGAATCATATCGTCGCTGGAGTGTGAGAAGATTCCGAATTACTTTTAGCTATAAGTTTGGCGATAGTGAATTTTCTTTATTCAAAAAAAACAGGGAAAGCAGGGATCGAGATGATGGTTAGTTATTTTGGCCGTTGTTGAGGTAATGATATCTAAAAAAGAAAACCCACTTTTAAATAAGCGGGTTAATTTTTTCATATCCAAACCTAAAATCAGTTCATGAATATGTAACAATTTTTTAAAGTAACAGACTTGCACTATTTCCTTACGCGTTCGCCTCCTGAAGCTTTACACCATTCTTGTATTCACCAAGTATCACTACTTTTTTAAACCTTGAATATTGCTTTGCTGCAAGTTCCATTGCCTCTTCTGTTTCGCTTCTAAGTTTTAAGCCCTTACCATCAGGAGAATTATATATTTCAATATAAAAACCGTCTCTTAAAGTAATGGCTCTTTCTCTTGGTCTTCCTGTTCTCATTTTATTCTTTTTTTAGGTTATGATTTTTATTAATGAATTTTTACATTGAATAATTCTAAGCTTCATTTTCAATATAACATTCGTATTCTAACAATATTAAGTGTGTTTTTGTTTAAGTATATCATTTTTCCGTAATAAACCCTTAAGCTTAACAACAAATTCACATTCACAGATTATGGAAGATACTTCTTAAATCAATACCAATCAAACCTATTATGGATTAATACCTGTACATTTCTGGTTTGTAGGGACCTTCCTTTGATATACCCAGATATTTGCTTTGCTCTGTAGTTAACTCTTCAAGCACAACGCCGATTTTGCTTAAGTGTAACCTTGCAACTTTTTCATCAAGATGCTTTGGTAATACATACACTTTGTTTTCGTATTTGTCAGACTGTAACCACAACTCAAGTTGTGCAAGCACTTGGTTAGTAAATGAATTACTCATTACAAAGCTAGGATGACCTGTAGCACATCCGAGGTTTACCAGGCGTCCTTCGGCTAATACAATGATGTCTTTACCATCTAATGTGTACATGTCAACCTGTGGCTTAATGGTATCTTTTGTTTTGCCATAATTCTGATTAAGCCATGCAATATCAATCTCGATATCAAAGTGACCAATGTTACAAACGATAGCCTTGTCTTTCATTGCAAGGAAATGTTCTTTTCTTATCAGATCCCTGCAACCGGAAGCTGTTACTATAATATCAGCTTCTTTTACAGCATCAATCATTTTCTTCACTTCGTAACCATCCATGGCTGCCTGTAAAGCACATATAGGATCGATCTCTGTAACTATAACTCTTGCTCCTGCGCCACGTAAGCTCGCTGCTGAACCTTTACCCACATCACCATAGCCGCCAACAACCGCAACCTTGCCAGCCATCATTACATCAGTTGCTCTTCTTATTGCATCAACAAGGCTTTCTTTACAACCGTATTTGTTATCAAATTTCGATTTGGTCACTGAGTCATTAATATTAATAGCGGGAATAGGTAAAGTACCTTTTTCCATTCTTTCATAAAGACGATGTACACCTGTTGTTGTTTCTTCTGAAAGACCTTTTATATGCTGAATCAATTCAGGATACTGATCGAATACCATATTGGTAAGATCACCACCATCATCAAGTATCATGTTCAATGGGCGATCTTCACTTCCGAAGAAAAGTGTTTGTTCGATACACCAGTCGCTTTCAGCTTGTGTTTGGCCTTTCCACGCAAATACACCAATACCTTCTGCTGCAACGGCGGCAGCTGCCTGGTCTTGTGTTGAAAAAATATTACAAGAGCTCCACTTTACTTCAGCGCCCAGGTCGATCAGTGTTTCAATAAGCACGGCAGTTTGAATGGTCATGTGAAGGCAACCAGCAATGCGTGCACCTTTTAGCGGTTGATCTTTTCTGAATTCTTCTCTCAAAGCCATTAGGCCGGGCATTTCTGCTTCAGCAAGTTTAATTTCTTTACGGCCCCATTCTGCAAGGCTCATATCTTTAACCTTATTTTTCAGGCTAAAATCAATTCTGTTTTTTGTGATTGTTGTTGACATAATGATTATTTTTTTTGGATCGGCAAATTTACTTTATCGCAGTATAAATTCCTATAACGGTCGGCAACTTTAGGATAAAAGCACTAAATTCATTTAAATAAAAGAATAAATGCCTTAACCGATATGTCTAAAGCCAACAAAAAAGAAAATTCGTCCAATACCAACATAGCACTCGACCTTAAAGATCTCGCTATTTTAAGATTGTTGCAGGAAAATGCAAGGATTACTATTAAGGAAATTTCCGCAAAAGTTCACCTGAGTACTACGCCTGTTCATGAAAGAATAAAGCGAATGGAAGATACAGGTGTGATAAAGCAGTATGCCACATTAGTTGATCACGCGAAAGTTAAAAAAGGCCTCATAGTGATTTGTTATGTTTCACTAAAACAGCATAGCAAAAATGCCGGCGTAAAATTTATAAAAAGTATTCATGAATTAGATGAAGTGATAGAATGTTTCAGCATTTCAGGGGAGTTTGATTTCATGCTTAAGGTAGCATGTGAGGATATGAATACTTATTACGACTTTCATGTAAACAAGCTAAGCCAGATTGAAAACATGGGCCATGTGCAAAGCATATTTGTAATGGGCATTATCAAACAAACTCATCAATTGGTTTACTAGATGGTTGCAACTGACTGCAGATCGCCTAAGGCCTTACCCGCTGATCATTTTCAGGAATTCTTCTTTTTTTCGCCGTGATATGTCGATCACTGTGCCGTCCTGCAACATTACATGGCCACCTTTACTCCGCATGTATTTTTTTATGTAATTAAGATTTATAAGATGAGAATTGTGTATGCGGTAAAAATTATATGGCACAAGCATTTCTTCAAAATCTTTCAGAATCTTGGATACCATCAGGCTTTTATTTTCAGGCAAGTAAATTTTACTGTAATTGGATTTTGATTCTATATGCAAAATATTTTTGATAGGAATAAATTCAATTCCTTCAGAAGTTGAAATGGCAATTTTATCTTCCTGGCTTTTGTTATCACTAAGAGATTTTTTTAAAATATCTATCTTTTCCTTCGTTTGAATATCATGAACTTTCTTGAGGCGTTCAACAGCCTTTTGAAGATCTTCTATGCCTATCGGCTTTACTAAATAATCGAAAGCGCTTATTCGGATGGCATCAATAGAGTAGTGATTGTAGGCTGTCGTGAAAATGATCTCAAAGTCGTATTCACCAATTTCTTCCAGCATTCTAAAGCCGCTCATTCTTGGCATTTCAATATCAAGAAATACAACGTCAGGGTTGTGTTGCCTTATGAGTATAATGCCCTCTTCCGGTTTTTGTGACACCGCAACGACATCCACATCAGGACAAAAACCTTCCAACTTTTTTTGAAGGTTTTGAAGACTGTTATACTCGTCGTCTATAAGTATCGCTCTTATTTTTTCCATTTTACGTCGCTTTTATTTTTACTTCAACTCTTGTACCGGCAGGATGATTAGCATCGTCGAACAGATCAGTGATTCTTACATATCCGCTTGCATTGCGTTCCTGGTTATAGAGATGAATTCGCTCTTCGGTAATTGAAAGTCCGACACTTTTGTGTCGTAGTTTATTTAGTGTGTTATAATCTGCCGCCTGTTTTCTTCCGATACCATTATCCCTTATCACATATTTTATATAATCATTTTCAAGAGATGCGGAAACTATAAGTTTCAGGTCCAAACGATCGCTATGTGCCATACCATGCACGATCGCATTTTCCACGTAAGGCTGTATCAATAGGGAGGGGACATAATAATCACCCCTCATCAATTCCGGATCAATATTTTCCTGGTAGCAAAATTTATTATGAAACCGCATTTGTTCAAGATCAATGTACAATTTCAGTGCTTCAAGATCCTGCACCACGGTAGTTAATTCATTACGGCTGCTATCGAGTATTGTTCTTATAAGTAAAGCAAACTTGTGCATATAATCGCTTGCCTTTCTCTTCTCGTTTTGCATCATAAAATTTTCAATACTGTTCAGGCTATTGAAAATAAAATGTGGATTCATCTGCGCTCGTAATGACTGAATTTGCGATTCGGCAATTTTTTGTTTGAATAAAAATTCGGCTCGCTTCTTTTTTGATTGTATAGACTTGTTAATAAATACGGCTATTACAATTGTTAGGAATAAAAGAATAAACACGGCAATCAATAGTGCATTCTTAAAAACAATTTGTCGTTTTTGCAAATTGGACAATTCAAGCAAGTGGCGATTCTCTGTCTCTTTACGCCTTATCAACCATTCTGACTCACTGTTTAATACATTACGCCTGTTGTTTTCAGAAAATAAAGAATCAGAAGCTGTGCGATAAATGTGGTAAAAGTAGAGTGATGAATCTTTATTTTTCTTTTCTTCATAGACCAATGATAATTGCTCGGCAGCTTTGGCGATGCCTTCGTTATACCTTGTTCGTCTTGCGATTCCCAGCGCACTGTCAAGCATAGTGAGTTTGTCGTCCGGAGATAGTTTTGATAAATATTCAGATCGGGCAACATACACCTGAAACTGATTTCGCAGATCACTTTGCACCCTCGCCTGGTTCATAGCTTTGTTGAAGTAAAATACGGCAGAGTCCGCGTGATTTTCTATGGCATTTAATTTTGCGAAGCCGAGATAATATTGAGATAGTATGTAGTTCTCGTCGGCAAGTAAGGCGAAAGGCATTCCCTTTTTTAAATTGGCTTCGGCGCTCTCATATAATTTTTCTTCGAGGTCGCATTCCTGCAGCAGCTCGTAATTGATAGCGACACCACGCCATGCACTTAATTGTTTGTTTATGACTATTGCCTGATTAGTATACTGCCTGCATTTATTGTAATCTTTTAATGTTTTAAAATTGTCACCAATATTGTTCAACGCTACTGCTTTTAGTCGCGGAGCACCGCAGCTTTCTGCATAATCGATCGCCTTAAAAAAGGCGTTATTACTTGCTTTTAAATTTCCATAGTTATAATGAAGAATGCCCAGGTTTATTTGAGCAAGCGATTTTCCATAAATGAAATTCAGGCTGTCGCTAAATTTTGACACCTGCTCATAATAGTAGTAAGATCCGATAGCATCTTTTTCACTCAGGCGATAACTTATTCTATGCAGCGTTTGGATGTATTGAGAATCGATTGCAGGATTGTCGCGTATCCATTCTTTCAAACTGTCAACGAACTTACCCTGCCCGTAAATAAGGCTTGATGTGCAGAAAATAAGGAAGAAGAGAAAAAGATATTTTCTCATAATTGGTTTGAAAATCTGGGATTATGTTGCTTACGGGTTATTAAAACTAAATAATAAAAATGCAATAAAGCGTATCAGGTGATATAGGAAAGGCGGGGAGCCGGAGGTAATGAATATCTGGTAAAGTTTAGGTGATTAACGGACGATCTAATATAACGGATGGAGAATTATTTGTTAAGCGGTAAACTCATTACGAAATCATTCATGAAATAGCCGTGGCCGATATCGATATCTTCTTCACGAATGATTGAGAAACCTTGCTTTTCATAAAAATCCCTTGCTTTGTTGTTACGATTCACATTTAGCTCAAGTGAAACTGCTCCGGCTGCTTTTGCTGAATTGATGACGTGCTGCAGTAATAGTTTACCGTTACCTGTTCCTTGCAACTCAGGCGACAAATAGATCTTATGAAGATGGTAAGTGGTTGGAGTTGTTCCTTTTGCGGAAAATGAGGCAAAGCCTATGATCAAACCATCATTTAATACGAGTGTAAATTGATGTTTTAGACTGAGCATCTGCTGTTGCAATGCGGGCAAAGCGTAAATAAGCTCAAGCATATAATCCAGTTGATCCTGGGACAAAATACTTCGATATGCGTGTGGCCAAATTGTATAGGCAAGATCGCGTATCACCGGGAGATCATCGACAGTAGCAGCCTTGAAATAAATCATTATTGCAGCGTTATCTTTAGATCGGGGGCAAAGAATTTTCGGCCAACTTTATCTACCGCAACGATATCGAAAAAATGTAGTTGTTCTCCGGGCTGAAACCCGTTCTGGATATTATCGATCCATATTTTTGGCAATGGAGTTTTTTTAAAGACATCAGCAACCGTTGTAAAACTTACTTGCTTTTTACCGGTTTCTTCGTCTTCAACGACGCCTTTGCGTTTATAAAGAAAATGATAAGAGTCTATAGTGTAAGCATTGTTTTGCGCATCGGTTACTTTCAATGGTAATCCAATTAACTGGTTGGCTTCGTCAGTAGTAACTGTTGCACCGCTGGTGTTTACACCGAGATAGGCTTTTACCGCAGGTGGCTTAAACTTCGCCACTTTAGTGACAACAGGCTTTTTTTGAGGGCTCTGTGCAAAAGAGTTGAAGATGCAAAACGCACCCAATAAGAAAAGAGTAAATTGTTTTAGATAAATTTTCATACAACACATTTAATAAGCCTTAAACAGCATCCACATTAATTTATTGTTGCAAGGCTTTTCTCTATTAAAGTAATTTTTTCTTCCGCATCCGATTTCTTTTTCCGCTCCAGTTCTATCACTTCCGGTTTTGCGTTCTGTACAAATTTATCATTACTTAATTTTTTATCAACTGTATTTAGGAAACCTTTAAGATAGTCAAGGTCTTTCAGGAATTTTTCTTTTTGCGCCGCGGCGTCTAATTCGACGTTTGCCTCAACAAATAGTTTCTCTTTGCCTATTACGGTAGTTATAGTATTAGTTCCGGGAGGTGCCTTGAACTTTATAAATTCGGCATTAACCTGCTTTAATAAAATCTTTTCAAAAAAATTATACGGAGATGTGTCCTGTGTTTCAACAAATAACTTTATCGTTTCCTTCGGTTTGATTGTGTGTTTATTTCTTACATCTCTTATTGAAGTGATAATATCTTTTAGCATTGATCCCTGCTGAAGAGTCTTAATGTTTGGCTGCTTCACAGGAGCAAATTGTTTTACAATCAGGTCGTCATTCCTTTCTCTTAATAAATGATAAATCTCTTCTGTAATAAATGGCATGTAAGGGTGAAGCAATTGTAGAGTATCTTCAAAAAAATTAATCGCAGCCTCGTAAACATCATGGCTAATGGCTTTCTCGTAATCCGGTTTTATCCACTCCAGGAACCAACTGCAATAGTCATCCCAAACAAGTGAGTAAATTGTTTTTAAAGCTTCACTCAACCGGAACTCTTTCATCAATTTGTCGACCTCTGCACTTACTTCATTGAGCCTGCTTTGAAACCAGGTAATTGCGAAATTATTATTAATTGTGTCATTGGTTGCTTCGCCTGTTCGTGCGGCCCACATTTTTATTAATTTGAGAGCATTCCACATTTTATTATTAAAATGCTTGCCTTGTTCGAGGCTACTTTCGTCAAACAAAAGATCATTGCCTGCAGGCGATGAAATCATAATTCCAAAGCGAACGGCATCAGCGCCGTATTCCTTAATCAATTCCAGCAGATTGGGGCTGTTACCCAATTGCTTACTCATTTTCCGGCCGAGCTTATCGCGAACCATTCCAGTGAAGTAAACATCACTAAATGGCTTTTCATTCATGTATTCCATACCAGCCATTATCATTCGCGATACCCAGAAAAAAATAATGTCTTGCCCGGTAACAAGAACTGATGTTGGATAGTAATATTCAATACTCCTATTACCAGGATCGGTAATACCATAAAAAAGTTCAATAGGCCACAGCCAGGCTGAAAACCATGTATCAAGCACATCTTCATCACGCGTCAGTGTAATGCTTGATTTAATTGAGCCTTCCATTTGCTTACCAATAATTTTTCTAACTTCTTCTTCGTTCTCACCAACATAAACTTTTCCTTCTTTATCATACCAGGCGGGAATTTGCTGTCCCCACCACAGTTGGCGGCTGATACACCAGTCCTTTACATTTTCAAGCCAATATTTATACGTTGCATTAAATTTTTCTCCCGGGTGAATGTTCACTGCGCCTGAAGTGACTGCATCAAGCGCAGGCTGCGCAAGTTCCTTCATCTTCAAGAACCATTGGGTAGATATTTTCGGCTCTACAACCACGTTAGTCCGCTGGCTATATCCAATTCTTGTCGTGTATTCTTCCTCTTTAACTAACAATCCTTTTTCCCGCAGTTCCGCAACAATCTTTTTCCGAACTACAAACCGGTCCTCACCAATATAAATTTGCGCAGCAGCATTCATTGTACCATCCGGATTGATGGTATCAACTATGGGCAGGTTATGTTTAAGACCTATGTTGTAATCATTGATGTCATGGGCGGGAGTGATTTTCAGAACACCTGTTCCAAAATCTTTGTCAACATACTCATCAAATATTACAGGAACTGCTTTGTTAATTAAAGGTACCAGAACGCTTTTCCCTTTTAAATGTTGATACCGCTCGTCACCAGGATTGGCACAAACTGCCGTATCTCCCATTATTGTTTCAGGCCGCTGTGTCGCGATTACAACGAAATTTGAATCTTTAGAAGAGACAGATTCATTGGCGGCATCAGCTATTGCATATTTTATATAATATAGTTTACCGGTAACCTCTTTATGCTCTACTTCCTCATCACTAAGCGCAGTCTTCGCAGCCGGATCCCAATTGATCATTCTTGCTCCACGATAGATAAGGCCTTTGTTATACAGATCGACAAAAACTTTTATTACAGCCCTGTAATAATGATCATCCATGGTAAAAGTGGTGCGCTTCCAGTCTACGCTGCAGCCCAATTTTGCGATCTGGCTGTAAATGATATTTCCATATTTCTCCTTCCACTCAAAAGCATATTTCAGAAACTCCTCGCGGCTGAGGCTATTTTTATCAATTCCTTTTTCATGCCTGAGCATATCAACCACTTTAGCCTCAGTGGCAATGGAAGCATGATCGCTGCCGGGCACCCAACAAGTATTAAAGCCACTCATTTTCGCCTTCCGTATAAGAATATCCTGTACGGTTTCATTTAAGGTATGCCCCATGTGTAATACGCCAGTCACATTTGGCGGTGGTATCACAATTGTGTAAGCGGGCCGGTCATCTGGCGTGCTGGTAAAATAATCTTTTGAAAGCCAATGCTTATACCACTTATCTTCTGTATTCGCAGGTATATAATTTTTGCTTAACTCCATAAATTTGCCTGAAATAAATTTTGCTGCAAATGTAATTAAAACGACAGCGACTATTTTCTGAAGAAGTTATAAGTTTACAGTCCAAAAAGATTGTTTTTGCAATACGCGATAGTAGATATTGAAACCACGGGCGGTTACGCCGCAAGAAATGGGATTACCGAGATTGCTGTGTTCATATCAGATGGTGAAAATATATTAAAACATTATTCCACCTTATTAAACCCCGTGTACACCATCCCGCGCTATGTAGAAGCCCTTACCGGTATTACTAACGAGATGGTTGAGTTCGAAAGACCATTCAGCAGCATTGCCAGTGAGTTGTATGACCTTCTCGTTGATAAGGTTTTTGTTGCCCATAATGTCAACTTCGATTATTCATTTATAAAACATCACCTGGCGCAATCAGGATACGATCTCAATTGCCGGAAGCTATGTACTGTGAGACTTGGCAGGCAAATTTTGCCAGGTTTACCAGGTTATGGATTGGGTAAAATTTGTAAACATCTCGGTATAGAGATCGAATCAAGGCATCGCGCCAGTGGCGATGCGTTTGCAACGGTTCACTTATTTCATCACCTTCTTAAATGCGATACTAGCGGACACGTAAACTCGATGCTTAAGTCCAAAAGCAAGGAGCAATCACTTCCGCCAAATATCCCGGCTTCGGTAGTGAAGAAGATTCCTTCGGAGCCAGGTGTCTATTATTTTCATGACAAGAAAGGTAAGGTGATATATGTGGGAAAAGCGAAGAGCCTTAGCAAAAGGGTAAACAGCCATTTCACCAATAATAAATCGACGAGACAAAAGCAGGAGTTCTTAAGACAGATATACAATATAAGTTATCAGCCTACTGCAACAGAGCTAATGGCCTTTATACTGGAAAGTATAGAGATAAAAAAATTATGGCCCGAACAAAACCGCAGCCAGAAAAGATTTGAGCAATCTTATGCACTTTATTCATTTGAAGACAGGCTTGGATATATAAGGTTAGGTATTGAAAAAAAGAAAAGACATCTTAAGCCTTTATATACTTTTAATCTTATAAGCGAAGGGCATAGTTTATTAAGAAAACTAATGCTGCAATTTGAGCTTTGCCCGCGGCTATGTTTTTTACAATCTGAAAATATTCCGTGCCGGCTCTTAGTCGAAAATAAATGCAAAGGTGCATGTGAACAAACAGAATCTGCTGCTGTTTACAACAGCAGAGTAGACGCTTGCATTAATCATCTTCAAAATGAGTTACCCAGTTTTGCGCTTGTTGATGCTGGTCTGAAACAAGAAGAACAAAGTTACATTCTCATAGAAAAAGGAAGGTTTTACGGGATGGGGTACCTTGCCGCAGATTTGGCTTTACACACAATTGAAGACTTAAAACAATACCTTACGCCTCATGCCGAAAACGATTATATACGCGGCCTGATTTATCAACACGCGCTTCGTTATCCTCATAAGAAGATCGTTTTTTCAGATTAATTTTTCTAATAGTGAAATGAATTTTTTCCTGGAAATAAATGTTGCTCCAAGACTTTCGAGATGAGGTGTGTATACCTGGCAGTCTATCAAAGAGATTCCATCGTTCTCTACTTTCTTTACATAATTAATAAATGCAAATTTGCTCGCATTGTCTTCACTTGCAAACATGCTTTCACCAAAGAAAACTTTTCCCATTTGCACTCCATACAGCCCGCCCACGAGTTTGCCGCCCATCCATGTTTCCGCGCTGTGAGCCAAACCTTTTTTAAAAAGCATCGTATAGGCTTCTTCAATTTCATCCGTAATCCACGTGCCTTCATCGCGCCTGCCTTTTGCATTACGACAGTTATGTATTACCCCGGTAAACGCGGTATCTACTGAAAAAGTAAATTTCTTTTTATTCAGTACGGTTTGCATACTGCGGCTAACTTTAAGATCTGCAGGATATAAGACAAACCTTGGGTCGGGGCAATACCAGCAAATAGGTTCGTCAGCATTATTCCACGGAAAGATTCCCTTTTTATATGCATCGGTTAACCGGTCATAAGATAAGTCGCCACCTATAGCCAATAGCCCGTCCTTGTGTGCGAGCTCAACAGAAGGAAAAATACTATCACTGCCTGTGATGAAAAAGGGCATTAAAATTTTGTTATAAAATAATTTGGAAAAAGGGGCCGTTGAGAAAATAGCAATTTAAAAATAAAAAATATTCTCAATCAGTTTTCAGAAAGCTGCTCTACGGTGGCACCAATGCCGCGCTCGGTTATATTATCGCACATCGGTTTTAAAAATTCGTATGATCCTTCTTTAACAGCATACTTGCCGCGGGTATGTATGATCATTGCACATTGTTCAGCCTGCTCCTGCGTGTGGTTGCAGACTTCAACTAGCGTAGTTATAACCCATTCAAATGTAGTGAAGTCATCGTTCCACACAATTAGCTGGCAACCATTATTTTCTTCAAGTAATAAATCAGTTTCAACAGCTTCTTCAGTATAAGGTTTGATTGTTTCCATAGCCAAAAATTATTCAAATTTACAATTTTAAGAAAGAATATCAAGCCTCGGTTTGCAGGTTTTTTTTCATTTTTAAAAATTCAGGCATTGAATTTGGTTAATAGAGCATATAACAGGAAAAATCCAATTTGTAATTCATCTAACAAACACTAAATTTTTAAAAATGAAACACTATTTAAAGGTATTCTCAACGCTCCTGCTATTTTCATTTATGATGGTAAATGTTGAGGCGCAAACAAGGACTAAAGTAAAACAGTCGAAGACTAAAATAAAAACCAAGGCCGAACCAAAGTTTGTAGAACAAAATTTTGGAAGCCCTTCCGCTATCACGGATATAACTGATGTTGCGGATAGTAATCGTTCGTACAACAGCGTTAAAAGCCTTGTTGATAATCATGTTACAGTAAGTTATGATGACAACACTTTTAGAGGTAATGAACCTTTACGTCGCGGCGATTTTCTCGTAGCTGTTAATTCTGCTCTTGATGCCGTAAAAAATCTTGCAGTGCAAAACGGTATTGATAGTATGATGAACGCAGCTAATACTAATAATACCATGACAACAATGGCGACGGATAATTCAATTAGTAATAATCCTAATGCAAATACAGGTAATATGAATAGCGGCATGGCCGTTAGTGATTATTCTGATTTGGAAGAGGGCAGTGTATATTATCCTGCAGTGCAAGCGCTTTTAGAGAAAGGTGTTACTGCACCGTTTCCTGAAAATTCAAAGAAATTAAATCCAGGTGCTACCATTAGTGAAAAAGAGGTGTATAACGTTTTAAACCAGGTTTTCGGTTACGATATGACAGGTATGAATCCTTATGCGACAGCTATCACCCGTAATAAATTTGCAATGGTTCTTAATAATGCGGTAACTACAAAAATGCAGGAAGAATATGCGATGATAGATCAAAAAAATGCAGAGGCTGAGCAAATGAAGCAACAGGAAAAACAGAAAATGGCTGCTGAAATGCAAACGCAGGGACAAGCCAGAAAAGATTCATTGAATAGCGCATACCAGGCGGAACAACAAGAAATAGAAAGAAAAGCTTTAGAAGCTCAATCAAAGAAAAAACACAAAAAGTAAAATATTAAATCCGCTTAAAAGAGCCGCAACATTCACGTTGCGGCTCTTTTTTTATAAAACCCTAAGTGAACAAGTCCGGAATCAAAATGCGAAATCTATGCCGTTGCTGATGCTGTAATTAAATTTTGGTATGCTTGCTGCTGGACGGCTATCATATAAATAATACTATACTGTCGTGAAAGAGAAATGTTTTAATAATTTATTCTTGTTTCATTAATTATCCTGTAATCATCCGGTTTTTATACAATGGCCGATAAACGATAGTTCCTGCAATGTGGAATTATCCGTAAGGATGGACGTTATTGATCCATATTAAAATGCTTTACAAATAGC
>JBDTVF010000003.1:0-50241 GCA_040007325.1 Ginsengibacter sp. | reverse complement strand
CTAAAAGATCAAATACGTCAGTGCTGTCTTCGTAGGCATCACCAATGATTTCTCCGCTTATCCTAATCAATTCTCTTTGAATAAATTTCTGCAAAACAATTCTTGCATGTGTTTCAATATTGGCAGATGAAACAACAGCGTTTGTCAGTTTCGTAATATAGAATGGCCCTCCGATAAGGTCAATTTCCTGCCGAAATTTCAATTCTTCCACCACCGTAAGCATATCAATCGGGGAATTCTTTTGTTGAAGCGCCTGCATTGCCCGGAAAATCCGTTGATGTGCTTCTACATAAAAACATTCGGGTTTGAGTATCTCTATTGCGACGTCAAACGCATTTTTTTCCAACATGATGGCTCCAAGCACCGCCTCCTCCAGGTCTTTTGCCTGCGGGGGCACTTTGCCAAACATCATTGTTCCAAGTTCAAGCGAACCGCTTTTACGCCTCACTTTTCTATCAATATTAAGGTTAGTAAGATCCATTTTGTTATCGTAAACGCTTTTCTAAATGAGAATATAATAATTGAGTTTTGGTATAGTGATTTTTCTATAGGGCGACTAAGGTAAAGGAGTATTTTCTATTTAAAGAAATTGTTAAGGTCATATATTTATACCGACTCAATTCACATTCACGTCACCGCAATTTCGCGGCTTATCAACAATTATCACACGCTTTCCCACAATTTAAAATATTTTTTAGCCATTCTTGTAAAATAATTAACACCGAACTGTGCAGAAAAGAAATGTCGTTTTTATTGGCTTTTCAAATAAAAAATAGTTAAGAAAAAAGCCGATTTTGCTCCTGGCGACACCATAAAAAATGCACCGTTAGTCTGGAAATCGCCATGGTAAACAAGTTTGGCATTGTCAATCATTTTTAAAGACGCTTCTTTCTTATTTTTGACCTTTACGGGAAAGAGGAAGACAATTAAAATGTTATGAAAATAAGTTACAACTGGCTGAAAGATTACCTTCCAGAAGAAGCCTTACAGCCCAGTATAGTTGATAATCCAAAAAAATTGGGAGCGATTCTTACGTCTGTGGGCCTTGAGCTTGAGAGCCTTGAAAAATTTGAGGAAATCAAAAATAACCTGGATGGATTAATTATAACCGAAGTGATTTCCTGCGAAAAACACCCCGACGCAGATAAATTGAAAGTAGCCAGTGTTAATAACGGCCTTGGAGACACGCTTCAGATCGTTTGTGGCGCGGCAAATATTGCAGCAGGCCAAAAGGTAGTCTTAGCGCCTGTTGGTATTACCATTTATCCGACCAAGGGCGACCCGCTTACGCTCAAGCAGGCAAAGATCAGAGGTGTGGAAAGCTACGGAATGATATGTGCCGAAGATGAAATTGGTGTTGGCGAAAGTCACGCTGGAATTATAGTACTTCCCGAAAATGCTATTCCCGGTACCCTATTATCAGAATACTACAATCTCTATTCGGATTGGATTCTTGAGATCGGCCTTACTCCCAACCGGACTGATGCCATGAGTCATTTGGGCGTTGCCAAAGATGTATGCGCCTATATATCACATCACCATAAAAAACAAGTAAGTGTTGTCTTACCCTTTAAGGACAATTTTAAAAAAGATAACAATAGATTACCCATTGAAGTAGGTATTGAAAATCCCGAGGCTTGCAGGCGATATTCCGGGGTAAGCATATCCGGTATTAAAGTAGAAAATTCTCCTGCATGGCTACAAAATAAATTAAAAAGTATTGGCTTAAGGCCGGTGAATAACGTTGTAGATATAACCAATTTTATTTTGCACGAGACAGGCCAGCCGCTGCATGTATTTGACGCGGATAAGATAGCGGGCAAAAAGATAATCGTAAAAAATTTGCCTTCAGGCACGCCATTCACGACACTCGATAATAAGCAACGGAAATTAGATGATCAAGATCTGATGATATGCGACGGGGAAGAAAGGCCTATGTGTTTTGGAGGCGTATTTGGAGGCATCGATAGTGGCGTGACTAACACTACCCAAAATGTCTTTTTGGAAAGTGCATGGTTTGACCCGTCTTCCATTAGGAAAACTTCTTTTCGGCACAATCTTCGAACTGAAGCAGCGATACGTTTTGAGAAAGGAGTGGATATAGATAGCACGGTTAAAGCATTAAAGAGGGCTGTATTGCTCATGAAGGAAATTGCAGGTGGTAATTTTTCCTCTGACATTATAGATGTATATCCTTCACCCAGGGAGCAAACACAGGTTATCCTTGAAAATCATTATTTAAAAAGATTAAGTGGCAAACATTATCATCAGGATACGGTAAAAGGGATTTTGAAAAGCCTTAATTTTTCAATAGTGAAAGAAGGTATAGATGATATTACTGTAGGGGTACCTTTTAGTAATCCTGATGTTACACTACCCGCGGACGTTATCGAAGAGATTATGCGCATAGACGGACTGGATAATATCGAAATACCTTCAACCATCCGAATCTCACCTGCAATTGAAACTGGTTTATTCAGGGCATCTATGCGTGATCGAATTGCGGGTTGGCTTACAGGAAATGGTTTTTCCGAAATTTTTACGAACTCGATAACTAACAGTAAATATTTTGACGCAAGTACTTTGGTAACTACGGTAAAAATAATAAACAGCCTAAGCGAAGATTTGGATGTAATGCGCCCAAGTATGATACCGACAGGCCTCGAAAGTATTGCCTACAACTTGAATCGCCGGAATAGTGATCTCTTGTTTTTTGAATTTGGGAAGACTTATTACACATCAGCGTTGGGTAATTATGAAGAGCACGAGAACCTTGCTCTGTATTTTACTGGTGATAAAAGGCCACTTTCGTGGGGAGAAAAAAGTTATTCGATTGACGCCTATTTTGTAAAAGGTATTTGCCAGGGGCTATTGAAACTAGCTGGCATCCCGAATATCGAATTTTCTACAGGCGATAATAATTGGTTGAATGAAAATTTTAAAGTCAAGGTAGATGACGTCATTATTGCTGAAGGAGGAAATATTTTGCCGGGCGAAATAGAAAAGTTTTCAATAAAGCAACCTGTATACTACCTCGAAGTCGATTGGCAAAATATAATGGAGTTGGCGCAAAACAAAGATATCTCGTTTATCGAAATCCCACGATTCCCGGCAGTGAATCGCGATCTTTCAATTATTGTAGATAAAGTTGTGTCTTTTAGTTCTATTCAACAATCCGTGATGACTTTGCAATTGCCTAAGCTTTCTGAAGTAAAGTTATTTGACGTTTTTGAAAGTGATAAATTGGGAATAGGCAAAAAATCTTTGGCAATTACCTTCACTTTTTTGGATAAAGAAAAAACGCTTACAGATACGGAAGTAGATTCCATGATGAAAAAAATATCTACTGCTCTCGAAAAGCATAATAATGCCGAAATTCGAAATGCCTGAAACAATGAAAAACGTAGAAGATCAAATAAGCGACATCAATAAAAAATTGCAGCAGCTGGTAAAAAAATATGCCGCTTTGCAGAAGGAAAATTCGATGATGTCCAACGAATTGAACGAATACAGGAATAAAGAAAAAGCGCAAAATGACAGGCTTAATTTGCTGGAAATGCAAACTTCAATATTGAAAGCTTCTGCAGGTAATATGAGCAACGAGGAAAAGCGGAATTTTGAAAAGGAGATTAACCAGTACATAAAGTATCTCGAAAAATGTATGACAATGCTAAATAAATAATATGGAAAACGCATTAATTCCTCTCAATATATTAATCGGGGATAGAACTTATCGTATTAAGGTAGCTCCGGAAGATGAAGAGACTGTAAGAGGCACTTTGAAGATTATTAACGAGAAGATTTTAGAATTCAGAACGCAGTATGCAGGCAAGGATATGCAAGACTATATTTCTATGGTATTAATATGGTACGCCACCCAACCCAAAGATGGCAGCGGCCCAGGAATTCAGTCCAGGAATTTACAAGATGTACTGACAAAAATTGAAAGCCAGTTGGATGAAGCGCTGTTGTAATATCTGCTTAAATTTTCTACAGTTGATATAGGCGAAGCCAATAATTTGTCTTACAGCAAGCTGTATGAAATGAATAGGCATTGCTGTCCATAAGTTTCCACACAATTTATCTATCTTCGTCTATTACACTCTCTTAAAGAGATCCATATATACTTTCAGAGGATTACAGATTATGAACCGAATTAAATTATTAAAAGAAAATGGAACAATTACTCCCAATAATAGTTGGTGTCGTGGCCTTAATAGCAGGCATCATCCTGGGTAAAATCTTATTTGCCAAAAACACAAAATTACAAGTTGAAACCGCCGAAAAAGAAGCTCAAAAAATTACATCTGATGCACATCTTCAGGCAGAATCTTTAAAAAAGGAAAAGCAATTAGAAGCTAAAGAGCATTTCGTTCAATTAAAATCTGAGCATGATAAAGAGGTCTTTCAGCGAAATCAAAAGATCAATGACATTGAAAATCGTATTAAGCAGAAAGAGCAATCGGCAAATCAAAAAGATCAAAACGTACAACGACTGATCAAGGATAATGAAACTATCAAAGAGAATCTCACCAGGCAGATAGAAGTTGTAAATATAAAACGTACTGAACTTGAAAAACACCAGGAAGAGCATATCCGGCGACTTGAAAAAGTGTCAGGGCTGTCCGCAGAAGAAGCAACGTCACAGCTCGTCGAGTCTTTAAGACAGGAAGCAAATTCACGTGCGTTAATAATACAACAGGAAATAGTAGATGATGCTAAATTAAGAGCGAATAAGGAAGCCCGTAAGATCATTATTCAAACTATACAGCGAACGGCTTCGGAGCAGGCGATTGAAAATGCTATCACCGTTTTCAATTTAGAAAGTGACGAAATCAAGGGATCCATAATTGGCCGCGAAGGACGAAACATTCGTGCTATTGAGGCAGCTACAGGCGTTGATCTTATTGTAGACGATACACCGGAAGCAATTATCCTGTCGTCATTTGACCCTTTGCGCCGCGAAATTGCCCGCCTTTCGTTACAGCGGTTGGTAACCGATGGGCGTATTCACCCGGCAAGAATTGAGGAGATCGTGGAAAAAACGCGTAAGCAACTTGAAGAACAGATTATCGAAATAGGAGAGCGCACTGTAATTGAGCTTGGAATTCATGGACTCCATAAAGAACTTGTGAGAATCGTGGGTAAAATGAGATTCAGATCATCTTATGGTCAAAATCTGCTGATGCACAGTAGAGAAGTCGCCAATTTGTGTGGCATTATGGCGGCTGAATTGGGAATGAATTCGAAGTTAGCAAAGCGGGCCGGGCTATTGCACGATATCGGCAAAGTGCCTGATGATGAGACCGAACTGAGCCATGCGTTACTTGGTATGAAGCTGGCTGAAAAATATGGAGAAAATCCGGCGGTATGTAATGCGATTGGCGCCCACCACGACGAGGTAGAGATGCAATATGTAATCTCGCCGATTGTGCAAGCGTGCGATTCCATGAGTGGTGCCCGGCCAGGAGCCCGCCGCGAAATAATGCAGCAATATCTACAACGTATTAAAGATCTTGAGAACCTGGCACTTGCTTACCAAGGTGTGGAAAAAGCCTACGCCATACAGGCCGGACGAGAGCTTAGGGTAATTGTAGAAGCAGAAAAAGTAAGTGATAATGACAGTGATAAACTTAGCTTTGAGATAGCCCAGAAAATTCAAACTGAAATGACTTATCCGGGCCAGATAAAAGTTACGGTGATTCGTGAAAAAAGGGCGGTGAATGTTGCGAGATGATGCGAGCTTACGATCATTTATGCCGAATTCTTTTGATAAATCCAGTTCTGTTATTTAAAAATTTCACTTACCTTCGCACACCTAAAATAAAAAGCATGAATGCAGTAGCTTTTGTTCACGAACAGCTTACACAAAAAAAGGAAATTCCCCAATTTAAGGCGGGAGATAATATTACTGTGAATTACAGGATACTTGAGGGAAACAAAGAACGTATCCAAAGCTTTAAGGGTGACGTAATTAAGAGGCAGGGACAAGGCGGAACAGCAACTTTCACAGTACGAAAAATAAGTAATGGCGTTGGGGTTGAGCGTTTATTTCCAACATTCTCACCACACATAGAAAGCATTAAGCTGCACAAAGTTGGTAAAGTGCGTCGTTCAAAGCTGTACTACCTGCGTGATAGAAGTGGTAAGAGCGCCAGGATACAGGAAAAAAGAATAAAATAAAGTACTAATACTCGATTTTAATGTAAATCCGGAAATGCGTTGCTTTCCGGATTTTTATTTTCTATAATTGTGTTCTCACCAACACATAGCTATGAGATAATTATACCTAACCATTTTTATATTTTATGAAAAAGACAGGTGTAATTATTGTCATTTTATCGTTATTATTTGCCTCTTGTGCAAGAGGAATTTCTCCTTATGAAGCTGCCAATGGTAGAGCAAAGTGTGGACGATACATTAAATAGTATTAAAATCTTCTCAATTTTGTCAATAAGGAAATCTTTATTTTATTATTAAGTATCTTTGAAAACTAATTCTAAAATAAAATGACAGTAAATTTTTTAAATCCCGGCTTGCTTCTGTCTATGCCTGGCGGCAGTGAATGGATACTAATTCTTTTGGTGGTTCTTTTATTTTTTGGAGGTAAAAAAATACCTGATCTAATGAGAGGTATTGGTAAAGGTGTAAGAGAATTCAATGACGCGAAAGAGCATGTGAAGAATGAAATTGATGCGGGTATGAAGGAAAAGGATACCAGGACTACTCCGCCCCGTGAATCAGTATCGGAAACCGAACTCCAGAAATAGACAATTTTTTTTGTAATTATGAATGGCTGAGGTTTGAGCTTTCTAGAATGTAGAAAACTCAAACCTGAGCCATTTTTAAATAATGCCATTTTGTTTTCTTTCGTAAATATTGACAGCTATTTAGATCAGTTAAACCGTAATTTGATTTCCTGTTCCGATGTGGTAGAATACTACCTGGAACGAATCAATGCGTCAAAACATCTGAATGCATATGTCGAAGTATTTGAAATAGAAAGCCAGCAACGGGCAAAGCAACTCGACCTAAAAAGAAAAAATGGAGAGCAATGCGGAAAGCTTTATGGTGTAGTAGTCGCTCTTAAAGATGTTATTTGCTACCGGGATCATAAGATAACAGCCTCTTCCGCTATCCTGAAAGACTTTGTATCTATATATAATTCAACAGCGGTAGAACGACTACTGGAGGAAGACGCGATTATTATTGGTAATTGTAATTGCGATGAATTTGCAATGGGAAGCACCAATGAAAATTCAGTTTATGGAAGGGTATTAAACGCACTTGACGAAAATAAAGTTCCCGGAGGCTCATCCGGTGGATCGGCGGTTGCAGTTCAAGCAGGGTTATGTATGGTCAGTCTTGGAAGCGACACCGGTGGATCGGTAAGGCAGCCGGCAGACTTCTGTGGAGTTACCGGACTTAAGCCAACCTATGGTACCATATCAAGGTATGGCTTAATCGCATATGCCTCATCATTTGATCAAATTGGAATATTTTCCAACAATGTGGAAGATGCTGCTAAAGTACTTGAGGTAATTAATGGCGTCGACCAATATGATAGTACAGTTTCTCAGCGACAGTCTCAATCCTTCCGGATACAATCGGAGAAGAAATCCTATAAACTGGCATTGCTTAAGAATGCACTCGAACATTCAAGTCTGGATATAGAAATTAGAAACGGCATTTACAATTTATCTGATAGTCTTCGGAGTAATGGACATATAGTTAAAGAAGTAGACTTTGATCTTATCGATTTTATCGTGCCTGCTTACTATGTGTTGACCACAGCAGAAGCATCAAGTAATCTTTCCCGTTATGATGGTGTGAGGTATGGCTATAGAGATAACGGTGCCAATAATGACCTTACACAATTCTATAAAAAAACAAGAAGTAAAGGTTTTGGTAAAGAGGTGAAACGACGAATCATGCTTGGCACATTTGTATTGAGCGAAGGATATTTCGATGCCTATTTTACAAAAGCTCAGCAGGTAAGACAACTGTTAGTTGAAAAAACAAACAAGATCTTTGAGCAATATGATGCGATTTTAATGCCTACGGTGCCGGAGACAGCTTTTGAAGCTGGTAAAATGGATAAAGATCCAATAGCCGTTTACCTCGCGGATATTTATACAGTTTATGCTAACCTTACTGGAATCCCGGCCATCTCACTTCCCCTTTTTAAACACTCTAATGGAATGCCTTTCGGCGTGCAGGTCTTGACGAATAAATGCGATGAGGTAACTTTACTTGGCCTCTCCTTAATGCTTTCAGGCGACTACAAACAGTATTCCCCATGAAAATATTCTTCCAAATACTACTTACATTATCTTTTTTGCAGGTCTGCTTTTTGAGAAATAGTTTTTCTTTTTCTCAAAATAACAAAACAGAAACGGACACAACTATAATTGATGAACAAGTAGAAGATAAAAAAATTGACGAGGTAATAAAGTCACCTACGCCACCCGTAAAAGAAGAAGTACAGTACGTAAGTCAGGTCACTAAATATGGATTCAAAAATTTATTTAAGAACTACTCTTATAATCCCTCGATACCCTATTCGGTTCAGGTAAATCCTTATGCAGAAAATTATATGCAGGACTATCTCAAGGCTCACGGAAAATACCTTCAGAAGCTGAAACTTACCGGGATGACTTATTTCAATTATATCGACGGTATACTTTCTCAATACGGTTTGCCTAAGGAGCTAAAATACCTGGCAGTAATTGAGAGTGACCTTAAATCTAATGCCCTTTCAGTAGCGGGCGCAAGAGGGCCCTGGCAGTTTATGAGTTATACAGCCAAGGACTATGG
Source organism: Ginsengibacter sp. (assembly GCA_040007325.1). Taxonomy (GTDB): domain Bacteria; phylum Bacteroidota; class Bacteroidia; order Chitinophagales; family Chitinophagaceae; genus Ginsengibacter. The sequence goes on along the minus strand of JBDTVF010000003.1, from coordinate 41,424 downwards.
TTTACAGGTAAGTCAATATGTAGATGATCGGACAGATTATTACAAAAGCACTAATGCAGCGGCCCGTTATCTCTTGAGTTTGTATAAGTCTTTAAAAGACTGGTTGCTTGTTATAGCAGCTTACAATGGCGGTCCGGGGCGGGTGTATAGCGCTATTAAAAAAAGTGGAAGCCGAAATTTCTGGGATTTGCAATACTATTTACCGGAGGAGTCACGAAATCATGTAAAAAAATTTATTGCCACACATTATATAATGGAGACTGCAAATAGTGGTAATGTTCTTTCAGGATCAAAATTTAATTACAACAATTTAAAGGAGGTCAGCACTTCCCCACTCCTTAACGCAGATGAAGATTCTGCATCGTCTGCGTTAAAAGTATCAGGCAGATATAAAGCAGCAATAATTGCAAAGAATGTGAATATTCCGATAGAAGATTTTAATTACTACAATCCAGGTTTCGATAATATATTGGCTAATGGTGCATCATATGAGATGCGCTTGCCATCTGATAAAATGGATATGTTTATAGCAAACAAATATCCTATTCTTAATGAATGTGTACAGCAATTATTAGGTGATGTAGGCGATAATTCAACGATACAGGAGGAAGATCCGAAAACAATAAAGCAACAATCAAAGAAGAAAAAATAATTTACTGCAATGCGTCTTTCATTGCTTGTATTTTGACGAGGCATTCTTCATATTCTTGTTCGGGGATACTGTTAAATGTAATAGCAGAGCCTGCCATTATGGACAGATAGTTTGTAGAACTGTTCCATTGAAGACTTCGAATTACGACATTAAAATCAAAATCTCCATTTGGATTAATATAACCAACACTTCCTGAAAAAAGGTCTCGTTTAGTCACTTCATATTTTTCTATTAACTCCATAGCCTTTTTTTTAGGAGCTCCTGTCATTGATCCCATGGGAAAAGTTGCTTTCAAAATTTCAGAGAATTGAATTTTTTCTTTCAAAATACCACCGACAGTTGAAATCATCTGATGGACTTGCGGAAAAGAATAAACGCCCAAAAATTCCTCGACATGCACGGATGCCTCTTTACAAATCTTAGCGAGATCATTCCTTACAAGATCAACAATAATGATATTTTCTGATCTTTCCTTTGTACTTCGCAGCAGCGATTCTTTTTGAAGAGTGTCGGCTTGAGCATTATCATAAATTCTTTTGGCAGTCCCCTTTATAGGTTGAGAGATTATTCTATTACCTGTCTTTTTAATAAATCTTTCAGGGCTTGCACACATCAGGTATTTGCCGCCGAATTTATAAAAAGCTGAAAACGGATTTGGTGATGTCCTCGTTAATTTTTCATAAACCTTTACAGGGTTGATCAATGCACCAGTTGCGAAAAATTCCTGGCAGAAATTAAGTTCGTAACAATCTCCCTTTAAAATATGCCCCTGTAGTTTTCTGATGATGTCTACATATTTCTTTTTACTAAACCGGTTTTTTAAAACCGGTATTTTTTGTTTTTTATCATTTCCAGGTTTGTAATTCTTGATTGAATCATAAAAAATATCATCCGGGTTAACAGGGTCGAAGATGCCTAATTCCAAATGTGAGGAGGAAATGATAAAAACGATCTCGGGAACAAAAAATATAACTTTGGGAAACTGAATTCCATCAGAGTTGGCTGACTTTAGGTCTTCAATATCATTTTTTAAATCGTATGATATATGGCCAAAAATCCAATTGTTTTTATTCCTATCTATAAATTTATCAAGGCTGTCAAAGTCCGTTTGATGTTCATGAACTACAAATTGTTTAATAGATCCCGCGCCTACAATACATTCATAAGATTTTTTAAACTCATACCCGTGATTGTCTAAAAAGCAAAAGGTGCTAAATCTTTTGCTGAAGTTTAGCACCTGTGCTTTAGTCGTTAAAAAATTTTCTATTAAATAAGATGTAAATTTTCTCTTCAAATGAATAAATAACAACGATGAAGATAGCTGTTATTATTAGTTAAAAATCATCATCATCGTCATCGTCGCCTGTATCATTAAAAAGATCAAGATCCTTGAAATCATCGTCAAGATCAAAGTCGTCGTCACCTTTACCTTTCTTTGCCCCTGGCTTCTTTATCTTTGATTTAGGAACGTCAAACTCTTCAAAATCGGGATCATAATCATCATCATCTGTTTTTTCCCAGTCATCCTCAACTTCATCAATATCATCACCGTCCTCGTCGTCATCCGTTTTCTTTGCTTTTTTTGAAGCAGCAGCCTTAGGTTTTTTAGCGGTCGTTTCTTCTATATCAATATCATCATCGTCATCCTCGTCATCGCTTGCAGAGGAGGCTTTTTTAGGAGATGGCTTGCCCTCATTTTCCGATTGTGATTTTTTTGGAAAATTTTTCTCCTTATCAGATTTTGCTTTCATAATTCTTGAGGATTATTAAATTTAAATTTTCAATTAGATTTTTCAATAGCCAAATATTATAAAAAGTTTTTTAAAAATAAAATTTTGGTTTTATAACTTTTGAAAAGCCACAATCATGATGCCACAATGATTTGATCACTTCCGGGGCCATTGGAAATATAATTGACTGGAACACCAAGTGTGTCATCAATATATTGAATATACGTTTTCATTTTTGAAGGAAGAGCAGCAATTTTTTTTATACCTGTAATGTCTGTATTCCAGCCGCTAAATTTTTTATAAATAGGATTTATTGTCATGCCCTGCATCTGAAATGGAATTTGCCTGGTGTCTGTTCCATTTATGTTATAACTATTACACACTTCTAGCTCTTCAAGTGTGTCGAGCACATCAGCCTTTGTCATTACCAATTGTGTAACACCATTTATCATGCAGGCAAAGTGCAAGGCAACAAGATCAATCCAACCGCAGCGTCGCGGCCGGCCGGTAGTGCTTCCAAATTCATTACCTAATTTTCGCAAAAGCTCACCTTTTTCATTTTCAAGTTCAGTAGGAAACGGTCCTGCACCTACGCGGGTGCAATAAGCCTTTGTAATTCCAAATACTTCCTTTATTTTTTGTGGAGCGATACCCAAGCCACTACTCACACCTGCCGACATCGTGCTTGACGATGTAACAAATGGAAATGTTCCAAAATCAATGTCGAGCATACTTCCCTGGGCACCTTCTGCGAGAACTTTCTTTCCGTTCTGAATAGCATCATTTATAAAATATTCACCATTGACTATAGTGAGTGTTTTGATAAATTCAAGCGCATCGAAAAATTCTTCTTCCCAGCCCGAAATGTCTTCGGAGAATGAAAAATTATCCAATAACTTTTGATGCTTCAGGCGGAGTTTAATGTATTGTGAAATGAAATTCTTATTTAATAAATCTCCCACCCGCAAACCGTTGCGGCCCGTTTTATCCATATATGCCGGGGTAATGCCTTTTAATGTGGAGCCGATTTTATCCAATCCCTTTGCTGCTTCACTAGCTTTATCCAGCGCACGATGAGTAGGTAATATAAGATGCGTGCGTTCGCTGATAAATAGCCGTTTGCGATAGTCAATGCCCATGGCTTCCACGGACTGGCATTCATTGCGAAGTGTAACCGGATCGAGTACTACTCCATTTCCTATGAGGTTAATTTTATTCTCGTGAAATATGCCGGAAGGAATTTGATGAAGTACAACTTTCTTTCCATCAATATACAAGGTATGGCCTGCATTGGCTCCTCCCTGAAATCGTGCGATAACATCGTACCCAGGAGTAAAATAGTCTACAATTTTTCCTTTCCCTTCGTCGCCCCACTGAAGACCCAGAATTACATCAACCATCTAAAAATGTTTATTACACGTGGGCGGTAAAAGTAAAATGAAAAAAATAAAATGAAAGTTTTTTATTCGACTGTCGTCGATAAAAAAACGCACTTGGGTTATCCTAATATTCTGAGATTGGAAAATGGATTAAAATGATATTACGCAACTTTAAGCAAACTAAGCTTGCTGAATTTGAACTTGCGTTCTGCATAATCCAGTGTTACTATAAAAGATTTAACTTTTTGCGATGGTAAATCATACATCGCATCGGTAAGAATACTTTCAGAGATACTGCGAAGACCCCTTGCTCCTAATTTGTATTCGAGGGCTTTATCTACCATAAAGTCATAGACATCGTCTTCGATTACAAGATCAATCCCTTCAAGTTCAAACAATTTTTTATACTGTTTAATGAGGGAGTTTTTTGGTTCGGTCAAAATGCTGCGGAGCGTTACCTTATCAAGAGGATTGAGGTAAGTGATTACAGGTAATCTTCCTAATAACTCGGGTATTAGTCCGAAGGATTTAAGATCCTGCGCATTTACAAATTGCAATAAATTTTTTCTTTGAAATTCCTGCAAGTCTTTATTTACAGTAAAACCAATTGCATTGGTATTTATTCTGCGGGCAATCAGGCGATCAACACCATCGAATGCGCCTCCGCAGATAAAAAGAATATTTGTAGTATTTAGTTTAATGAGTTTCTGCTCAGGATGCTTACGTCCACCTTGTGGTGGCACTAATACTTCTGTACCTTCCAATAACTTGAGTAGCCCCTGCTGAACTCCCTCGCCACTTACGTCACGGGTGATACTAGGATTATCGCTTTTGCGGGCAATCTTATCTATTTCATCTATATAAACAATTCCTTTCTGCGCCGCATTCACATCGAAATTACATACCTGCAAAAGACGGCTCAAAATACTTTCAACGTCTTCTCCTACATAACCTGCCTCAGTAAATACCGTGGCATCTACAATAGCAAATGGTACATTGAGGATGCGAGCAATCGTTTTAGCTAATAAAGTCTTACCAGTGCCTGTTTCTCCCACCATTATGATATTGCTCTTCTCAATTTCTACCTCACTATCTACTTTCTGGTTGAGCCTTTTGTAATGATTGTAAACGGCTACGGCCAAAACTTTTTTTGCATCATCCTGTCCAATTACATATTCATCAAGGAATTTTTTTAACTCGACAGGTTTTTTTACTGAAAGCTTGTAGTTAGACGTGTGGGCGTTCTTTTCAGGAGTAGGAAAAATTTCCTGTGTAATTATTTCCTGTGCATGTTCCACACAGTTTTCACAAATGTGACCCTCCTGTCCCGCGATCAGAATTTTTACCTCATCACGATTCCGGCCGCAGAAGGAGCAATGCAAAGTTTGTTGTTTAGCCATGCTTAATAATCAGTTACTGAATCTTGCTAAATAATGTTTTAAAAATTACAACTTTTTCAATGAAAAACACCGTAATACTGCAGATATTGTATTAATGACACGTAAAAAAGTCTAAATGTTGCATTAAAATTTTTCAAGAATAGAATCTACAATACCATACTTCTTGCTTTCTTTTGCATCCATCCAATAGTCGCGGTCGAAATCTTCCATCACCTTATCGTATGTTTGGCCGCAGTTATCGGCGAGTAATTTCGCTCCTAACTGTTTTGCTTTTAAAATTTGTACCGCAATTATTTCGAGGTCTGCACTTGTACCCTGCCCACCACCACTTGGTTGGTGTATCATTACTTCTCCGTGAGGAAAAATATACCTCTTGCCTTTTTCGCCACCACTCAGCAAAATACTTCCCATACTGGCTGCCATACCCATACACACAGTACTTACCGGCGACGAGATCATTTTCATAGTGTCATAAATAACCATTCCACTAGTTATAATTCCACCTGGACTGTTGATATAAAAAGTTATTTCTTTTCCGGGATCTTCTGCCTCAAGGAACAAAAGTCTATTTGTAATATCCCTGGCGCTCTTATCATCTACAGGACCCCACAGGAAAATCTTCCTCTGTTCTATAAATTTTTTATCGAACATCATCCCCCCCATCATTTTTTCCATGGGGTTTTCCGGCAATGCCTTTTCGGGTTCTTCTTCCTCTTGTCGGGTAAAAGATCTCTGAGAAAAATTCATTTGTTTCATTTGAATAACTTTATTTTTTTGTCTTTTTTATATTAGTAACCAATACCTCATCAATAAGGCCATAGTCCTTCGCTTCATCTGCAGTCATCCAAAAATCCCTATTGCTGTCTTTGGTTACTTTTTCGATAGTTTGACCGGTGTGGTTGCTCAGTATTTCATATAACTCATGCTTCACTTTTCTTACCTCGTTCACGGTTATTTCAACATCAGAAGCCTGCCCAGCAGCTCCGGCGCTTGGCTGATGCATCATAATACGGGCATGCTTAAGTGCGCTGCGTTTACCTGCGGCTCCGGCACTCATGAGCACCGCTGCCATACTTGCCGCCATACCTGTACAGATAGTTGCAATGTCAGGCGAAACAAACTGCATAGTGTCATACAAACCCAACCCAGCATATACACCACCGCCCGGGGAATTAATATACAACTGAACGTCACGTGTGCGATCTGTACTTTCTAGAAAAAGCAATTGTGCAGTAATAATATTGGCAACTTCATCATTTACCGGGTAACCCAAAAATATAATACGGTCCATCATCAAACGGCTGTAAACGTCCATCACAGCTACATTCATGGGTCTCTCTTCAATAATATTTGGAGTTAGATTGGTTACGTTATGATTGATATAACCATGTAGAGTATTGCTACTAATTCCCTTATGCTTAACAGCATATTTTTCAAATTCTTTTCCGAAATTCATAAATATTGTTTTTGTAATTGCAATGTTACCGCGATGAAGTTCCAAATATTATGCTAACAAAAAAAATAAGACAAAAGGGCGGACTAGATACCAAAGAACGGCGTATGTTCTAAGAGTCATCAAGTTAAGCAGGCAAAAGCAAACGGGTATAAGGCTTCAAATCTCAATGATCATGATGATGTTGCATTGCTAATAACTCTTCGGGGGCTACTTCTTTTTTAGTTGGTGTTACTTGTGTTTCCAGCCATTTAAAAAGTTTTTCGGTAATGATTTTCCGATAACTGCCATCTACCTGCTTTTCATCTTTCATCATACGGTCAATATAACTATCGATCCATTGTGTATCTTCTCCCAGGTTCATCTGGCCAAAATAGCGCATAATATCGACCTTCATATTGTCCCTGAGTTCCTGCTCACTGACCTCAAGCTTATTTTCATTTAAAATCTTATCGCTGATCAAAGTCCATTTAAGCTGGTTAACGAAAGTTGGATATTCGGCTTCTACTTCCTCTGTGGACTTCTTCTTCTCTCCGCCTACTGCAATCCAGCGTTTTAAAAAATCATTCGGAAATTTGAGAGGGGTCTCTAATAAGGTATGATACAATTGGTCATGCAGTTGACTATGACTCGCTGCATCCCACTGTTGCTGCATCTCTTCTTTGAGTCCACTTTTAAATTCATCTTCAGTTGTTATTTCTTTACCCGGAAAAACCACTTTGAAAAAATCCTCATTCAATTCTTTTCTTTCAACTAAACCAATCTTCGTAATGGTCATTTTGAAATATTTCTCGAGGGCAGTGGGATCATTTTTATCTAATCCAAGGTCTGAGATAATCCATTCTCTCTCTTTTTCAGGAAAAGCATTTTTCAGTTGTAATACAACAAAATCGTCTTTCTTTTTTCCATAGACTTCCTTGCGGAAGCCTTCAGAAAAATATTTTACAAGGATGGAATTCTCCTTTGGCGTTGCATCTGCTACAACATTTCCGTTTGCATCTGACTCTTCAAACGAAACGTTTAAAACATTTTCAGGCGCATTAACTTCTTCGGCATCTTTCATATCGCCATGCTTTGTCACCAGCTTTTCGATTTCGTCGTTAATCATCTCATCAGTTACTTTCACGTTGTATAGTACTGGCTTTGCATTAGTGAGAGCATCAATCGAAATTTCCGGCTTTATACCCATTTCAAAAGGAAAATCATAATCCACAGGATTAGACATGTCAAGATTCCGAAGATCACTCTCCATAGGTAATGGCTGAGCAAATATTTGCGGCTTCTCTTTGGTTAGATACTCCTGCAGTTCTTTTTCAACGGACTTTATGACTTCATCATAAAAAATAGATGATCCATACATCTTTTTTACCATGCCAGCTGGCACCATTCCTTTTCTAAATCCCGGAATATTTGCCTTCTTACTATAATCTTTTATTGCCTTTTCAAATGCAGGATAATAATCTTCTTTAGAAACTTTTACTGTCAATTTATCGTGAAGGTCCCCAATGCTTTCCTTTGTAATTGTTGCCATTAATGCTTTATTTATTATTAGAAATACGGTAACGATGTTACCTTTTCTTTGCAGAAAAAACTTACTCGGTGAGTGTGCGCATGGAGGGACTCGAACCCCCACACCTTGCGGCATCAGATCCTAAGTCTGACGTGTCTACCAATTTCACCACATGCGCTTTTGGGGCGGCAAAAGTAATGGATTTCGATTAAAAAAATGGGATGCAAGTCATAATTTATAGATTTATAACAGGCCCTATTTAAAGAATATCTGTGAACTTATTAAAGTATTGCATTAACGGCGCACGCTTTTAAACCCTGAAGACTAAACTTTTTATAAACAACCTCGTCTTAATTGATGTTTTTCTATTTTTGTTGGGTTATAAATATTATATATGACTCAACAGCCAGATGACCAGGAGCTTTTACTCAGTTTCAAAGATCCGGGCACTAAGGAGCAAGCGTTTACCAGCATTATAAAGAAATACCAGGAGAAACTGTATTGGCACGTCAGGCGAATGGTAATCAATCATGAAGATGCCAACGATGTGCTTCAAAATATGTTTATTAAGGTTTGGAAGGGGCTTGAAAATTTCCGTGAAGACAGCCAATTATATACCTGGCTATACAGGATAGCGACTAATGAATGTCTCACCTTTATAGCTCAACAAAAGAAAAGAAGTTTAGTATCGCTGAGCGACGTGGAAAACGGGTTGAGTAACCAGCTGAAAAGTGATACAAATTTTGATGCCAATAAACTTGAGTGGAAACTGCAGTTAGGAATACAGAGTTTGCCGGAAAAGCAGCGACTTGTATTTAATCTAAGATACTATGACGAAATGCCTTATGCGGAAATGAGCAGAGTGCTTGATACAAGTGAAGGGGCGTTGAAAGCAAGCTACCATCATGCAGCAAAGAAAATTGAAGAATTTATATTAAATAATTAAACTATCACAGCACCAGCCAGTCTGATAAAGAGCAATGAATAATTCTGTAGACATATTGAATGAGCTTAAGGAAATTTCTAATTTACTGGCAGGTTTGGAAAAGAAAAATGTATTCCGGGTGCCTGAAGGTTATTTCGAAAATCTTTCCGACCGGTTGTATACGTATGCCTTATTAAACAATGCTGATGAAATTGATTTTTCAAAGGAAAATGTACAACAGGTGCCTGATGGGTATTTTGATAGCCTGAGCACAAATATTTTGGCGAAAATTAAGCAACAATATTCCGAAGATGTAACGGTTAACGAGGAGCAAATTCCTGGTGTATTTGCTTCGCTAAAAAATGTAAACGTGTTTACTGTGCCAAAAGGCTACTTCGAATTATTGGCTCCATCGATTTTGGCCAGAATAAAAAAGTCCACTATCGAAACTCAGGCTGAAGAGACCGGGGCAATCTCTGAGCTTTTATTTCCGCTTCGGAATAAAAATGTTTTTGATGTTCCGGATGGTTATTTTGATTCTTTAGCTGGAAATATATTGTCAAAAACAAAAAAAGAAAAGATTGAAACAACAGATGGTGAGTTAGCGGCTTTTCCTTTGCTTCAATCTCTGCGAAATAAAAATGTATTCACTATTCCGGGAAATTATTTTGAATCTCTTGCAGAGAACGTTATTGAAGCATTGAAACCTGCGCCGGCTAAAGTAATAACTATGCAGCCCCGGAGGTCGTGGTTAAAAATTGCAGCCGCGGCTGTGGTAACAGGTGCCATTGCGATCACTTCACTACAAATTTTTAATAATTCTTATAGACATAATGATTCTAATGGCGTAATCGCTGCCTCTATTCAAATGCCGGGTTATATAAAGGAGTCATTCCAATTCAAGACCGAGAAAGAAGTTGATGCCGGTATTGCCAAGTTAAGTGATGACGATATCGTTAAGTATCTCGAAAAAAACGGAAATGTTTTAGATAATGATTTACTCTTAAAAAATACGGATGTAAGTGAGCTTCCTACCCAGCAAGATTATTTGGAAGATGAAAACACTTTGAATTTGTATCTGGATAAAATTGAAAAGACTGCAGGCTCCAATTAAAAAATTAATGATGAAAAAATTTGTACTCATATTGACTATTTTCTTTTCAGGTTTTACAACCCTGTATGCACAGGATCTTACTGATACAAGGGCTGAAAAGGTGCAGGCTTTGAAAATTGCTTTTATAACTCAAAAGCTTAATCTTAGCGCTGATGAAGCTCAAAAATTCTGGCCTATCTATAACCAGTATGATAAGGAAGTTCGAAATGTGGACAGGGGAGATGTGATAAAATCTGATGAGCAATTATTAGCCATCCGTAAAAAATATCAACCTTCTTTTGAAAAAGTATTAGGGCCTCAGCGTTTAAATAAATTATTTAATGCAGAGCGGGATTTCCGCGAGGTTCTTATTCGTCGACTCAAAGATCGCCAAACCCAAAGACTAAATAGTTTGCGACGTTAAATAAATAGATCCGTCCGTTAGGTAAATATTCCCGTTGATTTTAATTAATAAATTAAGTAAAAGTTGGAGAAATCAATTTTTTCTTACTTTTGTGCTTAGGTGTTTTTCATAGGTTAGCAACGGCCGGCCCTTTTTAGGGCAGGCCTTTTTTTTATCCATCAGAACTTATAGATTGGATATTTGATATCATGGTAAAATAAAAAAGTCCATTTTTCTTTCTCTCCCTGCAGCCACCATTGTATTCTGAATTCCATCGCTTTCGCACCGTCATAGTCATATTTTGCTTTGAACCTGTTCTTCATTTGTTGTAACTGCGGTGCTACATCGCCTCCAAAAAATACTATTTCACCATCGTCTTCTATTTTAAACACCTGGTGGTATGGGCAATGTGCTCCCGTTAGCTGGTATTGTATATAATTGTCGATACTGCCCTCACCATTGGTGAATTTTAATCTGCCGCTTGTTTTAAGAAAAGCATAGTCTTCTGTTATATATGAAGAAGATTCTTTTTCAAATGTGTAGTTCCATTCATTTTCATTAATATAATAATCAGCATTTTCAAAACTTAATTGATTCTTATCCGGTGCTAAAATGCCTCCCGAATGATCTTTATGTAAATGAGAAAGCAGAACCTTCGTTACATCGCCAGAACTTATGTCCTGATCTGCGAGGTTTTTATGAATCTGCATTTGGCCATTTGAATCCGCAAAGCCAAGCCCGGTATCAAATACCAAAATATCTTTGGAAGTGATGACTGCAAAGGGCTGTATCTCTACAAGCAAGCTTCCTCTCGATCGTTGCCGAAGATCGTCGGTATCAACCTGGAATGGAATAAATTTTTTTGATTCGTCAACTGTAAAGGAGCCTTCGCTAAGAGGAAATATTTTCATAAAAGATTTATTTTTTGTGTCAGGGAAAGAACAGCAATCCAATGTATATCTTGTGGAAAAATTATCTCAATACCATTTGCCTGTCGGCATCGAGCCTAACCAAAATAAAAATCAAGACAGTAAAAGTTAGTAAAGAAGAACCTCCATAACTCATTAAAGGCAGCGTAATACCAATCACAGGGGCAAGGCCAATCGTCATACAAATATTAATAGAGATATGAAAAAAGAAAATGCCGGCAAGACTGTATGCATAAACTCTGCTAAAAGTACTTCGCTGTCGTTCTGCAATGAATAAGATTCTAAAAAGCAACAACAGGTATAATATAATTACGAGGCTGCTTCCCCAGAAACCAAAGTTTTCGCCAACAGATGTAAAAATGAAATCAGTATGTTGTTCAGGGACAAAATCCCCTTGCGTCTGTGTCCCCTTTAAAAAGCCCTTGCCAAAAAGGCCACCGGAACCAATTGCTATTTTCGATTGCTTTACATTATAATTTTCTTTGGCCTTCTTAAGTTTTTTTAAGTTTTCAAGCTCTTTCTCGTTTTGCTCGTCAAGCTTTGCAGCATCTGCATTGTCGTTTGGCACATAATCGACTCCAAAAGTATTTAGTATCCTTTCTACCTGGTATGGCTGCAGCACATGTTCAAAGATATATGGCACGGCAAATCTCTGTATGCCTACACATAAAAGCCAAAGCCCGGCTATGATTATAAATAATCCTTTATCCCGCTTGATCGCACGCCGCATCAAAAAGACACAAATAACTGCGATAGCGGTAAGAATTATAGCAAGTGTATTTTTTTCGACCAGTATGGTAGCGACAACTAATATGGCAAATGAAAAGCCGATGATAAGATATATTGGAGGCAAGCCTTCTCTATACATTGGAATCAAAAAAGAAAAGTAAACCAATGCGAGACCCGTTTCATTTTGTAAGATCGAGAAAGCTGCCGGTGTTAACGCCAGTGCGGCAGCAATAAGTTGCGACCTCGGTTTCTCAAAATTCGTCTCCTGTCGTGATAAATATTTTGCCAGGGCGAGTGATGCAAATATTTTACAGGTTTCAACCGGTTGCAGGTTAAAAAATCCCAGGGGAATCCATGATTTGGAACCATTGATATTTTTCCCGAGTACGAACGTCGCCATCATTAATATTATCCCCAAGACATAACTGATATTAGCGGTAGCAGTAAAAAATTTACTGTCTGTAAGCAAAATAAAAATCGCAACGACCACGGATATCCCAATAAATAGAAGTTGCCTTGAATAATTCTTTTTAAGCCCGATTATATTTTTAAAAATGTCTTCGTTGTTGTGATATTCAACAGAGAAAATGCATAGCACTCCAATAGACACAAACAGAATATACATCCATATTAACACCCAGTCAACTCCCTTAGTTATTACTGCCTCGTTTCGCATCAGGTTTTAGTAAAATTATTTTAATGTGTCTGCAGTTGTTTTTCTTTGTCTGTCCGGTAGCACAGCTTCAGGATTTTGATTTAGCTCGCTCGTGTTTTTATCTGCAGGGATGGTATCTGCGGGCTTTTCTCTTTGTCTTGCTTTTCTTAGTTTTTCCAGACCCTCTGTGTCATCTTCTTCCTCTATTCCCATCGTGTCTTTCGCATTTTTGATGTAACCCTTCTCAAGTAAATAAGAAGTATCACGGGCATGCATAAGTGAATCTTTTTCCCGTATCTCCTTATATATTCTCGCAGGCATAAGATTTAATTGAGCAAGGGTTTCAATTTTTGCCTTGCGATCCGGTTCCGGGATAGAATCTTTTAAATACTGCTCGATCATAAGGCTGGCAATAGGTGCTGCAGAATTAGAACCAAAGCCGGCATTTTCGCAAATAACAGCGATAGCTATTTGTGGATTTTCTCTAGGCGCGAAAGCTGCGAAAAAGGCATGATCTTTTTGCTTTATGCCTTTGTAATAATTTTCAACAGTGCCAGTTTTGCCACAAACAACTATGCCCGGCACTTTCGCTGCAACTCCGGTCCCACTTTCCATAACACCCTGCATGCCGTCATGTACCGCTTCAAACACCGTATCTGGAATGTTCAAAGGCCTGTGTTTTACTTGGAAAGAATCCAGCATTCCATACTCGTCACCACCTTCAATTGAGTCCACAAGATGAGGGGTAATATACCATCCTTTGTTAGCCAGGTAGGCCATCTCGTTGGCCACTTGTATGGGTGTAACATTCACCTCTCCCTGGCCGATGCTTACTGAACGAAACGTGCAGAAGTTCCAGTGGTTTTCTCCATAAATCCTATTATATGTTTTCGGGGTTGGTATCAGCCCGCTCTTTTCTGATGGAATATCTACTCCAAGCTTATGGCCAAGTCCAAATGCATACATATAATTATCCCAAACTTGAAGCGCACTATCCACCGAGCCATAGATAGGATTGTTTATTGTCCGCTGCATCACGTTGGCAAAATAGGTATTACATGAATGAGTAATTGCTTCCTTTAACTTGAACACTCCGGGGTCAAGGCAACGCATAGGCTTGCCACAGCCATAGAATGCACCGGTGCATAAAAAGCTTGTGGAAGGTGTAATCACTCCTTCCTGTAATCCAATTAAGCCCTGCAAGGTCTTAAAAGTAGAGCCCGGAGAATAATATGCATTCACCGTTCTGTTGATCATGGGAAGACGTGGATCGAGGAGCAATTCTGCGAAATGTTTTTTTCTTTCTGAACCTGTTAAGAGATCAGGCTTATAAGTGGGGCTACTCACCATTGAAAGGACACCACCAGTTTTAGGATCGATGGCAACTATAGCTCCGATCTTATTTTCCATAAGATGCTCGCCCAACATTTGCAGGTTTATATCGAGCGCCATATGAATGTTCTCACCAGGTATAGCTGCGGTATCATATTTGCCTTTTTCGAGTCTATCTGTAAGCCTGTTTTTATTATCTCTTTTCCAAAATTCAATTCCACGTTGCCCCATCAATACCCGTTCATAGCTTCTCTCAAGCCCGGTCTTTCCGGCATAGTCTCCCATTTGATAGCCTTCTCCTTCATGTCTTTTCAAAAAATTAGAATCTACTTCAGATAAATATCCGAGTATATTGCCTGCGGCATCGTAAGGATAATCGCGGACAGGCCTTTCCTGTAGATAAAAAGCCGGGACAAACTTGTACATGCTTTCATTCAACCGCGCAATTTTTTCAAGAGGCAATGATGCATCAAATATTGAAACACGATAACTCCTGTTTTTAATGATAGCAGTGAGAATTCTTTTTTTGAATTCGGTGGTATCCATATCTAAGACGCGGCACAATGCAGCAGTATCAAGGTTCATCCCTCTTATTTTACCGGGAGTAACCATAAGGTCGTATATGACCGTATTCCTCAATATCGCACGATGTTTTCTGTCAAACAAAATTCCACGGTCCGGGTAGACGACCTTTCTAAACTTTCCTTGTTCATCGGCAAGTATGGAATATTTTGTGTTTAATATTTGAAGATTGAAAAGCTGTGCAATAATTATGACGCCCATTACGACAAACAGGATCATAATTAAATTTTTGCGGGACTGATGAAAAGCAGGCACAGATCTAAAGTGATTTTTGGCGAGGTTGAGAAAGTAACAACGGAAATTTCCGCAAAAATAATACGTCTACACTGTATTAGTTCTAAATCTTTGCTTTCGCACGAATAATAACTCTGTTAAAAAGATTAAGAGCAAACTGACCGCAGTCGAAAATAAAGTTTTTATTATAAAGTAGAGGTAGCCGCCTGTTTGTAACGCTTCAAGAAAAAAAAGGAATAGATGATGTGCTAATGTAAGAATGCTTACATAGGTAAAATAGGGAGCAAAACCCATACTTTTAATTGAGGGCTCATTATAATTACTTTCAGCCCCTTCCTGCGAGATGAGAAGGTTAATTAGAAAAGGCCTGAGATAAGCGATGAGTACGCAAGGTGCAGCGTGTAATCCATATGTTTTTGTGAAGCAATCTAATGCAAAGCCTAGCAGAAAAGCTAAGATCATCACATTCCTTCTACCCATCTTAAATGGCAACCAAAGTATAAATAAAAAATAAACGTAAGGTGTGACGAGGTGATGTAACGGAGGAATGTTATTCAGCACAAATACCTGCACTAAAATAAAAATAGAAAACCGGATGATATTTTTTACGAGACTACTCATTTTTCTTTTTCACTTTATTCAACAAATCTCTTGCCTCAGCCTTCTGAAGATTGTTAATCACATACACATATTGTAAGTTGTAAAAATTAGCTGCTGTCCTTACTTTGATCGTGTACGTGCTGCTGGTTTTATCATTGATCACTTCCTCTGCGGTGCCAATGAGCAATCCATAAGGAAACTTGTCAGAATAGCCACTTGTGATAACGGTATCTCCTTTAAAGATTTTCGTAGCCTTTGATATGTCTTTAAGGTTAACAACATTTGTCTCTTTGCCATCCCATACGACGCTGCCCGTTTCCCCACTTCGTTTTAGCATAGCACTAATGTTGCTTTGTCCGTTAAGTAATGTCATCACTACTGCGAAGTTGTTGCTCACATCCATAACGGTTCCCACTACTGCATTATTTACATCGATAACTCCGAGATCGGGCTTGACTTCCTGCTCCGATCCCCTATGAATTTGCATATAGTTATTAGGCTGATTGACGGAGTTGCCCACCACTTTTGCCGACATATATTGATATCGCCGAAACTGTTGAACAGAGTCAATTTGCAAAGTATCTACTGCCACATTTGAAGATGTATCGGGCATGTCGAAGTCCTGCCTAAGCTTATTATACAACATTTCATTAGCTATTACTAAAGAGTCGTTTGTTCTTTTGAGTTCAAAATAATACTCAATACCATCGTATTGCTTGTTTATGCTCCCGGTAATTTCATTTGCCACGCTTGAATATACCGCATGATGGTAGCGGTTGTAACTAAAGAGCATGAAAAAGGAAGTTCCCAACAGAAGCAGGAAGAAAATAAAATTGAAATATAGCCTTATGAAAATTATGATATTGCGCATGGTATACTTCTCAGTTCCTGTAAGCCCGAAAATGTTTTACATGGTGATTTGAAATATACATAATTTTTGAGGTGTATGTCCTCCGCGGGATTTAAATCGTCTAACGCATAACAAATGGATAGCGGTCGTAGTGTTTTAAAGCAAGACCTGTACCTCTTACAACACTTTTGAGAGGATCGTCAGCAATATGAACAGGTAATTTTATTTTTGCGGCCAGCCTTTTATCAAGGCCCCTCAGCAAAGCTCCGCCACCCGTGAGATACATGCCACGGCGATAAATATCCGACGCAAGTTCGGGAGGTGTTGTTTCCAGTGCTTTTAAAATTCCTTCTTCTATTTTGAATATTGACTTATCCAATGCTTCGGCAATTTCCTGGTAGCTTACCATTATTTGCTTCGGTATTCCAGTTACTAAATCCCTTCCGTTTACAGGCATGTCCTCAGGCGGATTGTCTATATCCTTCATAGCAGAGCCAATCTGAATCTTTATCTGCTCTGCAGTGCGTTCACCTATAAGCAAACTGTGATACCGCCGCAATGCTTCCATGATATCACCCGTAAATTCATCACCGGCAATACGAATCGATTGGTCGCAAACAATACCTGCAAGTGCAATGACTGTTATACCTGTGGTACCGCCACCGATATCAATGATCATATTACCTACGGGCTCTTCCACATCTATGCCAATCCCTAAAGCGGCCGCCATCGGTTCGTGTAAGAGATAAACTTCCTTTGCTCCTGCTTGCTCAGCACTATCACGCACCGCTCTTTTTTCTACTTCTGTAATGCTGCTTGGTATGCATATCATCATACGCCAGCTTGGAGGAAACCATGGCTTTTTGGGATAGATTTTTTTGATCATTTCCCTTATCATAAGTTCTGCCGCATTAAAGTCGGCAATTACCCCATCTTTTAATGGACGAACGGTTCTTATGCTCTCGTGGGTTTTTTCATGCATCATTAATGCCTTTTTGCCCACAGCCAATATATTTTTAGGATTGTTCCTGTCTAATGCTACTATTGAAGGCTCATTAACTACAACAACATCATTGTGAATAATGAGTGTATTTGCGGTGCCAAGGTCTATTGCTATTTCCTGGGTAAAAAAATTAAAAAGGCCCATCGTGTAGGATATGATATTGAAAAATTAATAAGGATGCAAAGTTGTAGGAAATAATTTGAATTAACAACCGCAAAACAATTTACAATTTTCTAAATGCCGCTTTAAAATCAAAGGGCATGATGAGCCATCGTAATTCTTTGATTATGGTAATTCATTTCGTTTGAAAAACGCACGAACACTATATTTATTTTGTAACGCGAAAAGATGTAAACCACCACAGGCACATCTGTTGCGTCCCTCGTGTTATTCTATAAACTCGTATCCTATGTCGCCACGGTAATACATTCCTTGGTAATGTATCTGTTCCAGTATCTCTTTGGAGCGCTCCACAGCTTCAGGAAGTGTATCTGCAAGTGAAGAAACTGCAAGTACCCTTCCACCGTTAGTTACTATTTCGCCATTTTCTTCTTTCGTGCCTGCGTGGAATACCATCACTCCGCCGTCTGATTGAATATGTTTTTTAATCTTTGGATTTTCAAGATAACCGAAGTCGATAGGAAATCCGGTTTTATATTCCAGCGGATACCCTTCACTTACGGCAACTATTGTTGCAGCCGACCTTTCATCTATCTCAATTTTTTCTCCGGCGAGTTGTTGCTTGTCTGTAGCTAAAAGCAATTTCAGCAGATCATTTTTGAGCCTCAATAACACTACTTCTGTTTCAGGATCGCCCATCCTGCAATTGTATTCTATAACAAGCGGCTCATCGCCCACCTTTATTAAACCGAAAAAAATAAATCCTTTGTAATCTATATTTTCCTTTTTCAGGCCATCAATAGTAGGGGCTATAATTTTCTGCTTTACCTTTTGCATGAAAGTTTCATTTGCAAATGGAACGGGGCTTACAGCACCCATTCCTCCCGTATTTAGCCCCAAGTCACCTTCTTTTATCTTTTTATAGTCTTTCGCCTCGGGTAAAAGCACGTAGTCCTTGCCGTCAGTAAGAATGAATACACTTAGTTCAATGCCTTCAAGAAAATCTTCCACAATAATCCTTTTACCAGCATCACCAAACTTACTTTTTTGAATAATAAGTTCATATTCTCCCATCGCCTCCACATAGTTCTGGCATATCAATACTCCTTTTCCTCCTGCAAGTCCATCAGCTTTTAGCACCACTGGTAAGGGATGATTTTTAATATATGCGAGCCCGTCTTCAAAGGTTTCTGCAGAAAATTCTTTGTATGCGGCGGTAGGTATGTTATGCCTTTTCATAAAGGCTTTTGCAAAAGCTTTACTTCCTTCCAACCTTGCTCCGTCGGCGGAAGGTCCTGTGATAATGATATTGCGGAGTTCTTTATCTTTTTTGAAAAAATCATAAATGCCCTTTACAAGAGGTTCTTCCGGGCCTACAAGTACGAGATCAATTTTATTGGTAAGGCAGGAGTCTTTTACCTTTTTGAAATCAGAAATGTCAATGTCAATATTTTTTCCATGCAGTGCGGTTCCTGCGTTACCCGGGGCAATAAACATTTCTGTGCAGAGCTCGCTTTGACTAATCTTCCAGCAAAAAGTATGTGCACGACCACCTGCACCAATGATTAGGATTTTCAAAACAAAGAATTTTAGTTTTAAAAGGAAAAGAGGCTGCAAGTTATGGATTACCAATTTTAAAACACGGCCATTCATCAATAAACGATATTATCTCACTTTTTATATAAATTGAATTTTGCCAATTAAAATTTATCAGTACTTTACAAATTATTCACTGCTATAAACGAAATTGAATCTATGCAAAGCCATGCTATATCTCCATCAGATGTAAAACAAGGTAAACACCCCAGAGGTTTATATATTTTGTTTTTTACCGAATTATGGGAACGCTTTGGCTACTATTTGATGATAGGTATTTTTTTACTTTACCTCACTGATACAATAGGTCATGGCGGGCGTGGGCTTGATAACGTTGCTGCGGTTAGCATCGTAGGCAGTTACGTAGCACTAATTTACCTTACGCCTTTTATCGGGGGATTAATTGCTGACAGGTATCTTGGGTATGTCAAGTCAATTTTTATCGGCGGGGCTTTACTTGCTCTTGGTTATTTTTTAATAGCGCTTAATGGTAGCAATCTTGTTATGTATGCCGGTCTTTTCTGCGCAATAATTGGCAATGGTTTTTTCAAACCAAACATAAGCACTCTGTTAGGCAACATTTATAACCGGCCCGATCTAAAACCTAAAAAGGATGTTGCATACAATATCTTCTACATGGGTATAAATATTGGAGCCTTCATTTGCAATTTCGTTGCGGCATTTTTAAGAAACAATTATTCATGGGGCTATGCATTTGCAGCTGCCGGAGTTGGAATGGTACTGGGTTTGATCTGGTTTGCCTTTGGTTTAAAACATGTGAAATATGCTGACGTCATCAAACCGGTTCAGGCAGAGGATATGCCTATTTCGAAAATTGGATTATACGTTTTTCTACCTGCTTTAATTGCAGGTGCTATCGGATGGTTTATTCCTGGTAATATTATGGGGTCCGATTCGAATGACGCCTTCATCTTTGCATGCGTGCCTATCATCTTTTTTTATTTCAGCTTATGGCATAAAGCAAAAGGTCTTGATAAGAGACGCATTAGTACATTATTAATATTGTTTGGCGTATCAATTATATTTTGGAATATATACAATCAAAATTCAACAGCGCTTACTCTTTGGGCACAGACTTATACCGATCGTGAGGCTCCTCAAGTTGTGCAACCGGCATTAAAACCTTTTAATTTTCTAGAAACAGTAAACACTAACCCTACCGAGGTACCGGTAGTAGACAACCAGTTTAGAGCTGTTGCAGATGATAAAGGAAAGGTGGTGACAAAAATGGGAACCGATCTTTATTTACAAAATTTGCAAAAAGATAAGTACCCTCCACCAGGACAGGATTTAAAGCTTATTTCAACAGAGATATATCAATCAATTAATCCTTTTTGGATAATTGTTTTAACGCCTCTTGTCGTCGGTTTCTTTGGATTTCTTAAAGCACGTGGTAAGGAACTCTCAACACCAAGCAAGTTTGCATGGGGAACCATCATTGCAGGTCTTTCTTCTCTTGTGATGGTATTTGCATGCCTCTCCACAGATATTTATCAGAACAAAGCATCCAGTTGGTGGATATTTTCCAGCTATGGTGTGTTTACTATAAGTGAGCTATTTGTAAGTCCTGTCGGGTTATCACTTACTTCTAAAGTCGCGCCGCGAAGACTCACGGCTCTAATGATGGGAGGGTGGTTTATTACCACATCTTTAGGAGGAAAAATATCAGGAATCCTCGCAGGCTTTTGGGATCAATTTGACAATAAAG
Source organism: Ginsengibacter sp. (assembly GCA_040007325.1). Classification (GTDB taxonomy): domain Bacteria; phylum Bacteroidota; class Bacteroidia; order Chitinophagales; family Chitinophagaceae; genus Ginsengibacter. The sequence continues at coordinate 20,520 of JBDTVF010000003.1, read as the reverse complement.
CTGTGTTTTTTGCCATAAGCGTAATCGCGGCATTTATCGCAGGAATATTGCTTTTTCCATTAACTAAACGCCTTAATAAAGTGGTGATAGAAGCAACGGCGCAGGATGAGTAATAGAAACCTGTGCCAATTGATAAGAAAGCCAATCTGGTAAAACAATTTGATAATCCGAAGAGGGAGCGAAAAGCAATATCAAATAGATAGAATTCTTTTCAATAGATTTTTCTTACCTGTAGCAGTTGCAGGCTTGCCATTTTCGTGGTCATTTTTCTTCGCTACAAATTGAGTTATCCCATATTGCAACGCAGTGCCGATAGCTTTCTTAACGATGCCAGCCGATTTGCCAACAACCATCTTTCTTGAAAAATAGCCGGCACCAAGACCCAACGCCACCTTAAACAGATTGTGTTTCAGTTCAGGAGATTCTTGTACCTCATGAATGGTCGTCTTTAAGATATTAGTTGGCTTCAAACTTACTAATATGGAATGAAATTGATCCTGGAGATCTGCCTCCTGTAATTCCACTTTACGCTGAAGCCGCTTTATAGCGGTTTCAAGTTCTGTGGTATTTGCTATTTTTTGCAGTTTAGCATCAGCAATCTTTTCGTTGTCCATCATCATTCAATTATTGAGTTAATCAATCATCTCTTTCAGAAGCTTATTGCTTACGGAAGTCTTAAGGAGGCTATTACGTGCAGAATATAAGACAAGCCCGATAATGAGATAAATACCTGCGACAACAAAAAATCCGAGGTATGCTGCCCCGAGCCATTGGCCTATAAGTAATGCACCACCGATCGATATACACAAAATAATTGTGAAAAGGATCAATAGTAGAATCAACATTGTCACGAAGGTTGAAAAAAATCCGGAAACTTTACTTATAGCCATTAGCTTGTAGAGATTAAGCCTTGTCTCGGCATAATCTTTCAACTTGGTAAAGAGAGCTTCTACGCCTGTGGCTTTTTCATCTACTGCTTCATTCATCATCGGGCTTGTCATTTAAAATGTAAAAGGATATTTGATCCTAACGGAAATTTTATCCGTTCATTGAACTCCTTACGTCCCCTTTCATGGCGTTAGCCTTTTCCTTGGCTTGGTTTACCAGATCATTGCCCATATCCTTACCTTCAGAAACAAGGCTGTTTATTTTCTGTTTTGCCTTGTCATATTTTTCAGAGACAACGTCAGAATATTCGCTGTACTTATCTTTAACAGAGTCTGCAAGATCAGAACCTTTTTCTGCAATCTTCCTTCTTGTTTCTGTGCCTTTGTCTGGAGCAAATAAAATTCCCAATATAGCGCCTGCAGCGGCACCTGCTAATACGCTTGCTAATACTTTTCCTGAGCCCATAGTTTTAAATTTTAGTTTGTTATTTAATTTTTTTCAAAATGAATACATATAATATAGACAATATATTGCCAATTACCAAGCCGCACAAGAAAAAGAGATGAAATACAATAGGGGCAACAGTTTCGGTAAAAATTTGCAATTACCTTTTCTCAAAATTATGCGCTTTTTGAGTAATATTTTTCCCACACTGAGGCAACTGTTTTGACGCTGATTTACAACACTTCGCAAAATCCCATTCTTTTGCTTCAAAAAAAGCTGGCATAATTATTAAAGCCTTTCAATTGTCGCTCATCACTTAATGATTATCAATATAAGTCGGTTTAGAAAAAGTTTATAAAAAAAGGTTGGCGACTATACTTTCCGACGATAAAAATTGAGAATGTATTACCATCTCATACATCATTTCAAAACTTTCTCGTCGAAGTATTATGATCCTCATCTAAACGCCTAAAATTTTACGAAAAAATAAAATCTAAATAAGCAAAAATGAAAAAGTATACTCCTAGCAATATAGCCTTATTGATGTTATTCTTCGCGGTTACCTTCACAAGCTGTGCGGCAATCGCTGGGGTTTTTAAAGCTGGCATTTGGGTCGGTATCGTTATAGTAGTGATTATTGTTGCGATTATTTTCTGGCTCATCAGTAAGGCAAATAAATAGAATTGTAATCGCATCATTTTGATATTGCTGGCAGGAATACAACTTATTTGTTTAACAATGCTAAGACTAATTCCCTTGCAGGTGAGGCTGATTTAAAAATGTATATTTCATGGCCAACTTAATAGAGGACTTAGTAGAATAATGATTAAAAATTTTGTAGATAGGATTGCTGATCGTATTAGAATGGGCTACCTGGCCGCATTTCTATTGCTTCTCATCTCTTATATTCTCACATTTTTTTCTACCCAGAAATTAATTAGCCAGGCTAACCTGGTAAACCATACCAGTGAGGTGATACATGACCTTGATAATGTTATGGCCTTTGTTACCCGGTGCGAGTCAGACTTTCGGGGGTATCTGGTTACTGACAGTCGGGCAATACTTGCTGACTATTATAAGACCCGTAATAATGCAGATTCAATAGTTAGAAGGGTTAAAAATCTTACTTCGGGTAATCCTGACCGTGTTTCAGAAATAGATTCTGTCTCTAAAATTGTCCATAAGAAATTTATGTGGATGAATAACGAGATCGCAACATTTGATTCGACTAATGAGTTAGCGGGATCTGTGTTGATGAGTAACAATCTGGGGCTGCTTACTATGAGACAATTGGAAGATTATATACACCAAATACAAAGCGAAGAGCGGGGTGTTTTAAATGCAAAAACAGGAAATGTTGCAAAGTATTCCCGTACTATTAAAATAATAAACATCGTTTCTATCTTTCTCGCAATAGTGCTTACCCTGTATTCAGTGATTACATTCAATAAAGAGAATAAGGCGAAGCTAATAGCTGACAGGCAGGCCCGTGAATTCCAGGAACAGCTAGAACAGAGGCTTAACGAGCTGGCTGCCCTCAATACCGAACTCGTGGAGTTAAGAAATATCGAAAAGTTTGCTGTTACGGGCAGAATTTCCAGGACAATAGCGCACGAGGTAAGAAATCCCTTGACGAATATTAATCTTGCAGTCGAGCATTTACAATCAGAAGTAGAGGGTAAAGAAGAAATAACTATGCTCTTTGAAATGATTACACGAAATACTGACAGGATCAACCAACTAATAAGTAATTTATTAAATTCTACGAGGACGTCCGAGTTACAACTAGTGACGGCGTCTATCAATGATGTATTGGATAAAAGCCTTGAATTTGCGCAAGACAGGATTGAATTGAAAAAGATTAATGTCGTAAAAAATTATGACGACGAAATTTGCCCGATCCTGGTGAACAACGAAAAAATTTACATAGCTTTTTTGAACATAATAGTAAATGCAATTGAGTCAATGGATGAACACGGTACTCTCCATTTATCTACAGAAAGTATTAGCGACCGGTGTGTTGCGAAAATAAAAGACAGCGGTAAAGGTATAAGCAAGGAAGATGTGGGGAAATTGTTTGAACCCTACTTTACAACCAAAGAAAAGGGACATGGACTGGGGCTCACTAACACTCAAAATATTATTTTCAGCCACAATGCCAATATATCAGCAGAAAGTGAGGTAGATAAGGGCACGACTTTTACCATCACTTTTAATTACGCTTAAATTTTTCAATCTTTCTGCGAGTTACCAGGTGATAGATTTTCTCTGGTTATTTTTTTCTTACTTTTTTGCTTCGAGGTAAAGATATTTTTTTCAACCTCGTATATAGCCTGGATTTTTTTAGTATAGCTTATATCATCGCCAGGTATTATACCCCAGGGGTTAAGTCCTTCTATTTCATCGCATAAAATTTTTACGAAAGCTATGGCAGGAATGGAAAGAAAGAGCCCCGGTATACCTGTGAGAGCCACGCCAATTACTACGCCCAAAATTGATATCAGTGCGTTTATTCTTAATCGTGAGGCAACAATCCCGGGCATTAGAAAGTTTACATCAACAATGTGAATACTGTAAAAGATAACAACTATCCATACAAGGTCGCTTGTGCTCGTGGTAGTAGTTAGTGTAGTGAGCACGGTAAAAAGTGTCGCTGTCAGCATACACCTATATATGGAATTAAATTCAGCACATGGATAACCATCTATGTGATTTCAGATCCTGATTTATTTCTCTTAAGTATATTAAGTAATTATATCAGCATAAAAAACCCTCGTGCAAATTAATGCAAGAGGGTTTGTGATCTTTCGGAAAACTTTTTTTAATTATATTATCAGTCCTTAACCTGTTTAAGGCATCGTTTCATCGATAATATCTTTCAAATTAATTTCCTGCTTTCCATAAAAATTATAGGTTAACGATTAGGCGTTTAGGCACGGTTTATTACTTTCAATAAAATTGCTATAATAGCGATTACTAATAAAATGTGAATGATACCACCAGTGTAATAACCGCCCAAAAAACTTATCGCCCAGATAATTACTAGAATTACTGCGATCACGTATAATAAGTTTCCCATGTTGTTTGAAATTTTAGGTTAAAAAAATTGATACATGAACATATTAGATAAAAGTCTGCCAGAATTAACATTTGTTGTAAACGCTTGTTACCGCCGCATTACTAGTAACGGTATCGGTTAAGTGTGCAAGGAATATTAAGGTTTATGGGGAATTTGCTCTACAAACTGTAGCTAAGCAATGTTTGCAACGGAAAACATACTCATGACTTTCTTTACTGCACCTATAGTAAATGGCTTGCTAATGAAATAGTCGGCTCCCTTTTCAAATGCTTTTTCTACATCGCCTGGAGTATCATAAGCGGTGATCATTACCACTTTGGTAGAAGGATGCACTTCTTTTATGTGATGAATGAATTCTACTCCGGAGCCGTCGGGTAAATGGTTATCGAGGAAAAGCACATTCGGACTGACGTTGGGTAAGGTTGCACGTGCTTCCCTGAGGGAGTTAGCGCATTTTGTACTAAGATTTTGCTGCTTAAGGATAAGTTCGAGAAGGAAACACAGATCTTTTTCATCTTCTACTATCATCACATTTAGTGTATTTGTTTTCTTGTTTCTCACCTCTAATAATTTACCATCGCTGCCTCCAATTAAGAAAGTTCAGAGGTTATCTTTTATAGGGCAATTTATTTGCCAGTATTTCTGAAGCAAATTCGAATTCCTATAATTGGATAGTCTTACGCTATATATTATATGTAAAGCGGGAAATGATTCTTTAATTTTATTTGGTCAAGATGTTTATAACTGTGTTATGATGAAAAAAGTTATATCAATATTTCAATATATAAAGAAAGTTTTTGCAGAATTTTCGGCTGACGATATTTTAAAATACAGTGCATCTTTAGCATATTATACCGTATTTTCTATTGCTCCACTTTTTGTAATTATCTCAACACTGACGAGCATTTTTTTTGCGAAGGAGGCTGTGCAGGGCCAAGTTTATGAGCAATTGGAAGGACTGGTAGGTAAAGTTGCGGCACTTCAGATCCAGGATATCATTAAGAATATTCATCTTACCGGTAACAGTTTTTTTGCCAGTGTGATTAGCATCATCATTCTGCTTATTGGGGCAACTACTATTTTTGGCGAGGTGCAGGATTCGTTTAATAAAATTTGGGGACTGCGCATCAAGTCTAAGAAAACCTGGTGGAAACTCATACTTACGCGGCTTCTTTCATTTTCATTGATAATATGTATCGGCTTTATTATGATGGTTTCGTTGGTGTTAAATGCCCTGGTATCTGCATTCGGAAAATTTATTGGTCATTACATTCGGAATTTTAGTGTTTACTTTATTGAAGTGACTGAAACAATTTTGTCACTTTGTATTGCAACATTTTTGTTTTCACTTATGTTTAAATGGTTGCCCGACGCCAAAATAAAATGGAAAGATGTTTTTTTTGGAGGGTTGATCACGGCAATTTTTTTTACATTAGGTAAATTCGCTATTGGTTTCTATCTTGGTAATAGTAATCTAACTACCCTATATGGCGCGGCTGGCTCAATTATCATTATAATGGTTTGGGTCTATTATAGTTCGATAATATTATACTTTGGAGCTGAGTTTACGAAGGTTCATGCAAAACTTTACGGCGGGAAAATTTTTCCCAATGATTTCGCCGAATGGATAAAGGTGGAAGAAAAAACTGTTTCGAACGCTCAACTAAAAAATAAAGAATTAAATTAACTTTGCATCCCTTAATAGCTTAACACCGATATGAAGAAAAAGATACTGATTATTGATGATGATTTGGATATGTGCTCACTGCTTAGTCGCTTTCTAAATAAGAAAGGTTTTGAGACAGAAATGGCGCACAATGGCGCTAAAGGGCTTGCTAAATTCAATGAGCAACATTTTGATATTGTTCTGTGCGATTTCAGACTTGGAGATAAAGATGGGAAAGATGTACTGTTGAAAATTAAAGAAGCCAATTCTCAAACGATCGTAATCATTATTACCGGTTATTCAGATATTAAGACGGCAGTGGATGTAATTAAACTCGGCGCATTTGATTACATAACAAAACCCCTCATCCCGGATGAAGTGATTAATGTAATTGAGAAAGCACTTGCGGCACCTTCAGGCGAAGCGATCACTCCTGCAGTAGCCGCGCCGGTTCAAAAAAATAAACGGCAATATGCAACTTCTGCTAATAAAGAATTTCTGGTAGGGCAGGATGGAGAAACTGCGAGAGTATATAAACAAATAGATATTGTTGCTGGCACCAACTACAGCATCATACTATATGGTGAGAGTGGGACCGGGAAAGAAGTAATTGCAAAAACAATTCATGAAACCAGTAACAGGCGCGGCCGTCCCTTTATTGCCATGGATTGCGGAACACTTTCGAAAGAACTTGCCGGCAGTGAACTTTTCGGGCATGTTAAAGGCGCATTTACGGGTGCTATAACTGATAAAGAAGGTCATTTTGAATTAGCTAACGGGGGTACATTATTTCTCGATGAAGTAGCGAATCTTTCTCCTGAAGTGCAGGCATCTTTGCTTAGAGTGATCCAGGAGAGAAAGTTTAAAAGGGTGGGCGGTACAAAGGAAATGGACATAGATGTTAGGATTATTGTTGCATCTAATGAAAACTTGCAGGAAGCTTACCAGAAAGGTAAATTTCGTGAAGACTTGTACCATCGCTTTAATGAATTTTCCATCCATCTTCCACCTTTGCGTAAAAGGAGAGATGACATTCCATTATTTGCAGATTTCTTCCTTGATAAAACCAATAGCGAACTCAATAAAGTAATAGAAGGTTACGAGGATGATGTAATGGAAATGTTCATCAATTATAACTGGCCGGGAAATCTCCGTGAATTCAGAAACGTTGTGAGGCGCGCAGTTTTACTCACTCCATCTGGCAAAATAAATTCGAAGGTATTGCCTTGGGAAATTACAAATGCACGCTTACATGCTGGTGGTTCCCATGATTCGGCTAATGTTTCAACAGCGACTAGAACTGATGGCGGTTTGCCAAAAGAGGTGGACCTTAAGGATGCAGCTGCCAAGGCCGAATATGATGCAATTATGAATGTGCTCAAAGAAGTAAACTTCAATAAAACCCGGGCGGCAGAAATTCTAAAAATCGATCGAAAAACGCTTTATAATAAAATAAAGATCTACCAGTCTTTATAGGGTGTCCGTCTATTTATAATTCTTACACATTACAAGTAGGTATAGAATTTGTCTTTGCATATAAAAAGACATTAATTAATTTTTAAAACGATTTTATGCCAGAAGAAAAAGAAGAAATGACGACTGTCAGCTCGGTTCTTGAAAAGCTTCGTGTTAAAAAACATGACAAAGAATTTAGGATGACTCCTGAAGGTTTTACACCAGGCAACAATAAATATTACAATCCTGAAGACCTCAAGATCATTCGTACTTATCGTTTCGAAGGAGAATCAGATCCTTCAGATTCTTCCATTATCTATTTAATTGAAGCAAACGATGGACTCATAGGTTACAGTATGGATGCATATGGTGTATATAGCGATCATGAAGATGATGGATACGATGATTTTATAAAAAAAGTTCCTGTTGATGAAAGAGAAGAACAGCAGATCTTCCAGGATTAAAGAATCTTAATAAGCAATCACAAAGATGCAGTGTAGTGGGAAATCATTCCCCATAAATTCTACCCACTGCATCTTTGTATTTTTCCATAATTACTTTTCTTTTCAGGCTAAGCTTAGGAGTCATTTCACCCGTTTCCACACTCCAGTCATGCGGTAAGAGTTCAAATTTCTTAATCTGCTCTACATGACTAAATTCCTTATTATAGTGCTCTACTTCATTTTTATATAGTGTCTGCACTTCTTCATTGTTGATCAACTCTTCATTGCTTCCTCTAATGTTGTTCGCTTCACACCATTTTTTTAATGCATCGAACGCGGGAATAATTAATGCCCCTACATATTTTCTTTCCGCGCCCGTAACCATTAAATTTTCTATAAATGTTGATTCCTTAAGTTTATTTTCAACCGCTATCGGAGCAACATATTTACCCCCACTCGTTTTAAACATTTCTTTTTTGCGATCAGTGATCTTAAGAAAAGTATCGTTTATCATCATACCGATATCCCCTGTTTTAAACCACCCGTCTTCAATTGCTTCTGCCGTCAGGTCAGGTCTTTTATAATATCCCATCATCACATTAGGTCCCTTGCATAAAATTTCCCCATCTTCGGCTATCCTTACCTGTACATTTCTTATCAAGGGGCCAACTGTGCCGAACATTCTTCCACTTTCCTGGTAGCGGTTCACACTTATTACCGGCGAAGTTTCTGTTAAGCCGTATCCTTCCATCACAACAATTTTTGCGGCAGTAAAAATTCGTATCAATCTTACCTGGCAGGCTGCGCCTCCACTTACGATATTTGTTATTTCGTTGCCAAGCGCTTCGCGCCATTTGCTAAAAATTAATTTATTGGCAAGCGCCATTTGCATATTGTAAAACATACCCTGATTTTTATTGATCTCAAATTTTGTTGCCAGGTTATGTGCCCAAAAAAATATAGTTCTTTTTACTCCCGTAAGCTCTTTTCCTTTATCCATAATACGGTCATACACTTTTTCCAGCAGCCGGGGAACGGTAGTAAACATTTGGGGTTTCACCTCTCTTAGATTATCACCTATTGTCTCAAAGCTCTCCGCATAATAAATGGAAGCTCCTTTAAAAAGATATATATAGCTAACCATCCGTTCAAAAATGTGATTTAAGGGAAGAAAACTTAATGCCTTCATATTTTCTCCGGGTGGAAAACAAGGCATGCTGTCGAGAACATTGCTGAGTATGTTTTTGTGAGAAAGCATTACCCCTTTCGGCTTACCTGTGGTGCCAGATGTGTAAATGATTGTTGCCAGGTCCTCATATTTAATCTGGGCTGACATCTTTTTTACTTCAGCAATTGAATCCTCATTTGCCAGGTTCAAAATTTCTTTCCAGTTCTTTACCCCGTCCTCATTTTCAAAAGAATAAATTTCCTGTAACTCGGGAAGTCTTGATCGTATTTCATTTACTTTTTCAAACAGGTCGCAGTCATTTACAAATAATATTTTTACTGCAGCGTCGGTTAAAATGAATTCCAGTTCATTAATGCTTATAGTGGGGTAAACGGGTGTAAGCACTGCACCTATTTGCTGAACTGCGAGATCGAGCATCAGCCATTCCGGGCGATTTTTAGAAATAAGCGCAATTTTATCACGCCCTTCAGGCGAGTGATCTCCGCTACTGATTCCTAATTTCAACAGGCCTGCGCTTAACTTATTTACGGTATCCGATACATCTTTTACAGTGTATTCTTTCCAGGAACCATTTTCTTTTGCACCAAACATTACCCTTGCGGGTGAGGTGGACATATGTTGCTCTATGCAATCAAACAATCGTGTGGGCTCATTCATAAATTGATCAGGATTTCTTTATCAATTGTAATATATAAAATATTCACCTGAACTGTTCGCCCGCGTTGATAATGGTTTCATGATAACCATTAAGAAGGGCGGGTTTGTTCAGTGAATCTTTATAACGAATTTGATCAGTGGTAATATTGCTTGTCAGGAATTTTAAAAGTTCTTCCCTGCTGGAATTTATTAAAGGCAACATACTCTTCATTGTGATTACCGGTCCAGTTTTGATATGCAGACAAATTTTGGGCTGCGCCAAATATCCATTGATTGTAGGCGGGGAATAAACCTTCTTCTAAAAGATTTTCCTGCAAATCGAACAGCCTGAACGGAAATTTTTTAAGAAAAGTTTGATTCCAATCGAGAATAAATCTCGTGCGAATCATCGTAAGAGTTTCCGCATTTAAACCTTGTATAGCAAGCCCGCTTTGCTTATTCATTGTGGTAAGAAATGCCATCTCAAAACCATTCTTATCTTTCACATTAGCTGTGAGGTCGGGATCGGCAAATAATCTTTTATACCCATCCAAAAGTAGATTTTTCATTTCTGCCGTGCGATAAGTAAAAGATTCAATGTTTATAAAGATCTCTCCATAAACTACGCACCATATCTTATCTGTGGTGAGGAAATAATATTTACTCGCATTGTAGTAATTGGTGCCGTATGATGGATCTTTTTCGATTCCTTTCTCCCATATTTTTATGGCGCCGTAGTCCTGCTTCGACCATAAAAACTCTCCATAGTCATTATAAATTGGCCCGGACTCAGGATAAACTTTAATTGCCTTCTTGTATAACTTTTCTACTTCTTTAATCTGGCCAAGAGCACGGTAAATATTTCCGGCAATCTGGTAGGTTTGGTCATCAGCATTGTCCTTTTCTAAAAGAGGTTTGATTACATCAAGCGCCTTTTGATTTTCTTTTTGCAAATAGTAATCGTAAGCCAGGTCTTTTGCTATTTCTATATTGGTGGGATATTGCTGTAGTGCTCTTACCAGGATAAGTGAGGCATTTGCATAATCGCCCTGCCGCATAAATGCTTTGGCATTATCGTGTAGTTTTTCCGCATCTTCCTGTTGCGCATAACCGCAAAATGAAATGCACAAAATTAGAGTAGCCAGTAAATATCTTGTCATTTTATAAAGGTAAAACATACCGGAAACGTGCGGCTTGCTCAAATAATAAATGTATTTTAAAATTACCTACTCCGCAGGCGACAAAAGATGCGTCAGTAATCCATCCCTGAGTTTTGGCTCGAACCATGTACTCTTTGGTGGCATTACATTGCCGCTATCCGCAATATCAAATAACTGGTCGATCGTGACCGGGAAAATGCTGAACGCAACAGCCATCTCTTTACTATCCACCCTACTTTCAAGTTCTGCAAGGCCACGGATACCTCCTACAAAATCTATTCTCTTATCTGTACGTTGGTCTTTGATGCCAAGCACCGGCTCGAGCAGGTTACTTTGCAAAATAGAAATGTCCAGGATGCCTATTGGGTCGGTCGAAAATGTGCCATCGAGAGCTGTTAGTTTATACCACTGGCCATCGAGATACATTCCAAAATTATGTGCCGCTTCGGGGGCATAAGCCTTCTTCACTTTTTCAACGGTAAAATTTCTGTTTAGTTTATCTAAAAATTCTGCTTCGTCGACACCGTTAAGATCGGTTACGACCCGGTTATAATCTAAAATGTGTAACTGGGTAGCCGGAAAAAGGGTTGTCAAAAAATAAGCTGCTTCATCGGAGTCAGCAAGTTGGTATCTTACCTTAGCGGCAGAGGCTGCACGATGATGACCATCTGCAATGTAAGTACACGGAACTTCTGACTTGAATAAATCAGTAATGCGATCTATAATTTTTTCGTCACTAATGACCCATACTGTGTGTTGTACGTTGTCATCTGCAACAAAATCGTAAACAGCGTTTTTATTTTTCTTCCAGTTTTCTATCAGCTCATTCACCTCGTCTACATCCCTGTAAGCAATGAATACATTCCCTGTTTGGGCGCAGGTTATCCGCATATGATTGATGCGGTCTTGCTCTTTTTCGGGCCTGGTATATTCGTGCTTTTTAATTAAGTCTTTCTCATAATCGGCCACTGAACTGCAGCACACTAAACCTGTCTGGCTTTTGCCATTCATTACAAGTGTATAAATGTAATAGCACGGCTTGTTTTCTGAAAATAAGATCGGCCGGCTAATAAAAGCATCCAGGTTTTCTTTTGCCTTTTCATATACTTCGTTGCTATGCACATCAGCACTTGCAGGCAGATCGATTTCACTTTTAGTAATATGAAGAAACGAGTATGGATTGCCTTCTGCCTCTATTTTGGCTTCTTTACTGTTAAGCACATCATAAGGTCGCGAAGCAACCTGTTTTGCAAACTGTGCCTGGGGGCGCAGTGCCTTAAAGGGTGTAATGGTGATCATCTAAATTATTAATTGCTCTTGCTTTAGTTATTTTTTTCAAATTCATTCATCACTTCCACAAGGTGCTGAACACTGCTTAATGGAAGCGCGTTATACATAGATGCCCTGAAGCCACCAACGGAACGATGGCCTTTAATGCCATAAATATTATTTTCTTTGGCAAAATCAAGAAACTTCTTTTCTAATTCCGGATTATTCATCACGAAGCAGGCATTCATTTTACTCCTGTCTTCTTTTACCGCAGTAGGTATAAAAAGATGGCTTGAATCTATAGTGCGGTAAAGTAAATCGGCTTTCTCTGTGTTTCGTTTTTCAATGGTATCTATGCCACCCAAATCCTTTAGCCATTGTAAGGTGAGCATGCATACGTACACTGCAAATACCGGCGGGGTATTGAGCATGCTTTTATCCCTGATATGATTGCGGTAATCCATGACGGTTGGGATAGCGCGTTTTACCTTGCCTAAAATATTCTTATTTACAATAACAATATTGACGCCGGCAGGTCCTACGTTTTTCTGTGCACTGGCATATATAATCCCAAATGAATTAAAATCAAGACGCCTGCTAAATATATCACTGCACATATCTGCAACAATCGGCATACTCACTTGAGGAATAGACTGCCATTGCGTTCCGTAAATGGTATTATTTGTTGTTAAATGAAAATACCTTGCGTCATTCGGTACCGCGAAATCTTTAGGAATAAAATTATAATTCGCTTCCTTTGAACTGCAGACCACATCTACATTGCCGAAAAGTTTGGCTTCTTTAATAGCCTTGCTACCCCAAACACCTGTATCAGTATAAGCGGCAGTGTCTTTTTCGTTAAGTAGGTTCATAGGAACCTGCATAAATTGTGTGGTCGATCCGCCATGCAGGAACAAAACCTCGTGATCATCATCAAGGTTCATCAATTCTCTTACTGATGATCTTGCTTCTTCCATTACGGCTTCAAAAGCTGCAGTGCGATGGCCTATTTCCAGAATCGACAAACCTGATCCATTATAATCTAAAACTGCCTGTGCAGCTTGTTCATAAACCTCCAGCGGCAGCACAGAAGGGCCTGCATTAAAATTGTGCATAATCTTTTTCTTCACCGCAACATCTTCGGCAAGAAAATTTTCCACTTTCATTTTTAGAAATTTAGTTGGCAAAAGTAAGAAATAAGATTAGGTATCTCTCGATCAGTTGGAAGGTAGTTGTCAGTGATCAGTTATGAGATAAGACCAACAAGTTATTAGGTTTAAAAACTCGATTTCCTGCATTTATTTTAGAAATTAGCCTGCTGTTTATTGACCCGAACCCTCATCATGATCCCGCCCTTTTATTTTTCCGGAGAGCCAGTGGTTGTTCAGTTCTTCAAATTGTTTAAGATCATTTTCACTAAAAATCTGTGTAGTAAGCGGCGTTAGGTCTGGCTGGCCGGCGTTCGTCCATGCAGTATACCAAAAGGAGGCTACGGCAAAAATGGCCTGCCGCATTCTGCGCTCCACCATGCCATCAAGTTTTTTATTGAAAGCAATGGTATAGGCTGAGGAATATTGCCGGATTACGATATTATTTCTTTTTTCAAAAGCATATTTTTTATCACCTGGAAATTGTTGCGACAATTCTTTTTCAAAGGTCAATACAGAATCCGCTGCTTTTCCACTTTCCAATACCCTGTCCCAGATGAATTTTCCGGGATTTTCTATGTATGCTGCTTTGCCAATAAAAAAATCGAATTGCCTGTCTGCCAATAGCTCGGGTACCCGGCTTTCCCAAAAGCCATGGATGCCTCTTTGATTAGTAAGCTGTCCATTATGATTGCTGCTGGCATGCAACGGCACATGAGCATCCGCGATGTAATGCCCAATATCGGCACTGTTCTTCATGATCAGTGAAAAGTTTTTTTCTTTAAAGGCGTTCGTAAGCCTGCCCAACATTACCTGCACATGCCATGGAACGATGCCATTCGCCATTAAAGTGTCTTGCCCGAATTTCGATAGTGCATCATCCCAACGCCGAGGCAACTCATTGTAAGGATATTTGCCATAATAATCAATATCGATATAATGCCTCGAGCCTTCTGCAGCCAGTGCATACCTTCTTTTATCAGGATCAATAGCGTGCTCCGTAATAAACTCAATGTTTGGTTTATATAACACCATCATTTGCGGAGGCAATAGGAAACAGGCGTAATAATTTATTTTTCTGTGCCCAAAAAAGCCCCAGCAATAACATTGGGAAGTGATTCCGATAAGACAGAGTAAAAGCAGAATTTTTTTCAACAATAATTTCTTTACTGGTTTACAGGCTCGGTCAAAAGTTCATCTACGGCATCTGTAGCAGTTTCGGTTACCCCGCCACTAACGGCAAATTTCATGGATTGTGCTGCGCTAATATTTGGAATCGGCTTTACTCTTCCTTTTGGCACTATATATACGTTACCTGCTACAGAATAGGCCATAGGTAAATAAACCGCTACATAATCTTCCATCCCAAAGCTGCTCATATCTTCCTGGGTGATAAATCCTACGCGCCATATATCAGTGTCGTCTACACAGGCAAGTACATTATTGGTAAACTTTTTCTTATTGCCCGCAAAGGCCTCAAAAAAATCGCGGAGAAATGAATAGAAAAGTTTAACGCCGGGTGTTTTCTCCAGGAACTTATCCAAAACCGATAGCAGCCTTCCCATTACGAAAAAGGAGCTGAGATAGCCTGTAAGAATGATAAAACCTATAATTATTACGAAACCAATACCGGGAATGTTAATCACTGGCCGAAGTATATTATCAATACTGGCGAACACTACATAAATAAAATACACAGTGATAGATACCGGCCCAAGTATCAATAATCCTTGCAGAAAGTATTGAATTGCTTTTTGATATCGAACGGATGACTTCATGAAATTAAAATTAAAAAATAAAGGTATGCTTTGCGCCGCTCATCATAAAAGGGAGGCACTTCATATAAATTTAATATTGGAAACTTTGGTAACATTAAAAGTTTCCATAGTTTTGCGCCCCGATGGATGTAAAAGATAGAATAAAACAAAAAGCAGATGAACTGTATCGCCGATATGGTATAAAATCGGTGACGATGGACGAGATAGCTTCGCAACTCGGCGTATCTAAAAAAACAATTTACCAGTCTTTTTCTGACAAGAATGAACTGGTAGATGCAGTAATAGTGGATCTGCTCAATTCTAATAAAGAATGCTGCCAGAAGGATAAGGCAAGAGCGCAAAATGCAATTGAAGAAGTTTACCTCGCTATGGAAATGCTGGAAGACATGTTTGAAAATATGAACCCTTCCATTTTATTTGATATGGAAAGAAATCACCCGGCCACGTATGAAAAATTCAAAAAACATAAATACAATTTCCTTTTTCATCTTGTAAAAGAAAATATTCAAAGAGGTAAAAGTGAGGAATTGTACAGGCCGGAAATAGACGCCGATGTGGTGGCCACTGTAAGGTTGGAAACTATGATGATGCCTTTTAATGAAAATCTTTTCCCCAAAAGCAAATACAGCCTTGTATTCCTTGAGCAACAATTAATAGAATATTATTTGTTTGGCCTGGTAAGTTTAAAGGGATATAAACTGGTTTCCAAATATCAAAAGGAAAGAGCCGCAAAAAAATAGCGTAATAAAAAAAGTATGATGAAAACAAAAAGAATTGCTGTTGTTATTTCCAGTTTTTTACTGAGCAGTATAAGTTTTATTTCAGTTGCACAAACTGATACCACAACTCATACAAATGCTTTTAGTGCGCAGCAGGCAGTAGACTATGCATTACAAAATGCAGTGCAGGTAAAAAATGCATTGATAGATATAAAAATTCAGCGCCAACAGAATAAAGAAATTACTGCTTCAGCGTTTCCGCAAATAAGCGGGAGCGGTAGTGTTAACTACAATCCGAATGTAGGTGTGCAAACATTTCCAAACTTTATTGCCGCTGGCACTTACGGTGTGCTCGTAGCAAATAATGTGAAAGATGGTAGCGGCAATGCCATTGTTTCACCTTCAGACTTTGGTGTTATAAATGCAGCCTTTGGCGCAAAATATTCTGTTAATGGTGGTGTTGATCTTAACCAGATTTTATTTGACGGACAGGTTTTCGCAGGCTTGCTTGCAAGGAAAGCCGCAATAAAAAATGCCGAAATAACCGCTGATGTTACGAAGGAACAGATAAAGACCAATGTCTATAAAATATATTATCAGCTTGCTGTAGGTAAAAGGCAAATTGCTACAATAGATACTAATATCGCCAACTATCAAAAGTTGTTGCATGATACACGCATCATCTATCAAAATGGCTTTGCAGAAAAATTGGATGTTGATAAAGTACAGGTGCAATTAAGCAACTTGGAAACACAAAAATTGAAAACACAAAACCAACTCGATGCCGGCGTTGCAGGTTTGAAATTCCTGATGAACATGCCGCAAAAAGATCAGTTGATTTTGACAGATACATTGTCTGACGAAGAAGTGAAATCGAATCTGCTTGACCAGGATTATAATTATGGAGACAGGAAGGAATACCAGCTTTTAGAGAATTCGGTTGATCTCCTGAAATATAATGTAAAAAGATACCAGCTTAGTAAATTGCCGACTCTCTCACTTGCTGCTAACTATAGCAAAAGTGCACAGCGGCAGCAATTCGATTTTTTTAAAGGGCCATATTTTGCTTCATCATTCTTAGCGTTAAGATTGAATGTTCCCATTTTTGATGGCGGTGCAAAAAATGCAAGAATAGCGCAGGCAAAGTATAATGTTATGAAGACGGAGAACAATCTCGATAATCTCAAAGAGTCTATTGACAATGATGTTACGCAGGCACGCATCAACATGAAATCTGCAATGCTTACGCTGGATAATCAAAAAAGAAATATAGAGTTGGCTCAGCAGGTTTACAATTCCACTAAGTTGAAATATGAGCAGGGACTGGGCAGCAACCAGGAAATTAACCAGGCACAAACAGATTTAGTTACTGCACAAAACAATTACTACGGTTCATTATACGATGCTATTAATGCAAAAATTGATTTCCAAAGAGCTGCCGGAAAATTATAAACATAAAAACAAAAACCATTTAATATAAATACAATGCAAAAAATAACAAGACTTAGCCTTATGATCGTTTTTCTCGGAATGGCTGCTTCCTGCGGCAATACCAGCAAGAAAGAAAGAGATGGTGCATTGAACGACAAAAAAGTCGAGTTGCAAAAATTGAAAACTGATAAGGACAAGCTCGACGGGCAGATCACTAATCTCGAAAAAGAAATTGCCAAGCTTGATACGGGAGCTGCCGTACAGGAAGACCCAAAGCTGGTTACCCTCACCACGCTTAAGACAGATAACTTCAAGCACTACCTCGACCTGCAAGGCACAGTAGATTCAAAAAATATTTCATACATAACTCCCAGCAACCAGGGCGGCCAGATAAAATCAATCCTGGTGAAACAGGGCGACCAGGTACATAAAGGTCAATTGATATTAAGGCTCGATAATTCTGTCGCCATGGAAAATGTGAATGCGGTGCGTCAGCAAACAGGTGCTCTGAAGGCACAACTTGATTTAGCTAAGTCGGTTTATGCAAGGCAAAAAAATCTTTGGGACCAGCACATTGGAACAGAGGTGCAATTGCTACAGGCAAAGACACAAGTTGAGTCATTGGAAAATCAATTGAAAGCAATTAATGCAAATGTAAACTCGGCCCAGGTAGTTGCTAACCAAAGCAATGTTTACAGCGATGTAAATGGTGTGGTAGATGAAGTAACCGCACATGTCGGCGAAATGTTTACAGGCAATCCGCAAGCGGGAGGCTATATAAAAATTGTAAATAAAAGCGATCTGAAAATTACCGTTGTAGTTCCTGAAAATTATGCAGGTAAAATTTCCAAAGGCACACCTGTGGAGATACAGATACCTGACGTGAATAAATCTTTCAGTTCTACTATTTCATTTATAAGCCAGTCTATAGGTACCAACTCCAGGGGCTTTACTGCGGAAGCTAAAGTGCCTGCTGGTGTGGCTTTGCGGCCTAACCAAATTGCATTAGTAAAAATTCTCGACTACTCTCATCCAAATACTATTGTGATAAATGTAAACACTTTACAAAATGATGAAGAAGGAAAATATGTGCTTGTTGCTGCTAAAGAAGGTGAAAAGATTGTGGCAAGAAAACGTAAGGTTGTTATTGGCGAATTATATGGCGATAAAATAGAAGTAAAACAAGGGCTGAAAGAAGGCGATCAGTTAATAACCGAAGGCTACCAATCAGTGTATGACGGTCAATTAATAACCACAACAAACGCTTAATTATCCGAGTAATCGAGAAAATATCAATGAAACTATTATGAGTTTACGGAAACATTTTCAACCAAAAATAAAAGAATTTAAACCTACAAGCTGGGCAATAAGTAATAGGGCTTCTATCTATCTTCTGATCATTTTTGTATCGTTGGTAGGTATTAACAAGTTTGCTACTTTGCCTAAAGAGAAATTTCCTGATGTTGTAATCCCCACTATTTTCGTTCAAACACTATACGTTGGCAACTCTCCGCGTGATGTTGAAAATCTTGTAACAAGGCCGATAGAAAAACAATTAAAGGGAATCACGGGTGCCAAAATAAATAAGATCACCAGTACATCCCTACAGGATTTTTCTGCCATCACGGTAGAGTTTGAAACTGATGTAGCCAAAGAAATTGCCCTGCAAAAAACAAAAGATGCTGTTGATAAGGCGAAAATAGATTTGCCAACAGACCTTACGGAAGATCCCAAGGTGCAGGAAGTAAGTTTGAGTGAGCAGCCTATAATGTATGTGAATCTTAGCGGCGATTTCAATATGGTGAGCCTTAAAAAATTTGCCGATGATGCGCAGGATAAATTAGAAGAATTATCTCAATTGACAAGAGTTGATATAGTCGGCGCACCGGAAAGAGAGTTCCAGATAAACGTGGACAATTATAAAATGCAAAGCGCCAATGTAACCTTTGATGATATAGCTGGTGCGGTTCAACGGGAAAATGCCGATATATCCGGCGGCTTGCTCGATGTGGGAAATATGAAAAGGACTTTGCAGGTGAAGGGCCAGTTTAAAAATATGTTCGATATAGAAAAAATAATTGTGCGCAATACCGGTGGCCAGCCCATTTATTTAAAAGATATCGCAACCATAAAAGACACCGTAAAAAATAGTGAGAGCTATGCCCGTCTTAATGGAAAAAATGTGGTGACGTTAAATATCATAAAACGTTCCGGTGAAAACTTAATTCAAACCTCTGATGATGTAAAAAAGACCGTAGAAGAAATGAGGGGAAATATTTTTCCTCCTAATTTGAAAGTAGTTATAACGGGCGATCAAAGCAAGGCTACACGCACTTCTTTTAATGACCTGGTTAACTCTATTGTTATAGGATTTATTTTGGTGCTGCTCATCCTCATGTTTTTCATGGGAGTTACCAATGCGTTCTTTGTCGCCTTGTCAGTACCGCTGAGCATGTTTGTCGCGTTTATGTTTTTGCCGGCAGCCGCCTGGATTACCGGGTCCGACGTTACGCTAAACTTTATGGTGCTCTTTGCTTTACTGTTTGGGCTGGGAATTATAGTGGATGATGCTATTGTAGTTATAGAAAATACGCACCGCATATTTATAGAAAATAAAGGAAAGCTTTCTGCAATGAAATCTGCGAAGATGGCTGCAGGAGAGATTTTTGTTCCGGTACTTTCGGGTACGCTTACCACGCTTGCGCCTTTCTTCCCGTTACTTTTCTGGCCGGGCCTCATTGGTAAATTTATGATCTACCTGCCTACCATGCTCATATTTACCTTGACTGCATCGTTGATCGTGGCATTCATTATGAACCCGGTATTTGCCGTGGACTTTATGAATCATCCGGATGGCGAAGGTGTGAAAAGAAAGTCAGATGTTTTTAAAAGGCCTGCTTTTTTAATACCTCTATTAATTGGAATTTTATTAGATGTATCTAATTATTTCCCTGATTCATTCCCTTTGAAATTTTATATAGACGTTAATGGCGGAACCGTAAACACGTTTGTAGGTAATATTTTTATTTTATTTTCATTATTAGTTGTCTTAAATACATATGTGTTTGATGATTTGATTCACAGTTTTCAAAACAAGGCTTTACCTGCAATTATGCGGCGGTATGAAAAATTATTGAAATGGGCACTCACCGGTTGGAAGCCCGTGTGGCTTCTGCTGGGAACATTTGGCTTATTAATATTTTCTGTTTTACTTT
>JBDTVF010000002.1:0-59196 GCA_040007325.1 Ginsengibacter sp. | reverse complement strand
AAGTGAGGACAAACCTAACCGGTGTTTATGCACAGGGAGACGCCGCATTCGCAGATTATACAATTAACATTGGCTTTACTGCAAGATTCTAATTAAATAATAAAAGTAAATTTTAATTATGCGTGCTGCCAAAACTCGTGGTATAAGCCGAAATAATGCTTATGCGATAGCAATAACCTCCTTATTTATTTTTTCATTATTTAGTTGTAGTCGGGTATCTGCACAGACAGATATTGATGCCATCATGATGAATAAAAATCAATTCTGTAATGGGCTTATGTATAATTACAATACATGGGATCATTACTGGGAAGGCTCCTTTAAAAGAACAAATGAAAACCTCGGTACGGTAACGACTCAATCAGTAATGTATGGGGCTAATTATGGTATTACCGGCAAGCTAAATGTAATGATTAGTGCGCCTTATGTTTCTACAAAATCTTCTGCAGGTACGTTGCATAACTCAAGAGGTGTTCAGGATATCTCATTGTTTATAAAATGGAAACCTGTTATTTACTCATTTGGAAAAAATAAGTTTTCAGTTTTCTTCATAGGTGGGTTCTCAACGCCACTCACAAATTACCAAATTGATTATTTACCGCTAACGATTGGTTTGGGGTCAACAAATATAATTAGCAGGACTATGGTAGATTTTCAACATCGAAGATTTACAGTTACCGCTTCTGCTGCTTACTTACGAAGAAGTAATGTAAAAATAGACAGGACTGCTTATTTCGATACGCGTATGCATCTTACGAACGAAGTAAAAATGCCTGATGCTGCGCAATACCAATTGCGTACAGGGTGGCGCGGCAAGTATCTTCTTGCTGAAGCACTCGTTACCAACTGGACTACTTTAGGTGGTTTCGATATCACCAGGAATAATATGCCATTCCCAAGTAACCTGATGAACATCACAACTGTGGGTGCCAGTTTAAAATATACATTAAAACAATACACTCATCTATCCTTGCTTGCAGGTGCAAACTACACCGTAGCTGGAAGAAATGTTGGCCAGGCAAGTGCATTTAACGTAGGCGCTTTCTATGCTTTTTATTTTAAAAATAAATATTCAAAATTTTAAATATCCTGTGAAATAATATGAAAAGAGAATACTTATTTTATTTCTTGTTGATTACAACAATAGCGGTTTCGATGTCTTGCTCAAAAGACATTGTTGAAAGAACGGATAATATTCCGGCACTTACTCCCTCTGATATCGACATTAATGCAGGTACGTGGAAAACTATTTTGCTAAAAAGGCCGGATACCTTTATGGTTGATGCTCCTGCTCCCACAAATTCTCCTGCATTTATTGCTGAATTAAATGAGATTAAGGGATTACAGCAAAATATAAGTAATGCACAAAAAAATATAATTAAATATTGGAGTGCCGGGGCCGTTCTGCGCTGGAATGAAATTATGCGGGAATTGGTTGCGAAATATAATCTTGCGCCCTATCAAAATCCGGATGGTACTTATCCAGGTCCCAATGCCAATAACCCCTTCGAGTACCCGCAGTTTCCATTTGCCAATCCGCCTTATGCTGCAAGAGCTTTTGCTTATATAAGTGCTGCACAATATGATGCATTAGTGGCTGCATGGCATTATAAGGAACTATACAATCGTGCTCCGCCGTATAAAGTTGATGCTACTGTAAAGGTATTGGTACCTGAAAGTACTTTACCTTCTTACCCATCTGAAGATGCTATAATAGCCGGTGTTACAGCGGAGATGATGAAACTTTTATTTCCCACAGAAATCGCTTTCATTCAGCAAAAGCTGGAAGAGGAAGAACAATACCGGATCTTAAGCGGAGCCAATGTAAGAAGTGATATCGTGGCTGGTGAATCGCTTGGACGGCAGGTTGCCGCAGTATTTGTTGCCCGTGCTAAAACAGACCGTGCCGGAGTCGCAGTTGGTTCACCTCAGTTATGGGATTTTCTTGCCACATCCACTACATCGCTCGGGCAGACGCCGTGGATCAGTCTTGAGTTGCCAAAGCGGCCCCCGATGTTGCCATTGTTTGGTAATGTGAAACCATTTTTATTTGATTCATTAACCGTTATTGCCCTGCGCCCCGGGCCACCTCCTTCAACATCAAGTGATGAATTTAACCAGGAGAACCAGGCAGCTTATGCCCAAATTAAAAACCCGACAAGAGAGCAGAACCGCATAGTGCAGTATTGGGCCGATGGAATTGGTACTTATACGCCTCCCGGGCACTGGAACGCGATTGCAGCAGAAGATTTTGTAAAGCAAAACTATAGTGAAGTAAGATGGGCAAGAAATATGGCTTTACTAAATATGGCGTTGATGGATGCCGGGATTGTTTGCTGGAATACAAAATATTATTACTTCAATCCAAGGCCAACACAAATTATCCCGGAAGTAAAAACGTTGACGGGTATCCCAAATTTTCCTTCATACATATCGGGGCATTCAACTTTTAGTGAATCTGCTGCAACTATCCTGAGCCATATTTTACCGGCCAATACATCTAAATATGAAGCAATGTCGGAAGAGGCTGCTTTATCAAGATTTATTTCAGGAATACATACAAAGCTTGATTGTGACAAGGGATTGGAAGTAGGAAAGAATATTGGGAATTACGCGGTGATAAGAGCGACTACAGATGGAGCAGAATAAGAATTATTGAAAAATGGGTTTTTGCGTTAGAATATCAGGGTTAACTAATCGGCCTCCCCGCAATTGGGGAGGCTATTAGTAGGTCTTACTGCCAGGTTCTAAAAATATTTCACAGAGAGGGCATTAGAAATAAAACCTTCATTGGCAATGGAAAGATTATGAAGATACAAGGTGAAGGTTTTATTTTGAGGCCTTTTGAATTTACAGATGCCAAAGCACTGGCGAAGCATGCCAATAACAAAAAGATCTACGATAATCTAAGAGATGCTTTTCCATTTCCATATGATGAAAACGATGCGAAGGCATTTATTGCTATTGTTTTAAAGGATAATGATCCTCTAAAAAATTTTATCATAGAAATAGATGGAGAGGCGGCTGGCACAACAGGGTTCAGGCCAGGAGAGGATGTCTATCGCCTTAATGCTGAAATCGGCTACTGGCTTGGAGAAATGCATTGGGGTAAAGGTCTGATGCCTAAAGTGATTACTGCGCTTGTAAAGCATCTCTTCGAAAATTTTGAATTTGAAAGGATTTTTGCTATTCCTTTTAAATCAAATATTGCATCGGCAAGAGCGCTTGAAAAAGCTGGTTTTACACAGGAAGCTTTAATAAGTAAAGGGGTAATTAAAAACGGAATCGTGATAGATTATTACATCTACTCCATTTTAAAAAATTCATAGCATTGCGGATGTGTACACAACTCCTAACAATATAGCGTAAGTTAATTAATTGTATATTCGGTATCATTAATTCTAACGATTCGCCATGCATACCTGGAGAATAAAACTTTCCCTATTCATAAATTATTTTGTTTTTGCGATTCTTCTCAATAGCTCGGGTATTGCGATTTTGCAAGTGCAAAATAATTTTGGCGTTGCCCAAAAAGCTGCATCCTGGATCGATCCCTGTAAGGATTTAAGTATTGCGATCGTATCATTTTTAGTTGCCTCGTATATCGCGAAGTTTGGTTATAAGCGCGCCATGTTATTTGCGTTGGGTATTATTGCCGCGGTATGTTTGATCATTCCAAACACGCCAGGCTTCTTTGCAATTAAATTATTATTTGTTGCCGTGGGCGCATGTTTTGCATTAATAAAAATGAGCGTGTATAGCACGATAGGTATTGTAACCAAAAATTCCGGTGAGCACATAAGCCTTATGAATTTTATTGAGTCTTTTTTCATGGTAGGCAATCTTTCACTATACTTCATTTTTAGTTCATTTGTTGACAATGCCAATCCGCAATCCACATCATGGCTTAACGCGTATTATCTTCTAGGTGCGCTGTCGCTCATTGCTTTCTTCCTGCTTCTCACGGCACCACTTGATGAATCTGCTGCAAAAAATGAATCCGGAAAACCCGGGTCTGCACGGTTCACGGATATGTTTAATTTAATTAAGGAGCCTGTAGTGTTGGCATTTATTTCTTCGGCTTTCTTATATGTGCTTATTGAGCAAAGTATTCAAAATTTTTTACCCACCTTTAATAACAAAGTACTGCTGCTGCCTGCCGTATTGAGTATACAAATGGGAAGTATATTGGCAGGCTCAACTGCTTTAGGAAGATTTCTTGCCGGCATTGTTCTCAAAAAACTTAATTGGTTCTATGTATTGATGGGCGCTTTATTGTTAGCCGCCGTGTTGATTTTAGTTGCAATGCCCCTGGCAAAAAATGAAGCGGGCAGCAACGTTTCCGGTTGGTTCGATGCGCCAATTGCAGCATACATCTTTCCTCTTATTGGCTTGTTGCTTGCACCCGTGTACCCTGCCATCAACTCGGTGATATTAACGTCGCTGCCTAAACCAAAGCACGGTGTTATGTCTGGGCTCATTATTATTTTTTCTGCCATCGGCGGAAGCACCGGGTCAATTATAACTGGCTTCATTTTTGAAAAGTACAATGGGCAAACGGCCTTTTATTTTACATTAATTCCTATAGGTATTTTAATAATTTGTCTTGCAATTTTTAAGAAATTGCAGGTAAAACCTGTAGCCGGCCCAACTATAAATCCTGATGTGATTCACTAAAATATTTATATGGCATCAACCCTGGAGATTAAAAATATCTTTTCGCTCGGAGAGTTGTTTGAACAGGTTCAGTTACAAAAAATTTTCCCGGACGGGAAAACTTTTGTCGACTGTACCCCGAAAAATGATTTGGCATTTATACGGGAACGTTACGAAGCTGAAAAAAACGACAGAGAATTCGATCTTTCCAAATTTGCTTATGAACATTTCCAGGAGCCCGTGGCCGTTTCATCAAATTATCAGAGCGATATTAGCCGGCCATTGGATAAACATATCGAAATGTTGTGGGACGTGCTTACGAGGCAACCAGAGGCAGTCTACGATTCAACAATTTTTTTGCCGCAACCTTATATAGTACCCGGCGGGCGTTTTCGCGAAATTTATTATTGGGATAGCTACTTTACAATGTTGGGCTTGCAGGTGTCGCGGCGATTTGATATGATCAGGAATATGATCGACAATTTCGCTTACCTGATCGATCTGTTTGGATATATACCTAACGGCAACCGAACCTATTATGTTGGCAGATCGCAGCCCCCGTTTTTTGCATGTATGGTCAATCTCCTTGGCGAAGAAACGGGTCCAGATACTTTAACACAATACCTTCCTCATCTTGAAAAGGAATATGAATTTTGGATGAAAGGTGCAGACGAATTAGATGATGCAAAAGTTTCTTCGCATCGCGTAGCGCGGCTGCCTGATGGTAGTATTTTAAATCATTATTGGGATGAGCATGATGGCCCGCGACCGGAGGCGTACAGGGCAGAGATAATACTTGCGTCATCGACTGAAGATAAAAACACGCTTTACCGCCACCTTCGTGCTGCCTGTGAATCAGGCTGGGATTTTTCTTCACGATGGTTTAAGGATGTCAATAATTTCTCTTCAATTCATGCATCAGATATCATTCCGGTTGACCTTAATTGTCTTCTCTTTAATCTTGAAAATACAATTGCAAAGGCATACGAAATTTCGGGTGACATGGAAGCTGCGACTAAATACATGAT
Organism: Ginsengibacter sp.; assembly: GCA_040007325.1. Classification (GTDB taxonomy): domain Bacteria; phylum Bacteroidota; class Bacteroidia; order Chitinophagales; family Chitinophagaceae; genus Ginsengibacter. The sequence continues at coordinate 53,512 of JBDTVF010000002.1, read as the reverse complement.
CGCTGCGGAAAACAGGAAAAAGTCTCTTGAAAAATATTGCTGGAATAATGAGAGAGGTTTCTATTTTGATTATGACTACGTGAACTCAGCTAAAAAAAGCTCGATGACGCTAGCAGGTGTATCTCCGTTGTTTTTTCAAATGTTATCCAGCGAACAGGCGCATGCAATCGCAAAAAACCTGGAACAGCATTTCCTTAAGCCAGGTGGATTAATTTCTACGACTGAGACAACAGGGCAACAATGGGATGCACCGAATGGCTGGGCGCCGCTTCAGTGGATGGCTATAATGGGATTAAGAAACTATGATATTATTCCACTTGCCAAAGAGATTACCAAACGGTGGATGAATATTAATGAAAAGGTGTATCGCGATACCGGTAAAATGATGGAAAAATATGACGTTGTTGACATTGATCTTACTGCAGGCGGCGGTGAGTATAAATCACAGGATGGCTTCGGATGGAGTAATGGCGTTTATCTTGCTTTAAAAAAATGGATGGAGGAATCAGCATAACAAATTCAGTGAAATCTATAGCCCAAAATTACTTTCACGATGGCATTGTCCGTGCTTTGAGTAAATCCCCAGCCGTATCCAAAATTTAATTCCCAATCAGGAGACCAGTCTAAGTCTGCCGCTATAAATATTTGGTGTTGCTGTGTTTGATATGGCATGTCCCGGAAAAGCGTTCCAAGTGCTCCGTAATATTCTAAACCAGCTGCAATGATGGTTGTGAAATTATAAGAAGCTTTTGCATTGGGAGCAAATACAAATCCTTCCTTTTTATTTAAAGTGTAAAGCGATTTTTCAAATGTAGGATTAAAAGAGAAATACCATTTATTAAATTGCTTGTCGACTATTGGCCTTATTTCAAGCGACCACTCCTCTTCACTGTATGTTGCTTTTTGAAAGCCAGCCTCTACAGACAAACTTACCCCCACCGGCCAATTCCAGTCTTTTGGAATCTTTACACGCGGCCTTATGTGACTGCCTACGTAAGATGTCCGACGATCATTTCCTATGGCATTGAAAATATACAACCCGGTTTCAAACCAGGAAGTCCATCCGTGTGTGATTTCAATGGTTTCGTGAAAAACATGATTGGTTGGCAAGACCCCATCGATCGTTTCCTTCCTGCCATCAAAGGTGAAGTTACTGTGCAGTTCTGCCATTGTGTTTCCTTTAGCAATGGTCTCCGAGCCATACACCTGTATCTCATAATTTTCCTGTGCATTGCAAAAGGAGGGCGCTATTGATTGAGCTATTACAAGCAAACAAGCCAGGCCAGAATAGCTAATTTTCATTTTTTTTAAATGCATTAGTGAAGTTTTTTCGCAAACTTCTAAGTGTTGAAATTGAATATTGCATTATAAAATAAATAAAAAATCCCGGATAAAAGTTACCCGGGATTTTATTAATAGTAAAACTTAAGTTTATTCCTTCTCTTCTGGATCAGCCGCCTCAGCTGTATCTGTATCTTCGGCTTTTACTTCTTTCTCAACTGGCGCGGCAGCCTCAGGTGCAACCACTTCTTCTGTCGCCGGTTGTTTTTCTTCAACAGCCTCTTTTTTCACCTCAGGAGCTTTTTTACTTTCAGTCTCCGTTTTCGCAGCGACTTCAACTTCTCCTTCATTATCCATTTTCTTTTTAAGATCAGCTAACACGCCAAGATCACCAAGAGTTGTCTTCTCTACTTTACTTTGAATGTTCTTAACAGCTTTTTTGGTGCTTTCGGCATCAGATCTCTTTTCTTTCATCTGTGCATTTTTTTCGTCTGTCTTTGCCTGCTCCCAAATGCGACTGTGACTCAGAATGATCTTCTTATCATTGCGATCAAATTCGATCACCATAAATGGAGCAATCTGGTCAACCGTAATTACTTTTTCATCTTCTGTACGCAGGTGGCGTGCCGGGGCAAATCCTTCAAGGCCATAAGGCAATTGTACAATTGCGCCTTTGTCATCCTTTCTTGTTACAGTTCCTTCATGAATACTTCCAACAGGGAATGTTTCCTCAAGTGAATTCCATGGATCTTCCTCGATCTGTTTGTGACCAAGTTGAAGTTTGCGATTTTCCTTATCGATGCTCATGATGACTACATCGATCTCGTTGCCTACTTTAGTGTACTCATTTGGGTTATTAAACCTCTTGAGCCAGCTAAGATCACTGATGTGGATCATACCACCAATGCCAGGAGACAATTCTACAAACACACCATAAGGTGTTATGTTCTTCACAAGACCCTTGTGCTTGCTGCCCTCAGGGTATTGTTGCTCGATCGTATTCCATGGATCCTCTGTCATTTGTTTGATAGAAAGACTCATCTTACGATCTTCTTTGCTAAGTGTAACTACTTTGGATTCGTACTCATCTCCAAGCTTAAAGAATTCCTTTGCGTTGATAGGAGTATTAGCCCATGTAATTTCACTAACGTGAACAAGGCCTTCCACACCTGGAAATATTTCAAGGAAAGCGCCATAATCTTCTATGTTAACTACTTTTCCTTTTACTATTTCACCTTCTTTAATATTTTCCGGTAAAGTATCCCATGGATGCGGCGTTAATTGCTTCAGGCCAAGGCTGATCCTCTTCTTGTCATCATCAAAGTCAAGCACTACCACATTGAGTTTTTGATCAAGCTTCAATATTTCGCTTGGGTGATTTATGCGGCCCCAGCTAATATCAGTGATGTAAAGCAATCCGTCCAGGCCACCAAGGTCGAGGAATGCACCAAAATCTGTAATGTTTTTGATCGTTCCTTCCAATACCTGGCCTTTCTCAAGTTTACCGATAATTTCAGCACGCTGTTGCTCGATATCACTTTCAATAAGTGCTTTGTGTGACACAACTGCATTCTTGATCGCTTCGTTTATTTTAACCACTTTAAACTCCATGGTCTTACCTACAAACTGATCGTAGTCAGTTACAGGCTTCACGTCAATTTGTGAACCAGGCAAGAATGTCTCCATTCCGAAAACGTCAACGATAAGGCCACCTTTGGTTTTACTTGTAACAAGGCCTTTCACAATTTCGCCGGTTTTATGCATATCCACGATATGCTCCCATGCTCTTGTTGTTCTTGCTTGTTTACGGCTCAGGTGAAGATTACCATCTTTATCTTCTTTCTCAGCAACCATTACTTCTACTTCGTCGCCTACTTTTAAGGTGGGCATATCACGGAACTCGTTCAATCCTACAAGTCCGTCACTCTTAAAACCAATATTTATTACAACATCTGTTTTAGTTAAACCAACAACGGTACCTGTTACCATTTCATTGTCATTGATCTGCTTGAACGTTTTATCGTAAACCTCATCGTATTTTTTTCTCTCGACTTTGTCGTAACTAGTTACGTTTCTTTTGTCTACGCTCCAGTCAAAATCATCGTGTGCTGTAGCGAGCGCTTCTTTGTGAATCTCTGCTTCCGTAGGTTGTGGTTCTGTTGCCGCGGAGGCAGACTCTACATCAGGAAATTCAGGAAACGGAACGCCTTCAATTCCGCCTTGGGGCATTTCGTCGATTGAGGCCTTAATCTCAGATTCAGATTGGGTTGTTTTGTTCTCCTTGGTTGGGGTTTCTTTTAAATTTTCCATATTATTTTCAACAGGTGGTTTTTTTGTTGCTGTAGCCTGGCTTGTGCCGGGATCCTGTACATCAGCATTTTGGTTAATAATATCGTTACTCATGTTTTGTTCCCAAAGGTTTTTTTATTTTGGGACTGCAAAGTTAATATAATACAACGATTTAATGGTTTTGAACAGGGAATTTTATAAATTTAGCGCTACGTTCTATGTCGTTGATTTTTAATGCTTGTATTACATATATTGCAAAGTATTTCTTTTTACATAAAAATGGCTACCATGAAGCGTTGGATTGAAAGTCTTCAGCATACAAGTATCGTAAAGGCACTTGTTTATTTCGTGGTTGGCATTTTTACTTATCCTGGATTGGCGTTGATTAATCGGATAAGCATAAGCGGAACAGAACACTTTAAAAATCTTCCCAGGAAAAACGTGCTTTTTGTAAGCAATCATCAAACCTACTTTGCTGATGTAATTACTTTCCTCCATATATTTTGTGCGGTAAAATGGCGTAAAGACAACAAGCTCGGAATTCCTTTATATCTGCTCAACCCTTTTACCCGTGTATACTATGTGGCGGCTGCGGAAACTATGAAAAGCAGTTGGCTTACAAGAGTGTTTAGGTGGGCCGGTGCCATTACCGTAAAACGGACCTGGCGGGCGGAAGGCAAAGAAGTGCAGCGTGGTCTTGACCCGGGTGATACACGCAGGATTGCAAAAGCGCTGGAAAATAATTGGGTGATCACTTTTCCGCAGGGAACTACCAAGCCTTTTGCGCCTGGTAGAAAGGGGACGGCATTTATTATTAAACATCACAAGCCTGTAGTAATTCCTGTGGTGATCAGCGGTTTTTGGCGGGCATTCAATAAAAAAGGCTTGAAATTTAAAAAGAAGGGTTCTCTGCTCAGTGTACGTTTTAAAGAGCCTCTTGACCTAACTTATGAAGAAAGCGTGGAAACTATTCTTGAAAAAGTAATGGACGCCATTGAGCAAAGCAAGAAATTCATGATGAAGAGTAAGCATCATCTTATAAGTGCCCTGGATAAATAGAAACTTACTTCTTATTGCGTTTGCATAAAAAGCGCTTTCAATTCCACTGCATCCATCGGTTTCATTTTTCCTCCAAGTATAAGTCTTAGTTGCCTTCTCCGCAAGGCGCTTTCAAAAAGCAGTTGTTCGTCTTCTGTTTCAGGCACAAGCTGAGGCACAGGCCTTGGCTTACTATTAGGGTCGAGCGCTACAAATGTGTAGTACGCTTCATTACTTTTATAACGATATTGTTGAATAATATCTTCTCCCCACACATTAAGATGAACCTCCATACTTGTATTGAAAGCCCGGGTAACCTTTGCTTCTATGTGAACTACGTTACCGAGCTTAATCGGGCTCGTAAATGAAATGTTATCAACCGAAGCAGTCACAACTGGCACATTACAGTGTTTTGTTCCGGCGATAGCCGCGGCAATATCCATCCAATACATGAGCCTGCCCCCCATTAAATTTCCAAAAGTATTTGTGTCATTTGGCAATACGAGTTCCGTCATTACAACCAGGCTTTCAGAAGGTTTTTTCTCGATCATTCTTCTATTGATTTTTGCAAATATACTTTTCAATATTTTGAAGCGATGATTTGAATCAGCGGTCTTATAAGTCTTATTAATTTGCAAAATACCCTTGAGACAGCGGGAGACGGTTTTTAAAATATTAATTTTGCACCCTTATAAAAATTATTATGTTATTAGGTTTACAAAATGTCACGTTTGAATTTGGGGCCCGTGTGATTGTGGAAGATGCCACATGGCACATTCAGCCAAATGAACGAATAGGATTGATAGGTTATAATGGTACGGGCAAATCTACCTTGTTGAAAGTTTTCACAGGCCAATATCTTCCTTCTAAAGGAACTGTGGAGAAAGGAAAGGAAACCACTATTGGATTTCTTCACCAGGATCTTTTAAGTTTTGATACAGATGATTCTATATTGGAAGTTGCTTTAGGCGCATTTGAAGAAGTAAAAAAGTTGGAGAAAGAGATTGAGAAAATGGGCCATGAACTTGAGAAAAATTCTGATGAAGAACTGGCACATCGTTATGCAGATAAATTGCATGAGCTCGAGATCTTAGGCGGTTACGATATTCATCACAAGACTGAAGAAATATTGCAGGGACTTGGCTTTTCTAATTCAGACCTGCAAAGACCTTATAAAGAATTTAGTGGTGGATGGAGAATGCGGGTGTTGCTGGCTAAAATGATCTTAATGCAGCCTGATGTGTTGTTGCTCGATGAACCGACCAACCACCTTGATCTTCCGTCTATTGAATGGCTTGAAAAATACCTGCAACACTACCGTGGCTCTGTAGTTATTGTTTCGCACGATCGATATTTTCTTGATAGAATGGTTACCAAGATTGTGGAGCTGTACCAGCAGGAATTGCATTTTTATAGTGGTAACTATTCTTATTATTTACAGGAAAAATTGCAGCGTATAGAGTTACAAAAGCGGGCTTATGACAATCAGCAGGATTACATACGCCAACAGGAAAAATTTGTAGAACGTTTTAAAGCAAAAGCTTCAAAGGCTGCACAGGCGCAAAGCATCATGAAGCGGCTCGATAAAATTGATCGCATTGAAAATACTGAACTGGAGCGACCGGACATGCGGATAAATTTTACGGTGGGTGTTACGCCTGGCCGCGTGCTTTGTACGTTGAATGATGTTTCTAAAAGTTTTGGAAGCGTAAAAATTGTCGACCATACTAAAGCAGAAATTAGCCGCGGTGATAAAATAGGATTGATAGGCGCTAACGGAAAGGGTAAATCGACGTTGCTGCGGATGGTAGCCGGCGTGGAAAATTTTGAAGGTGAAAGAGTTGAAGGACATAATGTAAAAGATTCGTTCTATGCGCAACATCAGCTGGAGGCACTCAATGTAAACAATACCGTGTTGGAAGAAATGAAAGACAGTGGCAGTGGTAAAACTGAGCTTGAGTTGAGAAGCCTTCTTGGATGTTTTTTATTTAGTGGTGATGATGTGGAAAAAAAAATAAAAGTACTGAGCGGTGGAGAAAAGGCTCGGGTTGCACTTGCTAAAACTATTGTAAGTAAAGCAAATTTTCTACTGCTTGATGAGCCTACTAACCACTTAGACATGCATTCGGTGGAATTGCTGATTGAAGCACTTAACAAATATGAGGGTAGTTATATATTGGTGAGTCACGACCGTTACTTCGTAAATAGAACTGCAAATAAAGTGTGGGAGATAGAAGATCATAAGATAAAAGAATTTGTGGGCACTTATGAAGAATTAGAAACATGGAAGCAGGAAAAAAAAGCTGCCGCTAACCAGGTGACAAAAAGCAAAGACACTGTTGTAGAGAAAAAGACCGATGCAAAAGTTGAAAAAAAATCTAACAATAATTCTTCCCAGGTGAAAGAGGCGCAAAAAGAATTGCAGAAAATACAGAAGCGTTTTCAGCAACTGGAACAGCAAATTGAAAATATTAAGGAGGAAAAAAATATGTTGGAATCTAACCTCGCATTACCGGAAGTTTATCTCGATTCTCAAAAGTTTGCGAACGCAGAAAAGCTGTACAACCAAAAAAGTGCTGAACTAAAAAAAGCAAACACAGAGTACGAAACGTTGTTTGAAAAAATTATGGAATTCGAAAGCCAGGCTGGTAATTAATAAGCTTCACCTTGTGTGAATTGGATTTCAGAATTTAAAATTCCAGGTTACGGAAGGTATTATTGGGAATAGTGAAACTTGCTTGGCCTGTACTTTCAAGGTGCCATTATAAGGATTTCCATCCTGGTCAAAATAAATAAAATAAGGATTCTTCCTGCTGTAAACATTATAGACACTAAACACCCATTCACTTTTCAGTTTTTTTTGTGGCCGCTTGTTTGGCTTGTAAGTAGCGGCTACATCCAGCCGGTGGTAAGATGGCAGCCTGTATTCATTAATGCGACTATACTGTTGCGTTAGTATGCCATTGTAGATATAAAAGCGTTGTGGTAAAGTTGCTGCATTTCCTGAGCCAAATACAAATGTTCCTGAGAGCTTCCACTTTGGAGTCAATTCATAAATGCCTACCAGCGAAAGATCGTGGCGCCTGTCGTATTTGGCAGGGTATTGCTCGCCTCCATTCAATCCGGGAAACTTCCTGAATGTCCAGCTAAGTGTATAGCCTATCCAACCGGTCAGCCTGCCTTTTGTTTTATTAATGAAAAGCTCTGTTCCGTAACTTTTTCCCCTGCCGAAAGTGAAAAAGTTTTCTGTGTCTTCAAGCGTTGCAGGTGTATAACCGTCTTCGTATTCTATTTGATTCCTCAAGTCTTTGTAATAAACTTCCAACGATGTTTCATACGTATTGTCACTAAAATTTTTAAACAAACCTAATGCGTACAGCCAGCTTAATTGCGGTTTTACTTTTATAGTACTGGGCACCCAAATATCAGTAGGTAGTGTGGTGCCTGCATTGCTTACCAGGTGAATGTATTGAGCATTTCTCGTGATGGCTGCTTTTATTGAAGTTGCATCGTTAATGGCATATCGTATGGTAAAGCGGGGCTCGAATCCAAAATATGTTTTTACTGGTTCTCCTTTTTTATATACCGTACTATCCAGCCTGTTTCCATTAACATCTGTTGTATAAATTTTATACTTGCCTATTTGCTGAAAAGCGCTTTCGCGAATACCTATATTGATTTTTATTTTATCACTAATGTCCCAGTCATCCTGTAAATAAACTGCCGCCTCATGCGAATATTTTTGCTGCGCATTATTTGGCATAAACTCTATGCTATCCTGCTTGCCGGTAAGAACTGATGGAGTGAAAGTATGGTAAGTATAAATGGCCCCGAATTTTACTTTATTATTGGTAAAAGGATACAGATCAAAATCCTGCTTTATATTCCAATCCTTAATTCCTGAATTAAGGTTGATCTCAAAATTATTTTGATTGGCTCCGAAGTTGAATGTATAATCATTATATACTAAAGTGGTGTTGGAGAATAACCGGTTATTAAAAACATGGTTCCACCGGAAAGTGCCCGTAGCATTGCCCCATGGTATATGTACGTTTAAAGATTGCTTGCCATTTAAAAAGTCAAATTTATCTTTTCCAAAATAACCACTTAGATAAATGCGATCCTTTTCGGAAAACTTATAATTGATCTTGGCGTTGAGATCATAAAAATAATAACCTGATCCACTAAAAGAATTTGTCTTTTTAATAAATGGTTTTGCCAGCGCATCCACATAAGTTCTTCTTGCGGAAATGATAAAGGATGCTTTATTCTTTTTTACTGGTCCTTGTATCGAAAGCCGCGAAGCGATCAGTCCGATGCCGCCATCTACCTGGAATTTTTTGTCATTTCCTTCTTTCATGGCGATATCCAGCACACTCGACAGACGCCCGCCATATTGAGCAGGCATCCCGCCTTTTATGAGTGAAGTATTTTTTATCGCATCTCCATTGAAGATGGAAAAAAAACCAAAGAGGTGCCCCGTGTTATAAACAACAGCATCATCCAACAATATCAGGTTCTGATCAGGACCGCCACCTCTTACATATAAGCCGGAACTACCCTCACCTGCGCTTTGTACACCCGGCAAAAGTTGTATGGTTTTTAAAACGTCTACTTCGCCGAGGAATGCCGGTATGGCTTTCACCTGTTCTATAGAAAGATCGAGCTTGCCCATTTGCGCATTCTTCACATTTGCATCACGCTTTTTTGAAGAGATGATCACTGCCTGCTCCGTGGTAATCTTCGGCGACATTTCGAAGTTGAACTGAACATCGCTGTTTAAGTCTATTGTTTTAATCTTCGTTATGTAACCCACATTTGAACAAATAAATGTGTACGTGCCTGAATTGAGAGAGATGGAAAAAAAACCGTAAGAGTTAGAGGTGATTCCTTTCGTAAGGCCGGCTACAGAAACTGTTGAACCAATCAAAGTTTCTCCCGACAGCGAATCCTTCACATAGCCGCTTAATGTATATTTATTTTGAGCGCATATGATCAGCGGCAGAAAGAAAAAGGTAACGGACAATAATTTTTTCACAGAGGATTTATAAATGCTACTGCAGTGTGTCTTTTACTTCACCGCAGTTAAGCATTGACGATTTATATTCCGGATGATTTTTCCCGAGATAAGGGTTAATAATTTCTTTTGTAGTACTGAGCCAATTACCTTCTTTGTCTTCTCCGAAAGCCATAGGGCAATTATCCCAATACAATTTTTCTCCCTCATACCCGATAGTTTTCAAAAACGGATATAAATTTTCTGAAACCATTCTAAAGTCCTGCCGCATTTCGGTAATATTATTTTCCTGCAGCATAGCTTCCGCATTTGCTTTAATATCGCTTAATTGCTGCCGTGCAGAAATCACGACAAGGGAATCTTCATGTTCAAGATCCGTAAGGTTAAGCGTATCTATTTTTGATATAAAAAACTCGTCTGCACTTTTCGCTGTCAAAGTATCTGCGTCAACAAAAGCATCTTTTATCGACATGTATGCGCTTATGGCATCGGAAACGCTTCGGTTAAACTCCGGACTATGTTTTCCTATTTTTATAGATTCTTGTTTTGGCTCTGATTCGGTTTTATCTGTTTTAAAAAACAACCACCATGTTGCCAATAAAACTGCTGCCAGGAAAATAATAGCTAAGAAACTTTTCATCCTTTTTTGCCGCAAAGGTAAGGGTTTAGGGGGAGTGGTCGGTGGACAGTTGGCGGTTTGCAGATGTTAGTGAGTTGGCTACTGGCAACTGCCAACTGAGCTCACATTTATTTGGCAATTAGTTATTGATAGCTGAATTTCGGGGCATTTATATGAACCTTTCATTTGAGAATACAGCGACGGCATTTGAATATAAGCCTGATAAAGAACTTCGAAAAGCAAAGTTTCTTTTTAGTTCCATGGGCATTGACTGGCTGGTGAAGCTTGGAACAAAACTAACTCCATGGCTTATTAAATCAGGCCTGCCAATAAAAGGATTAATTCGTAATACAATTTTCAGCCAGTTTGTGGGTGGTGAGACCCTTGCAGAAACAGCGAAAGTGGTGGATAAGCTTAGCAAGTTCAATGTAAAAGTGATATTAGATTATGGCGTCGAGGGCAAAGAGGGTGAGGAAAACTTTGATGTTGCCGCGCAGAATTTTGTCAAGGTAATTGAATACGCCTCTTCACAACCTAACATACCGTTTATAAGTGTGAAGCTTACGGGCTTTGCAAGGTTTGAGCTATTGCAAAAACTTGATGCAGCCTCAAATTATAACGATATATTGAAAGGTCTCGTACCTGTTGAAGCTTTGACGATAGATGAACGGTCTGAATGGAAACGCGTGGAATTGCGGCTGGACAAAATTTGTGGAGCTGCAAGATTAAGCAATACAGGAGTTCTGATAGATGCGGAAGAAAGCTGGATCCAAAATCCGGTGGATGCCCTCACGATGCAAATGATGAAGAAGTATAATAGTGAAAAGGCAGTTGTATACAATACGATTCAACTGTATCGCCAAGACAGGCTTCATTTTTTGAAGGATAGCTTTAATGCCTCCCAGAAAGATCATTTTATAGGAGGATTTAAATTAGTGCGTGGTGCTTACATGGAAAAAGAACGGAGAAGGGCAGGAGAGCTCAATTATTTATCTCCCATTCAACAGGCAAAAGACGAAACCGATGAAGACTACAATGCAGCCATTCTTTTTTGCGTAGAACGGCTAAATGATATGTATGTAATAATTGCTTCTCATAATGAATATAGCAATCACTATGCTGTTGAAGCGATGGAGAAAATGAATTTTTCAACAGATCACCCTCACATTCATTTTTCTCAATTGTATGGCATGAGTGACAACATCACTTTCAATCTTGCCAAAGAGGGTTGTTCTGTAAGTAAATATCTTCCGTTTGGACCTATCAATGATGTGATACCTTACCTTATGAGAAGAGCCCAGGAAAATTCATCAGTAAGTGGGCAAACGGGTCGCGAGCTTGCCCTGATAAAAAAAGAATTGAAGCGACGCCAAACAATGGCATCATAAGGCTGCGACTCAGTAATATTACGCCCAAGATTACAGTAGTATTTCATAACCCGCATTCCAATGAACTCTGCGTGAAAATTATTTATTACATCGACTGCGTAGTTCTCAAGAAAAAGAAATTTGGTTTCAGATAGGAAATAATCTTACTGCATTTTTATGACCTGGTTTTCTACCAAAGCAAATACCTTGTCAGCTTTTTTAGGCGTCACCTTGTAAAGACCTGTAAAGATGCTAAACGCTGGTAGCACAGCATATGTATCAGTAAAGTAAAAACAAGGAAGTTTTAAAGATTGTTTGGCGCTGCCAGTCACTTTTATACCAGGGTGAATATGGCCTGAAAAAGTAAACATATCCTTATCATCATCATCTTCGCACACTGAAGTGATGTCGTGTGTAAAGCAGAAGTTTTTAATGGATAGTTTTTGTTTAGTCACCCGGATATTCGCGCTTTCATAGAATTTATTCGATAACACATCATGATTTCCTTTTATGAGGTGAATCTCCAATGATGGCATATCATTTCGCCATTTTAAAAAGAAATCTATTTCCTTATTTGCATGGCTGTGAAACATGTCTCCCGCGATGAGTAAAGTCACAGGTTTAAAAAATTGTATCTGGGTAAATAATCGCTGGAGGTCTTCTTTATAAACATTCTGAGGCACACCAATTCCCGATTTTCTAAAATGCCCGGATTTTCCAAAATGGAGGTCAGAAAGAATCAGTGCTTTTTCTTCTTCCCAAAAAATACAGCGCGCAGGGGAGAGCCAAAGTGTCTGCTTATGAAGAATGAATTTTTGAGGTAAGAACAATTGTTTATTTGCGAAGGTAAATTTTACGACACGAATTACACCAGTTGCATTAAATAAACCATAATATTAATTCGTGTAATTCGCATTCGATAATTCATACTATTTTTCTAATTGCATTTGCATTCTTTTCACGCGGTCTTCCAACTTTTCAGATGTAAGGTTTTCACGAAGGCTATCAACTTTTATAGGGAAACAAAAAGGTGTGAGCCTGTTTGGAAAAGTAATAATGATCTTGCTTTGTTGAATACGCTCGAGCATATCACGCAAGCGCTGCTCTTCCATTTGTTGCTCCATTACTTCATTGTAAGATTGTCTTAGTAATAGATTGCCAGGTTCATATTCTGAAAACACATTAAAGAGCAGCGATGCCGATGATTGCAAATGCCTTGCTTTTTTTTGTTCGCCGGGAAAGCCCTGGAATATAAGGCCGCCAATTACTGCAATGTCCCTGAATTTTCTTTTTGCCATTTCAACACTATTAAGGCTTCGCTGAATATCAGCAAGTAAACTTTCAGGAGAAAAAAGTTCGTAAGCATTCGTGTCATCTAGCGGTATGGGTTGGTCGCTCAATAACTCAAAGCCATAATCGTTCATCGCAAATGAAAAAGTGATAGGAGTGATTCGACTTATACGGTATGCCAGCACTGCAGCCATTGCCTCGTGAACGAGTCTTCCTTCAAATGGAAATACAAAAAGATGAAAACCATCCTTTGTTTCGATATGCTCGATCAATAATTCATTTTGCTTTGGAATTTGAGATAGGTATGCCTGCAGCTCAAATAAAGGTTGTAGTGCGGTAATTTCATCGTCGGTTTTTGTTTTATTTTTTTTATGCAAAACCATACTCGCCTCATCAAATTTTTTTCTCAGCATAAAACCAAGGTTTGCAGATAAAGGCATACGGCCTCCCTGCCAGCTTGGAATAATCGACTTCTTCGCAGTTGATTTTCTCACAAGTGCGGTCATATCTTTTATCATTGCAAATTCAAGTGTTCTTCCGGCCAGCGTAAATACATCGCCAGGTGAAAGACGGGCGATAAACCATTCTTCGATAACACCAACAAATCCACCGCTGATAAATTTTACTTTCATCATTGGGTCGCTTACTATAGTGCCGATATGCATGCGGTGCCGCATAGCCACTCTTCGATTATTGATTTTGTATAAACCATTAATGATCTCAATCTTTTTGAAGTCGTCATATTGCTGCAAAGCCACGCCACCAGCTGTAGCGAATTGCAATATTTGCTGCCATTCGTCTTCCGTAATATCGCGGTAGCAGTAGGTTGTTTTAATTTCTTTAAAAATCTGTGCAGGATAGAATCCTTCACTTATAGCGAGGGTACTCAAATACTGTATCAACACATCAAAACATAAAATTCTTGGCTCACGGCTCTCGATCAGTTTTATCTCCGTGGCTTCCTTGAGCGCAGCCGCTTCCATAAGCTCCAATGAATGTGTTGGCAGAAAATAAATTTTACTTATTTCGCCCGGGCTATGTCCGCTTCTTCCTGCACGTTGCAGAAACCTCGCAACACCCTTTGGTGAGCCTACCTGTATAACGGTACCCACTGGCCGAAAGTCGACACCGAGGTCAAGGCTTGCCGTGCATACAACAGCTTTTAATTTTCCGGTATGCAAATTTTCTTCTACCCAAAATCTCAACTCCTGTTCTATGCTTCCATGGTGGAGCGCTATTGTGCCGGATAGTTCAGGGCAGGCTGTAAGTAGCGCCTGGTACCACATTTCACTCATGCCACGTGTATTTATAAAAATAAGCGTGGTTTTGCTTTGCATAATAATGGGGATCACCTTATGCACCAGTTTAATGCCTAAGTGTCCTGCCCAGGGAAATTTTTCAATCTCATCAGGAAATACTGATTCTATCTGGATAGGCTTTTCAATTTTTGCAGTTACTGTTTCGCCTGGTGAGTTTTGTGAAGAAGCTAATGAAGAAAGTAATACCTCCCTGGCTTGTGAAAGATTGCCAATGGTTGCACTGATACCCCAGACAGCACATTCGAAATTTTCACTTGCGTATTGGGTATTTAATATCCGCGAAATAGCAAGTTCAACCTGCACGCCGCGCTTGCTTCCAAGAAGCTCGTGCCATTCGTCAATGGCAATAATCTTTAACGACTTAAAAACCTGCGGATAATCTTTTTGAGCGAGCAACAAGTGCAGGCTTTCGGGCGTCGTAATAAGTACTTCAGGCATTTGTCTTTTTTGCTTCTGCCTTTCACTTATTGTAGTATCGCCGTTTCTGATACCTATTCTCCAATTCATTCCCAACTCCTGAATCACTTCTTCCATAGCACGGCCTATATCCTTTGCCAGAGCACGTAAAGGAGTAATCCACAGAAGCTGCAGATTTGATTTTGCCTTCGTTTTATAATTCTTCGGATGCTTGTTGATAAAGTCAATAACTGCCCCGAGAAAAACTGAAAAAGTTTTACCACAGCCAGTGGGTGCATTCACAAGACCCGATTTTTTATCGATAATGTGCTGCCACGTTTCTTCCTGGAAAGTAAATGGTGAATAACCTTTGGATTCAAGCCAATGGAGAATAACTTTATATCCTATTGTTTCCTGTAATGATGCCAGTTGAAAGATGATTTAGAAATGATTTTAAATGTAAGGATAATTATTTTCCGTATTTATTCAACATAGCTTTCAGATCTTCAATTGTATTAATTTCATCCATTGATTTATCTTTTCGCCAGCGGCTCATTCTTGGGAAACGTAATGCCACGCCGCTCTTGTGACGATTGCTGGCAGCAATACCTTCAAATGCAATTTCAAAAACCAACTCAGGTTTTACGGTGCGTACAGGACCAAATTTTTCTATTGAATTTCTTTTTACAAAATTATCTACCTGTGCAAATTCTTTATCTGTCAATCCTGAATAGGCCTTGGTAAAAGTGACCAGTTTGTCTCCATCCTTCACTGCAAAAGTATAGTCTGTATAAAGACTGCTTCTTCTTCCGCTTCCTTTTTGAGCATAAACCATTACGCAATCAATTGTAAGAGGATCGATTTTCCATTTCCACCAATCACCTCTTTTTCGCCCGACTTTATAATCCGACGATTTTCGCTTCAGCATAATTCCTTCACTATTCATTTCTCTCGAATTTTTTCTAAGCTGAGCAAGCTGCTCCCATGATTCGAAAGAAATTATCTGCGAAATCTGTATTGAATTATTTTTAACAGGCGAGATAGTTTTTTCAAGTTGAACCCTTCTTTCAGTCAAAGGCTTTTCACGCCAATCTTCATAATTATATTCAAGAAGATCGTAGGCAAAAAAACAAATAGGCGCGTCCTGTAATTGTTTTTTACCGATATTTTTTCTGCCGATACGTGTTTGCAAAACTGCAAATGGCAAAGGATTTCCATCGACAGCCGGAATGATCTCGCCATCAATAACAACCCCGTCCGGCAAAAGATCTTTTAATACAAAGTATTCAGGAAACTTATCAGTCATCAATTCTTCACCGCGGCTCCAAACAAACAATTCATTATTTCTTTTGATGACTTGACCTCTTATGCCATCCCATTTCCATTCAGCCTGCCATTCACCAGGGTCGCCAAGTGTGTCAGGCTCTTCTTCCAGGGCATAGGCAAGATAAAAAGGATATGGTTTTGAAAAATCGGTGATTGATGCATTCTCACTCAGTAGTTCGCCAAAGGTGGTAGTCACGGGATCCCAGTTTCCACTGATGCGATGCGCGATTACCGAAGCCGAAAGATCAACAGTTTTTGCCAAAGCATTTACAATAGTCTTTTGCGAAACTCCAATACGAAAACTTCCTGTTATTAATTTATTGAAGACGAATCTCTCGTCACGATTCATTTTATCCCAACTGTCCAATATAAATTTCTTTCTTATTGCCTCATCCTGCTTTTCAATGAAAATAAATGTTTCAAGGTAGTGCGATAAGCTATCGTTGACCTGGTCATTTTTTTTTGTTTCAGGTAAAAGAAGGGCAAGTGTCTCCGCAAGATCACCCACTGTATGATAGCATTCATCAAAAAGCCATGAAGGGTAATTGGTTATTTCGGCACACCAGTCTCTCATTAGCCTTGAATTAACCACCCGCCTTGGCCTCCTTCCACTAAAGATCGCAATCACCCAGACTTTATCCGCATCGGGCGCAGTAGCAAAATAATCTACCAGGCTTTGAAGCTTGTCATTAGTTTTTGTGGAGCTGCTTAGTTCAGCCACTAATCGTGCAAATATTTCCAGGCCGGATAACTCATCTTCTTCCTTAGATTCCGCTGATACTGCCGGTGCCATACTATTTTCCATCATCTTCGGTTATTGTACTATTCGCATTTGTTTTTTCTGCTTCTGCAACAGGAGCTTCCTCATCTTCATTCCCATACTGCGTTTTTACTTCTGCTGCTAAAGCAATATTCTCTTCATTTAGATACCTGCTAAACGCCGCTTGAAAGCCGTGCGTCACAAAAACTCTTTCCGCTGAAGTATCTTTTACAGTTTGTAAGAGGGCCGGCCAATCTGCATGATCGCTTAATGCAAATCCGGCATCTACATTACGGCGACGGGCATTCCCTCTCACCTGCATCCACCCACTGCAAACACCAACAGCATACGGTTGAAATTTTTTCATCCATGAAGAGCCGTCTGCTGATGGAGGCGCGATCACCACAGCACCCTTAAGTTGTTCTCTTGGTGTTTCGGGTGTTATTCTCACCACTGGTGTAAGATCCCATCCTGCATCAATCAATGTTTGTTGCATGTTGAAAATGGCTCCGTGAGCATAGATCATTTGTGTTGTTTCTTTAATTGCTTGCAGCACCCGTTGCGCTTTGCCAAGGCTATATGCTAATAACACACTCGTTTTACCGTTTTCTTTATTCTTATTAATCCATCTTAAAATGTCCTCATAGATCACTTGCTGAGGACGCCACTTATATATCGGCAATCCGAAAGTTGATTCTGTAATAAATGTGTCGCATTTGATCGGCTCAAATCTGCCGCTCAATCCATCATCCTCTACTTTAAAATCGCCGCTCACAACCCAAACTTCACCAATATATTCTACGCGAACCTGGGATGAGCCTATAATGTGCCCTGCGGGGTGCAGAGATACTTTAACGCCATTGATATTGGTTGGTTCATTCCAGCCAATCGTTTCGTAATTGTTCTCACCTAGCCTCAGCTGCAGTATGGGTTTTGTAAAAGTGTGACAGAGATAGGATTTATGACCGAAGTAGGCATGGTCGCCGTGTCCGTGAGTAATTATGGCCTTTTCAACTTGCTTCCATGGATCAATATAAAAATTTCCAGGTTCGCAGTACAATCCTTTATCAGTGAAGGAAATAAGATTGGGCATGAGCCAATTGTTACAAATAACCTGCCCGATTTAACCTGTCTGATTCGATTCAGATACGACTAATCTATTCATTCAAAAAGTCTTTCCTAGCGAACAAATTCAAGAAAATCAGCCCTAAAAATTTAATGCGTGCCAATTTTTTCCTTTTCTTAGAAAATCGACCTTTGGACTGTGAAATTATTTATTATTTAACTAAATTTTATCATTTTTAAAATAGTTTTCCACTTTGCAGCAATTTTTATGATAAATTTAGCCTCTTGGTGTAATTTTTGCTCTTTTGCGACTTTGTTTTAAAGGAGGTTTAAGTTCCTTTCAGAATACCATTTTTTCCCCCCAAAGATGTTTTGTTGAAAGTCACTAACTCACAGTTAGTGAAGCCCTTGGAAAGATTATGCCTTTTAATGCCAATGAAGAACCATTATAATCATTATTGATAACCATTTTGAATCTATCGAATCTACCGTTTTATGATGAAACTCAACGCCCTATATGCAAAAAAGGCGCTTCGCCTTTTTATTACTCTTTCGATCCTTTTAAGTTTTACCAAATCTTTTGCCCAGCAATCTCTTGTCAATGTAAATGGCTGGAACGCATATGTTCATTTGCCATGGGATTATTATGCAAATCCTAACGCTACTTATCCTACCATAATATTTTTTCCCGGAACAGGGGAAGTTGGTAGTAATGCGAGCCTGGTTATTAAAAACGGCCCCGGAGCGTATATCGAGCAGGGCTGGAATGGCAATGTAAAAATTGGCACAGACAGTGTAAAATTTATCGTAATCAGCTTGCAGCCCTCGGCTCTGTGGCCCATTGAAATTTACACCGACATGCGGATTCAGACGTTAAAGAAAATGTACCGGATCGATAATCAAAGGCTCCACCTCACCGGGCTTTCTATGGGAGGCTGGTGCGCTACAACCTATGTTACAGCCGATAAGTACGGAGGCCCATATACGTATGCCAGCCAGATAGCTACTGTTGTGGAAGTGGAAGGTGTAAGGCCAGATGACAATCAACCTTATCCTAACCTCTTTGATAATTTTGCGAAATCCGGGGGTAGATTGCTTGGGTTTGAACAAATAAATGACGGGCGTGACATACAAACAAGAGTAAATCGAATGAATTACACCCGCGCCAATTCCGGAATATTTGTTTCAACAAGTTATGGAAGCGGTGGACATTGCTGCTGGGAACAATTTTATGGAGGCAGCGGCAATTCGCCCAACAAGTTTTTGTTAGATGGTGTCAATCAAAATATTTATGAGTGGATGGCAAGAAATCCGTCGCCGGTATTTGCTTACAGTAATGCAGCACCGGTAGTTGATGCAGGGTCTGATCAAACCATTACCTGGCCAATAAATACTGTTTCTCTGGTCGGTTCGGCATCTGATCCGGATGGTACGATTGCAAGTTATTCCTGGGCAAAAATTTCCGGGCCTGGCTCAGGTAGTATTGTAAATTCATCACTGTCTACAGCGGTTATTATAAATCTTGTTCCGGGCACTTATCAATACGAACTTGAGGTAACAGACAACCAGGGAGCAGTGGCTACAGACACCGTTCAGGTAATAATGCAAAGTCTCGTAAACATTTCGCCTATCGCTGATGCAGGCCCCGATTTGGTAATCTCCTTACCAACCAACACGGCGACATTATATGGTAGCGGAACCGATAGTGATGGCTCAATTAGTAGTTACCAATGGACGGAACGTTCCGGTCCATCGAATGCAAAAATTAGTAATCCAACTTCCCCTGCAACAGACGTTAGCCAACTTGTAGCAGGCACCTATATATTTGATCTGGTAGTTACAGACAACTCCGGTGCAAGCAACGCGAACGCGATGCAATTAACGGTGCTTGCTGCATCACCTGAGAGTAATAAGGCTCCGATAGCGAATGCCGGAAGTGATATTACAATCAGTTCAGGCACAAGCACTGCAACTCTTGATGGCAGTGGAACTGACTCCGACGGAACGGTTACTGCCTATTTTTGGACACAGGCATCTGGTCCTGGAGCGAAAATATCCGCACCAAATTCACCAAGTACTTCTGTAAGTAATCTCACATCTGTCGGCACCTATATTTTTACCCTTACTGTTACGGACAATAAAGGAGCAACTGGCAGTGATAATGTCGCTATTACTGTAAATGCCGCGGCAGCAGCAATACCGCCAACCACCTCCGGTAAAAGAAAGTTGATTCCTGTGGCGCCCGATGGAGGTATTTATTTCTTTAATAACAATTACCTCCAACCAGGAGATACAGGCTGCATCCAGGCCGGCACTTATCCTTATATATCACTTAGCGGTATTGTTGGGAATGCTTCCAAGCCTATCACGATAATTAATTGCGGCGGGCAGGTTATTAACACGGGAAATAATGGCCAATCATATTGTTACCGTATCGTAAATAGCCGTTATTTCAAATTTACTGGTACCGGTGCACCTGGTATTATGTATGGGTTTAAAGCAAATTGGAAGGGAGGTTTTACCGGCGTAGGCCTGTCAGTAAAGGATAGCACGAGTGATTATGAAGTTGACCATTTTGAAGCTCAAAATGTTCAGAATGGATTTTTATGCAAAATAGATCCTTACAATTGTGATCCCGGTACCTGGAGCACAGGATGGACGATAAAAAATATTTCATTCCATGATAATTATGTCCATAATACTATCGGTGAAGGTTATTATATAATCAATACAAGCGCTACTGTTACAGTAAATGATTGTACTGGAAAATCGATCACTGTAGAACCGGTTAAGGCAATTGGCGTAAAAGTCTACAACAATATAAGTGACTCCACCGGCTGGGATGGAATACAAGTAGCAGCATCGACTAACGCGGAAATTTATAATAACAGGGTCACGAATTATGGAATGACCAATCTGAATTCGCAACAGGCGGGAATTATACTTGGTGGGAAGAGCAACGGTTCTGTTTACGATAATTACATCGGGAATGGTACAGGAGAAGGACTTGAAATATTTGGCACCGGCAGTATTTATATTTATAACAATGTAATAGCAAATGCCGGCTGGGATGGAAGCTCAAGTAAACAGGATGCAATAGCGGTTGATGACCGGCCACAGCCATATAATTTATATGGAGGCTTGCAAGTTTTTGTATTGAATAATACCATTGTAAATGCTGCCCGGAATGCAGTTCACCTGTTTAATTCTTACGGATCAATGGCTGGCGGCAACAGGGTAAATAACAATTTACTTGTAAAGCCCAATAACACGAGTCCATATGATAACCCCTATGTAAATGTGGATGGAAAGACAGTTGTTGATACAACTAAAAATGTAAGATTACCCGTCATTTCTACTGCGGCTTTTGTAAATTCCACCGCAAATGACTACCATATTCTTAAAGCATCGCCCGCTATCGATAAAGGTCTTAATGCCGCCACTTATGGAGTCACAACTGACTTTGACGGCATTAGCAGACCGCAAGGAGGCGCGTATGACGCAGGTGCATTTGAATACAATTTAGGCACAGCTCCACCACCAGCCGGCAACCAATCACCAGTGGCGAATGCGGGCGGCAATGTAACCGTTCAACTTCCGGTGAACCAGGTGTCTTTAGACGGAACTCAATCTTCCGACCCCGATGGTTCTATCACCTCCTATAAATGGATTGTGATAAGCGGGCCCTCAGGCAGCAGTATTTCAACTTCCACGAAGGACACCGCACGATTATTCTTTACCTCTGCGGGAACTTACACTGTAAGGCTCACCATCACTGATAATGGCGGGCTTAGTGCCACTGCTGATGTTATTATAACAGTTTTAGGATCACAGGTTGTTGCTCCACCCTCAACCAATGGAAAAGCGATTCATGTAAATATTTACGATGGAAAAACACCGTACAATAATTCACAATGGAACAATTGGGATGTAAATGCAAGCCTAACCAGTAGTAAGTTTACTTATGACGATAATAGTTCCAGCGGAGTATATGCTTACCTGAGCGGCCAATTGCGAATCATTAACAACGGCAGCAATTATTCGAGCACCGCTACCACTTGCCCTCCGCAGGTACTGCAATACAATTCTCTCACTACCAGCGACAGAGACCTCACTATTTATGGACTTGATAATAGCAAGCAATATCGCGTAGAGTTGTATGCAAGCCGCGCTGTCGCTATAAACGATACACGTTTTGTTATCGGTAATATTTCGGATACAATTTCTGTCGCTTACAATGTGGATGATTTTGCAAAATTTGATAATGTAACTCCATCGGGTGGCAGAATATCAGTATCTATTCAAAGGCTCGGCACGTGGCAATACATTGCTGGTTTTAGTGTGATCGAGCAAAATTCAAACTCAGGGTTACTTTCGACCGCTGCTTTTAATCCTGGAATGAACACAGGTGTTGCTGAAGAAAGTGCAAGTAATGTAAATGCATTAGAAAATGTGGCTGGTGAAAAAACGCTCAATTTAGACTTCATTGGATTTCATAATGGCAACCTCACTTTGAAATTAAATAGCGGCAAACAGCAAACAATGAATTTGCAGGTAATCGATGTAAGTGGGAGAACTTTTTTAAAGGCCAATATCATTCTCCAAAAAGGATATAACACAGTTGATAAATTTACCCCTGGCATCACGAAAGGGATTTATTATATTAAGCTTATCACAGCCGATAATTTTATTGTGAAACCGGTTTTGAGCAGAACGAAATAAATAAGTAAAATATTAATAGAGAAAAATCCCCGGCTGAGACTGGGGATTTTTATTAAAGAAAATTAATAAAATCATGAAGTACTTAACTCATCATAAGCAGCTCCCAGAGCACGTTCTATGCCATCTCCTTTCCATTCCGATGAGCCGGGAATTTCTTTAGCAGTTAAAATTTCTTCTTTTGTTTTGCCTACTTTTATTCCATCACCCACAAATTTCAGCACATTACCGAGGTAATCATGAAATGCCTGCAGGTCATCTTTTTTTCCTGTGACCTCATACCCCTCACCTGAATGGCCGAAGACGTACTTTGTTTTTGAATCAAATTTTTTCATAGACATGGCGAGTACGTTCAGCCAGCTCTGCATATTCGCCCCTGCGCTGCGATCAACAAATGGATGTCTGCGGTTAAAAACAAGATCGCCCATATGCACCACGTTGTTATGTTGGAAATGAATAATGCCATCACCGTTAGTATGCCCTGCACCATAATAGTACAAAATGATTTTTTCTTTGCCTGCCTTTTCTGACCAAACTGTTCCAAAGGTTTCGTTCGGATAATATTGTTTGTCTTCTGTTTTTTGCGCTATTGCTGAATTTTTTTGATTGGTAAGCGAATTACTGTGGGCAAGTACGCGGGTTACAACATCTTTAAAGGCGATGTTGCCGGAAGTGTGATCTCCATGATGATGGGTATTAATCAATAACCTGATTGGTTGATCATTCCGCTTTTTTACCTCACTTATCAGGTGTGGCGCGGTGTCGGGAAATTGTGCATCAACAACAGTGGTTCCATCTTTTGAAAAATGAAAAGCGATTGTACCACCCTTTTCGGTAAAGATCCCAATGCTATCAGTAAGCATCTTAACCTTCCATGGGTCTGCGGAAAATATTTCTAAAATTTTCTTATGACTGATACTTAGCGTTCCAAAAGCGAATGCTGAATTGTGAAGGAATTTTCTTCTATTCATAAACATTATTTAAACAGAATTTGTAAATTGACATTAAGGTAAGCATAAAATGGCCTCATGCTCTTTTGTGCTTTCAAAAGAGCCCATCTTATAAAATTGTATTTTAGAAACACCGTTATCCTAAACGATCTATCGATTTCACCGCGTGGCCCTCGTTATGATGCTCTTCAACAATCTTTTTCTCTATTCTTTTATCAGGCACCAGCCAGATGGCTGCTACAAGCGCATAAAGACTAAGGCCTAGCTTGGGACTTATACTACATAATGCTATGCCAGCAATATAGATGAACAACGAGATTACACCTTTACGATCTTTTCCAATGGCTTTTCCGATTGTTGAATCTTTGCCATGAAGCCGAATGAGTGTTTGTGCAAGGATGTAGTAGGCAATAGCTGCCATAGTTAACAACGTGCCATATAAGGCCACCGGCCATAAGGTAAAATTATTTTCGCCCATCCAGCCGGTAGCAAAAGGTACCAGCGAAAGCCAAAACAATAAATGAATATTTGCCCATAACACTTTACCATTTACATGTTCTACTACCGCCATCATATGATGATGATTATTCCAGTAAATGCCTATATAAATAAAGCTGATCACATAACTGATAAACACGGGTACCAGTGGTTGCAGAGAATGAAGATCATCTCCATGGGGCACTTTCATTTCTAAAACCATAATGGTAATAATAATGGCCAAAACGCCGTCGCTGAAGGCTTCAAGTCGTGTACTACTCATAAACTTTCTTTGGGCTAATTAACTAGATTAAGCCCTATTTCAAAACTAAGCTAAAGAAAGCAGTGAATCGTAGTGATTAATTTTCCTGGCAGCTTACCAGGCGCGATCTATTTCGCCGTTCAATATCTGCATAATGAACAGGTGACTATTTTCGAAGTAGTCCGGTGTATCGCTGTTTGCCCCAACATGCACGGGAAGGAAATTATAGTTATGAAATACCATGTACTGCGTATCATTAATATGCGACATGAAATCAGATGAGTTATTTAATAAAAGATTCGTAAAGAAGTAAGCAGTCTGAAAACCCTTGTAGGCCATATCTGAAGGCTTGGCCCTGTAAAGCTGAAAATATTTTTGAACTATCAAGCTATCGTAGACAGTATTTTTTGAATTGTAATGTGGCGTGGTATAAAGAATTGGAAAATCAGGGTATGCATCTTTTTTTGCAAAGCTTCTAAACCCATCCCAATTTGGCATTCCTATTAAGACAAGTGGATTATTCTTCTGAATAGGATAGCATGCATCAGCCAACTTTTTTGCAAAGGTTTCGTTTAGACTGGCGCCAATTATTACTATAGCGTCAGTAGTATCTATTCTACGGGAAAGTGTATAAGATGAAATTGAACTATCAAGCGTGATCGTTTTAATGTTAATTAAAGGTTTGCCATCCTCCATATTAGCATCTTTGAAATAATTTTCTATCCGATCATCTCCCTTTTTCTTAACCAGGTAAATTTTATCTGTCCCATGCTTTTGAACGAGATAGCTAAGTATGCCCTCGCAATGCGCTTTCAGCGTGGAGTTCACAATTATTAAATAAGGATTCTGAGTGATGCCGCCATCATTAGGATAAGTTGCGGATACAAAAGGAATGTGTTTTTCGACAGCAAAATTTGCCAACTCCTGGTAATCGGGATCTTTTACGCTGCCAATGATCAGATCCATACTATCAAGCAATTTATTCTGAACAAGCCATGTGATTGGTCGTGCTACTGACTTTGAATCGTAAATAAAAGCCTCTGCTTTTTTACCATTCAGCGAAAGTGTATCAAATGCAATCTGCGCTCCTTGTACAAATTCTACCGCAGGCATTATGAATCTTGGAAGCGTATTGCTGGTGTTAAACGAAGTATTGGAGAAAACGGAATCAAGGTACATTGGTGCAAAAACCGCAACCTTATAAATTTTTGGAGCGGCGATAGAGGTGGTAGAATCAATGCTCTGACCAAATGAAACCCCTGTTTGAAGGATCGTGATGAAAAGGAGTAACCAAATATTTTTTTTCAATCTGCTTTTAATTTTTATTCCCATTCTATTGTTGCGGGCGGTTTACTGCTAATATCATATACCACTCTGTTAATTCCTTTTACGTTATTTATTATTTCGTTAGAAACATAAGCAAGAAATTCATAAGGCAGGTGCGCCCAATCAGCCGTCATGCCATCTACTGAAGTTACCGCTCTTAGAGCAATGGTAAATTCATACGTTCTCTCATCACCCATCACGCCTACACTCTTTACAGGCAATAAGATGGCGCCGGCTTGCCAAACAGTTGCATAGAGATCATATTTTATCAAAGCCTGTGTGTAGATCGCGTCCGCCTGTTGCAATAACTGTACCTTTTCTTCAGTCACTTCTCCAAGAATTCTAATAGCAAGTCCCGGTCCGGGAAACGGATGCCGGTTCAATATGGAAGGAGGAATACCAAGTTCAGCACCTACTTTTCGCACCTCATCTTTAAACAATGAACGTAACGGCTCAATTAGCTTTAGTTTCATTGTTGCCGGCAGGCCACCGACGTTGTGATGAGACTTTATGGTAACAGAAGGCCCGTGGACTGATACCGATTCGATTACGTCTGGATATATAGTACCTTGTCCTAAATATTCAATTCCCTCAATTTTGTGAGCTTCCTGGTCAAATATTTCAATAAAACTTTTTCCGATCGCTTTCCTTTTTTCCTCAGGCTCGGGCTTACCGGCGAGCTTTGCATAGAAATGATCTTTGGCGTCTATCCCCGTTATATTTAATCCTATTCCGTTGCAGGAGTCAAGCACTTGTTGAAATTCATTTTTGCGAAGTACTCCATTATCTACAAAAATTCCATAAAGGTTTTTGCCAATTGCCCGATGTATTAAAGTTGCAGCCACCGTAGAATCAACACCGCCACTTAGCGCCATTACTACTTTTTTGTCGCCGATAGTGTTCTTAATTTCAGCAATAGTGTCATTTATAAAATGAGCCGGAGTCCAGTCTTGCTTGCAGTGACAAACTGTAACTAAAAAGTTCCTGATTATTTTTTTTCCTTCTGCAGAATGATAAACCTCCGGGTGAAATTGTAAGCCATAAATTTTGCCTAATCCATTTTCGCTCCGGAATGCCGCAACAGGAATAGAATGAGTGAATGCAGTGATGGTAAACTCTTCGGGCAACTTGGTAATGGTATCGCTATGACTCATCCAAACGTCTGTATCGGTCTTTACATCAAGTAAAAGTTCATCAGCTTTTTGTACCTGCAACTTTGCCCGTCCATATTCGCGTTTATCGCTTTTTTCAACTTTACCTCCGTAAATACTTGCGGTTAACTGAGCCCCGTAACACACACCCAGTATAGGAAGTCTTTTAGCAATAGATTTTACATCTACTGAAGGAGCATTGTCTTCGTTCACTGAAAAAGGCGAACCGGATAAAATAATTCCTTTTAAATCGTCGGTGAATACTATTTCTTTATTGAAGGGAATGATTTCACAATAGACATTGGCTTCCCGAACGGCCCTGGCAATTAATTGTGTGTATTGTGAGCCGAAATCGAGGATCAGAATTTTTTCTGTCATTTGCTGCGAAGGTAGAAAGTTTATTGAAGTTTGTAAATTGCATTCTCTTTAATTCAAAAATGTTTAAGATGAAAAAATTGACTGTTTACTTTGCCGCATTGATATTTTTAAGTTCCTGCTATATGGGCTGGAATGGTGAACGCTACAATGGCAATGGTAACGTGCGCACAGAAACACGCAACGTCGGAGACTTCCACGGCGTGCGTACGTCCGGATCCATTGATGTGGAAATAAGCCAGGCAGACGTATTTTCCGTTTCTGTAGAGGATGATGATAACATATTGCCAATTATTGTAACTAATGTTTCGAATGGAATATTAAATGTTCATTACAAGGATAACACATCAATCAGTGATGATCACGCAAAAGTATATATAAAAGCTCCGTCCCTTGACAAAATTGTTACGTCGGGCTCTGCAAACATTGTAATTAATGATGTAATCAAAAGTGACCGGGCCATTGAAGTATCAGTGTCAGGTTCAGGTGATATAAGAGGCGGCCTTGATGCCCCTAAAATTTCAACATCAATTGGCGGGTCTGGTAATATAACATTACACGGACATACCCGTGATTTTGAAGGTCACGTGAGTGGCAGTGGCGATCTGAAATGTAGTGACCTGCAAAGTGAAAACGCGGATGTAAGTGTATCAGGAAGCGGAAATGTGCATGTTTTCGCGAGTGTAAGTCTGAAGGCCAGGGCAAGTGGAAGCGGTGATGTTTATTATCGCGGCAATCCATCTTCACCTGAAGTGCATACTTCCGGCAGCGGATCAGTAAGACCAGAATAAACTGATCATCAGATAGAAATAAAAGAGATTAATTGCCATGTTGTCAGCGCTTTCAACATGGCATTTTTTTTGGGTAAAAGATGAAAAAAATTAGACAATGCAAAAAGGAAGTATACGGGTACAGACTGAAAATATCTTTCCCATTATTAAAAAATTTCTCTATAGCGATCATGAAATTTTCATTCGTGAGCTCGTAAGTAATGCTGTGGATGCTACTCAAAAACTTACGACACTATCGTCACTTGGCGAAGCAAAAGGAGATATTGGAAATACTGACATTAATATTTCTATTGATAAAGAGAAAAAGACGTTAACCATTTCTGACAAAGGAGTCGGGATGACTTCTGAAGAAGTTGATAAATATATTAACCAGGTTGCGTTCAGCGGAGCGGAAGAATTTTTAGAAAAATATAAGGGTAAAAATGAAGCTAACATAATAGGTCACTTTGGTCTAGGGTTCTATTCTTCATTTATGGTAAGTGAGAAGGTGGAGATTGTAACCAAAAGTTTTAAAGAAGATGCAAAAGCAGTAAGATGGGAATGTGATGGAAGCCCTGAATTTACTTTGGAAGAAACCGAAAAGGAAGGCCGCGGCACGGATATAATACTTCATATAAATGAGGAAAGTAAAGAATTTCTTGAGCCAGAAAGGATAAGGCACATACTTGAAAAATTCTGTAAGTTTTTGCCGGTGCCAATATTTTTTGTAGACGAGAATGCAGACGAAAAAGAAAAAAAAGAAGATGTAAAGCCGATAAATAATACTTCTCCCGCATGGACTAAAAAGCCTGCTGATCTGACCGTACAAGATTACCAGGACTTTTACAAAGAACTATATCCTTTTAGTGAAGCGCCTTTATTTTGGATTCATCTGAATGTTGATTATCCTTTTAATTTAACCGGAATACTTTATTTCCCTAAGATCAAGCAACGTTTCGAGAATCAACGCGATAAAATTCAACTATACAGCAACCAGGTATTTGTAACTGATGAAGTGAAAGACATTGTGCCTGAATTTCTCATGTTGCTGCATGGTGTTATTGATAGCCCGGATATTCCATTAAATGTTAGCCGTAGTTACTTACAGGGAGATCCCAATGTAAAAAAGATCAACTCCTATATTACTAAAAAGGTTGCCGATAAATTAGAAGAAATTTTTAAAGCTGATAGAAAATCTTTTGAGGAAAAGTGGGAGAGTCTCGGAATTTTTGTTAAGTACGGTATGATCACTGAGGATAAATTTTTGGAGAAAGCAAATAAGTTTAATTTATTCGAAGATGCTAACGGAGGTAAATTTTATACACTCGAAGAATATAAGCTGGCTGCGGAAACACTTCAGAAGAATAAAGATGGAAAAATTGTTATGCTTTATACTTCAGATCCTGTGCAGCAGAACAGTTTTATAAAAGCCGCTCAGCAAAAAAATTATATTGTTATTAAGCTTGAAACGGTTGTGGATACGGCCTTTATCAATAACATGGAAATGAAGTGGAGCGATATTCAGTTTGTAAGAGTGGATGCAGACATAGTCGATAACCTGATTGACAAGAATGAAAATATTGAAAGTGTTTTATCTAAAGATGAAGCTGAAAAATTAAAAGAGCTTTTTAAAATTGACATTCCGATGTTGCATGTTACAGTTGAGGTTCATGGTCTCAGTGCAGATACACTACCGGTAGTGGCTACCCGTCCTGAATTTATGAGAAGAATGAAAGATATGGCTGAAGCTGGAGGTGGAATGGCAAGTTTTTATGGAACCATGCCGGAAGAAGTAACACTCACAATTAATGGAAATCATCCTGTTTATAAAAGTATCCTAGGCGAAGAGAACAAAGAAAAACAAGAGAAGAAAACAAGGAATCTCGCCGATCTTGCTTTGCTGTCGCAAGGATTGCTGAAAGGAAATGAACTGACGGGTTTTATAAACAGGAGTGTTGAAATGATGGAGGGAAAAGAGAAAAGTAAGATTATACTTCAATCATAAGTATTTCTAAAATAAATATTAATAGCCCTGAAATTTCAGGGCTATTTTTTTAGAATTCATCTTCATACCTGGGATTGGATAAAATACTCAATTCAAGATATTCGAGTTTCTGTAGGTGAAAGTCTTCTGTGAAGCCTGCGCTCAAAAATATTTCTTTGTGTACTGGGTTTAAATAAACAATAAAAATAGTCCGAGGCTTTTCTTTCAAGGATTTCAAAATGTTTTTTGCGACCTGTAACATAACCGACTCATCAAAGGGATTAAAAAAGAAGAATACAATATCGTCATCCTGTACTTTATAATTAGCAGCGTCGTCACAGATTATACCGAATTGCGCTAACGGAAATCGGGACTGACCGCTCTGTATATTTTTTTTTGCGGATTCGCAGAGGGCAGCTGCAAAATCGATTCCGGTCAATTTAGTAAAACCATAGTGTGCGGCAACTATTAACACCCGCCCCTTTCCACAGCCAAAGTCAACGAAGTGGCCATTTGCGTTTATGCTTTTCAGGTAGTCAAAGGCTTTTTCAAGCAAAAAGTAATTAGCTCCCTGGTAAATGGAAGCATGCGTGATATTCTCACCCACCACTGAAATATTATTTAAGCGTTCGATAACCATCGAATTAATAGCATATTTTTTTTCTCCGATTATTTCTTGTCTTAATGTAAATAAGGCCAGTCGATAGTTCCAGTTGGATCCGATGAAATAAAAATATTTCAGGTAATATTTCCAGCGCATGGTAGAAGTTAGGAAGCTGCAGTCTCTGAGAGCCTGATGTCAATGACTTTTAATTGCAAAGTGGTCTCTCCATTCCATTCATTTTGATCGATCGTATACACAATATCGATTGGCTTTTTCATTTGGAGCATATAATATTTTTCAGCCATATTAAAGCCAATACCGGTCAAGACAGCGTCATCTTGTTTTACTACAAATCTTATGTGTAGTTCCTTTACAATTTTTGACCAGGAGGTATCGAAAACATTTTTTGTAATGAAGACCGGTCTTAAATTTTCAGGTCCGTAAGGCTCCATCTGCGTGATAATATCGTAAAAACTTGTCGTGATATTTTTAAATAATATCTCGGCATCGATTCTTAATACCGGCACCAGGAGGTGAGGCTCGATATTTGAAGCAACAACTTCTTCAAATTTATTACTAAAGGCTTCAACATTATCCGCAAGCATAGTCATGCCAGCCGCAGCAAAGTGGCCACCATAGCCTATCAGGTGTTCCCGACAAGCATGAATAGCCTCATACAAATTATAACCTGGCACACTTCGGGCACTACCGGCAATAAACTCTCCACTTTGCGTAAGCACAACAGTTGGCCTGTAATAACGCTCAATCAACCTACTTGCAACGATACCCACTACTCCCTTGTGCCAGTGTGATTGGAATAGTACGGTTGTCTTCCGCTTTAAAAGGATCTCATCGCTTTCAATCATCGCAAAAGCTTCGCCGGTAATAGTAATATCTGCATCTTTTCTATCAGTATTATCGCTGTGCAGCATTTCAGCATATTGCATTGCTTTTTGAAAATCGTCTTCTATAAACAACATTACGGCCTTCGTTGCATCATCCATGCGACCAGCGGCGTTTACCCGCGGAGCAATAATAAAGACCACATTATTGATCGAAAATCTTTTTGTATAGCCGCTTAATTGAATAAGGGCTTTAATCCCGGGTATGGGATCTGAATTAAGTTTTCTCAGACCATGGTAGGCCAATATCCGGTTTTCTCCGGTGATAGGAACAATATCAGCTCCTATAGCGGTAACTACCAGATCGAGATAACATAGATATTCCTCCTTGGGCAACCCGAGGCGTTTTGACAATGCCGTAATCAGTTTAAATCCGACACCACAACCACACAATTCTTTATATGGATAATTGCAGTCTTTTTGCTTCGGATTTAAGATGGCTACTGCCGGAGGTATTTCATCATCTGGCATATGGTGATCGCACACTATAAAATCCAAATCGAGCGATTTTGCATATCGTATGAGGTCTACAGATTTTATTCCACAATCAAGTGAAATGATTAGTTTAAAATTATTTTCTTTAGCAAAATCTATCCCCATTTTGCTTACGCCATAACCTTCTCTATATCTATGCGGAACATAAAACTTTATTTGATCTTTTGAATAAATTTTTTTGAGAAAGCGATACATGCAAGCTACTGAGGTGGTGCCATCAACATCGTAGTCTCCAAACACGAGTACTTTCTCATGATTTTCAATAGCCTTGAGGATACGCGACACAGCCCTGTCCATATCTTTCATCAAAAAAGGATCGTGTAGGTCTGAAAGTTGCGGTCTAAAAAAATCTTTTGCTTTGTCAAAATTATCAATTCCTCGCTGCACAAGTATCTTGCACAAGAGATAACTTATTTTTAAAGACTCCTTTAAAGCAACAACCTTATCAGCATCGGTATTCAATATTTTCCATCTTCTCTCCATTAGATAATTGATAACAAAATTTGAACGAAAAAAAATCAATTGACATAATCAATTTAATACTTTCTATCCGTAGTGTATAATACTAATTCTTCCAGGCCTTTTCTCACTTCACTATCGGGAAATTCGCGGAGAATACCTAATGCTTCATTGCGGTATTGGTTCATTTTGGCATTAGCATATGCTATACCGCCGGCTGCTGTAACTGTTTCAAGCACATACTTAATTTTGCCGGGGTCTTTATTTTCATTTTTTATTATATAGATAATCTTACGTTTGTCGCCGGGCGGTATGTTATTGAGTGTATAAATGAGGGGTAGTGTAAGTTTTTTTTCTTTGAGGTCGTTCCCTGTTGGCTTTCCAATATCTTCATGTCCATAGTCGAATAAATCATCCTTGATTTGAAAGGCTATACCCGTTTTCTCACCAAAAGTTTTCATCCTGTCTGTAATATTTTCATCTTTACTCGTGCTCCATGCGCCTACACCGCATGCTGAAGATAACAAAGACGCTGTTTTGCCTTTTATGATTTCAAAATAAGTATCTTCCTCTAAATTAAGTCGTCGCGATTTTTCAATTTGCAACAATTCGCCTTCACTCATTTGCTTTACTGCTTCAGATAATATGTGGAGATGCATAAAGTCTTCTGCCTCTGTTGATAGTAAAAGACCTTTTGAAAGAAGGTAGTCACCGACTAAGACGGCAATTTTATTTTTCCATAAAGCATTGATAGACAAGAAACCCCGCCTTTCAAGAGATTCATCGACAACGTCATCATGAACTAATGTCGCAGTGTGTAAGAGTTCGACCAGTGCCGCAGCCCTGTATGTTGATTCATTAATGGTTCCATGGAGTTTTGCGCTAAGGAATACAAACATTGGCCGCAACTGTTTTCCTTTCCTTTTAATTATGTATTTCATGATTCGGTCAAGGAGAGGTGCATTGCTTTTAACTGACAGTGCAAATTTTTGCTCAAATATCTTTAACTCATCTGCTATAAGGCTTTTCGAAAAATTCATTGTCATAAGCAGGCAATATAGTTTAGAAACAAGGAAATAAAATTAATTAAAATAGGGAATGTTGTATTTAAAAAATCTTCATTAAAAAATCAAATCATGTCGCTTACAAGAATGTAAAAATTTTGATAGTAAAGCAGCGGAAATGTATGGACAGCGGTCATTGGTTTACAAAATTGTAAGGATATATAAACCCTTCAAAATCTAAATATTTGATAAAAAAAATTTGGTTATTGGTCACGGTTTAATATTTTTGCACACAATCAACCCGTTTATTTAGAAATCATTAATCAAAAAGTTATGGCAAGCAAAAAGTACAAATTAATACTACTGGGAATATTTTCCCTTTTATCCTTCGGCGTTTTCGCCCAGGATACCGGAGTGTATAATATATATGATTCCAGTGTAATCTCTCCAAAAGGGATGGCACAGCAGAATGAATTTATGAATAATACATATGATTTCCCTGCGAAGCCTCGTAGTGAGTTTGAAATTGGAATATCCGGCGGTATGTTTTCTTTGAGTAGCGACGTTTCTGCAAAGTTACCAACCGCAGGACTTTCTGTCCATGTTCGCAAAGCGTTAGGTTATATATTTTCTTTGAGGTTGCAATATTTATATGGCGGTGCTAAAGGGTTGAACTGGAAGCCTTCTGTTGGTTATGCAAATAATAAGGTATTAGCTGCAAAATATAATGCGGCTGCTTTACAAAAAGTATATTATAATTATCGTACCCACGTTCAGGACCTTGGCCTGCAAGGAATTTTTACTTTAAACAATATTCGGTTTCATAAACAAAAAACCGGTATGGTACTTTACGGTGGTGTAGGTATTGGCGCTACAATTTATGATACTAAAACGCAATTGCCAACTGACTTCAATTCAATAACTGGTTCTGGCTATGAAAATAGGAAAGACATACGTGCCAAGCTTAAAACACTCCTTAAAGACGTCCCTTATGTTGATGCAGAAAACAATAAGGCTAATTCAAAAACCCTGTTCGGCCAAACTTTGAAGCCTTCAGGAACGATACTTGGGGGTATTGCATTCAAATTGAGCAAACGTATCAATCTTGCTCTTGAAGACAGGTTTACGTTCATCAAAGATGATTTGCTTGATGGACAACAATGGCAGGAACATGCTGTTGGCGATCCTGCTCAAACACGCGACTTTGATAGCTATAACTATGCCTCTATTGGTTTTAACTTCAATATTGGATCAAAAGCAGTTGAGCCGTTATGGTGGATCAACCCGCTTGATTATGCTTATAGTGAAATCAACAATCCTAAGCATATGAAAATCCCGAAGCCTATACTTGACGATACTGATGGTGACGGAGTAACTGACCAACTAGATAGAGAACCAAATACACCAGCTGGTTGCCCGGTTGATACACACGGTGTAACGAAAGATACAGATGGTGATGGTGTTCCTGATTGTAAGGATAAGCAGTTAATCACACCTACAGATTGCCAACCAGTTGATGCTGATGGTGTTGGTAAATGCCCAGATCCTGAATGCTGTAAGAATATGGTAATGGCTGATACTAACAAATGCCAGATTGGTGATTTGCCAAGTGTTTCATTCAGAGGGAATTCCGGAGCTCTCAGCAGCGATGCAAAAGCAATGTTAGCAACGGTTGCTTCTAAATTGAAGAACAATGCTGATTGCGGAATTAATGTAACTGGTTACCCTGCTGCTTCTAAAGCTTCACAGGCATTGTGCAACAGGAGAATAAATGCTATCAAAACTTATCTTACTGAAAAAGAAGGAATAAGTGCAGATCGCATTGATGTCAATTGCGAAATTGGCGGAGGAGATTCTAATACGGTTGATATTAAATCAAGATAAAGTACACTTTTTGCTCAATGATAAAGCCCTTTCGAGTTTCGGAAGGGCTTTTTTGTTATTAGTAAAATATTAACGGCAATCTTTTTTGTGGAAGACTTTTAAAAGCCATTTTTGCCTAAAATCACCTAATTTCGCAGCTCCTTTATGAGATCAGTCGTATTAGCATTATTCTCCTTTTTAATCTTGGCATCCTGTAGCAACCAATTTAATAAGGTGCTAAAGAGCAATGATTCTGAATACAAGCTTAAAAAAGCTGATGAGTACTACGCTAAAAAGAAGTATAATTATGCAGGGCAGCTATACTTAGAACTATTTTCAGTGTTTAAGGGGACTGATAAATTTGAAGATCTTTATTACAAGTATGCTTATTGCTCCTACTATCAGAAAAATTATGCGGATGCAGAGAACTTATTTAAGGGCTTCCTGGAGGTGTTTCCAAATAGCACCAAGGCTGAGGAGATAGCTTACATGCATTCGTACACCTATTACCTTCAATCACCAATTGCAGAGCTTGAGCAGATTAATACTACAAAGGCAATTGGAATGATGCAGAGCTTTATAAACATATATCCAAATTCACCGAGGGTTGCTGATGCAACAGAAATAATTGCGAAATGTCGTGCTAAATTAGAATTGAAGGATTATAAAACTGCGCAGCTGTACTATAATTTACAACAATACAGAGCGGCAGGTATTTCATTTACTACTTTACTTAATTCTTACCCAGAATCGAAAAAAGGTGAAGACTATATGCTGATGGCTATAAAGTCTTTTTATCAATTTGCTAAACTTAGCTATGCTGATAAGCAGCAGGAACGGTATGAGAAAGTGGCTACAGAATATTTTGATTTTGCAGACCGTTATCCTGAAAGTAAATTATTGAAAGAAGCAGAGTATTACAGAGATTTAAGTCAAAATAACATTAAACAAATACAAAATGAGCAAATTAAGACGCCAACAGAGCGCTAACACCAGTAACGTCGTCGAGACAAAAAATCTTACTGATGTAAAGGCAAAAACCGGCAATTTGTATGAATCAATAGCGGTGATTGCAAAGCGAGCTAACCAGATAAATATTTCAATAAAGGAAGAATTGCACAGTAAGCTGGAAGAGTTTGCGAGTCATACTGATAGCCTGGAAGAAATTCATGAGAATAAGGAACAGATTGAAATCTCCAAAGCATATGAACGTATGCCTAACCCGGCTCTCCTTGCTACTACTGAGTTTATGGATGATAAAATTTACTATCGCCGTAACGAGGATAACTTATTTGATTAGTGTTTGCACAACGTTGCAACTATAACATGATTTATAATAGTTTTTAGTTTATAAATTATACTTTTAATGGCGGTTTAACCGCCATTTTTATATTGTGAAATTGTCTGTAAATTCTCCTTTCGATCTAAATATTTTTTGTAAGAATGCAGGACGGTAAAAAAATTTTACTGTGTGTAACTGGTAGTATTGCTGCTTACAAGTCAGTTGTTCTTTTGCGTTTTCTCATAAAACAAAAGGCCGAAGTAAAAGTAATTATGACAAATGCTGCGACAGATTTTGTGACGCCTCTCACATTTTCGACACTATCAAAAAATAAAGTTTTAACCAATTTATTTGAGAACGATTCTTGGGAAAATCATGTAATGCTTGGAAGATGGGCTGATGCAATAATTATAGCGCCTGCTTCATGTAATACGATATCGAAAATGGCGCATGGCTTGTGCGATAACTTGTTACTTGCAGTGTATCTGTCTGCTACCGCGTCCGTTATTATTGCTCCGGCCATGGATGAAGACATGTGGAATCATCCGGCAACTATTAATAATATTCAGACGCTGGAAGAACGAGGACATCATGTGCTAAAAGTAAATAATGGAGAACTTGCAAGCGGATTGCACGGCATGGGGCGAATGGCTGAACCAGAAGAAATTTTATCTTTTTTAGATAATTTTTTTGAAAATAAAATGTCTTTGAAAGGCAAAAAAGCACTTGTTACAGCTGGGCCAACTTATGAGGCGATTGATCCGGTAAGATTTATAGGAAATCATTCAAGCGGTAAAATGGGAACCGCCCTTGCAAAAGAATTAGCAAAACGCGGCGCTGAGGTGCGTCTCATTTTAGGGCCAACTTCTACAAGTGTTCCTGAAGGAGTAACTGTAACCAATGTTGTTTCCGCAGACGATATGTATAAAGCTGTTTTTGATGTTTTTGACGAATGCGATATTATAGTGATGGCCGCTGCAGTTGCAGATTTTACGCCAAATAAACCGGCAAAAAATAAAATCAAGAAAGAAACAGGTGCTTTAAATATTAGTCTTGCTAAAACTAAAGATATACTTGTAAAAGCTGGCGAGTTAAAGTCCCAAAATCAAATACTTGTTGGATTTGCCTTAGAAACTGAAAATGAAAAACAAAACGCATTAAAAAAACTTACAGCGAAAAAAGCAGATATGATCGTACTGAATTCGTTGAATGACGAAGGTGCAGGGTTCGGAAGTTCTACTAACAAAATAACTATTTTTGAAAAGAACGGCGCTGAACATGTTTTTGATAAAAAATCTAAAGAAGAGGTCGCTGTAGATATAGTAAATGCAATAGTTAACTATAGGAATGAATAAAATAATTTTCTTAATATCATTTTGTCTTTGCTTAGTAACTGCAAAGTCGCAAGAGCTAAAGGCTCGTGTAAGTGTACTGAGCAATCGGGTTGGAAATAACGTTGATAAAAAAACTTTTCAAACGCTTCAGGCGTCGCTGAACGACTTTGTAAATAACCGCAAATGGAGCAGTGATCAATTTGTCCAAAAGGAAAAAATTGATTGTAGTTTCTTATTAAACCTTGAGTCTACCGGTGATGCCAACGTATACAAAGGTTCTTTAACTATCCAATCGGCGCGACCGGTTTTTAATTCTGCTTACTCATCTCCCATGGTAAATTACCAGGATAATGATATGATTTTTAAATACACTGATTTTCAACAATTGGAATTTAATGATAACAGAGTTTCTGGCACAGACGCTTTGGTTTCTAATCTCACGGCGATTTTTGCTTATTACATCGATATCATATTGGGTATGGATTATGATTCTTTTTCACCGAGAGGTGGAGATATTTACTTTCAAAAAGCTCAGAATATAGTTAACAATGCTCCTGAGGGTAGAAATATTACCGGGTGGAAAGCTTTCGATGGTACGCGAAATAGATATTGGCTTGCAGAGAATTTATTGAATAGTCGGTATACAATTATTCACGATGTTATTTATGGTTACTATCGTATGGGGATGGACAAGCTTTATGAAGATGAAATTAATGCAAGAAGCCAGATACTTAATATGCTTACTTTGCTCAATACCTATAATGTTGAAAACCCTAATACAATGATTCTTCAATTTTTTTTACAAGCAAAAACACAGGAGTTAATAAAGATCTTTTCTAAAGCAACCCCGCCTGATAAATCCAAAGCACTTGAACTTTTACAGAAGATAGATGTAACATCAGCTTCTAAATATAAAGAAGGACTTAAATAATGAAACTTATAGTTTCTATATTTTTCTGCTCAATGATATTGTCTTGCTCCCGTACAAACAAGGTGCCCCGGGAAATCATTCCGGCAGATCAAATGTCGGCAATTTTGTGGGATGTTATCAGGGCGCAGGTTATGGCAAATGAAGTCTCAAGAAATGATTCTTCAATGAATGCAGTAACCCGCACAAAAAGTCTAACTCAAAAAGTATTCGAAATTCATAAAGTCACATCTTCCTCGTTTGATAAAAGTTACGAATGGTATTCCGGACATCCGGATATCTTGCGATTAATGTTTGACAGTTTGTATACTCAAAAGCAACGGGAAAATGAATCACAAATGAAGGACCGGTACAATCATATAAACAGGGATTCTTTGTCAAGAAAATTTTTGAAGAAATGAACAAGGTTTATCAAAACGCGGAAGCGGCGCTCCATGATATTAATGATGGTATAACGATTATGCTTGGAGGATTCGGCCTGTGTGGCATACCCGAAAATTGTATCGCAGCCTTGGTTAGCAAGAAAGTAAAAGAACTTACCTGTATATCAAACAATGCGGGTGTTGATGATTTTGGCATTGGCCTTTTATTAAAGCAAAAGCAGGTAAAAAAAATGATTGCCTCGTACGTTGGCGAAAACTCTGAATTTGAAAGACAGCTATTGAGTGGAGAACTTATAGTTGATCTTATACCGCAAGGAACTTTAGCAACACGTTGTATGGCGTCAGGCTATGGCTTACCAGCTATCTACACACCGGCCGGAATAGGTACCGAAATCGCGGAGGGTAAAGAAATAAGGGAATTTAATGGAAAACCATATTTGATGGAATATGCATTTGATGCTGATTTCGCACTCGTCAAAGCATGGAAAGGAGATAGGGACGGTAATCTCATTTTTAAAGCTACCGCCCGTAACTTTAATCCTTTAATGGCAATGGCTGGCAAGATTACTATCGCTGAAGTTGAATCGCTGGTTGACCCTGGCGAACTTGAGCCTGATCAAATTCATACACCGGGGATTTATGTTCATAGAATCTTTCAAGGATCCAATTATGAGAAACGAATTGAACAAAGAACTGTTCGCAAAATTGAATAGTGTTTGCAATTCATAAAAGATAATCCAGCTCGAATTTACATACCCTGGCAGATATATTAGAAGCTATGTTAGACAAAAATCAAATTGCACAGAGAATTGCAAAGGAATTAATCGATGGTTTTTATGTAAACCTGGGAATAGGTATACCAACTCTAGTAGCAAACTATATTCCCAAGGGGATCAATGTGACTTTACAATCAGAAAACGGACTTTTAGGGATGGGACCGTTTCCTATTGAGGGCGATGAGGATGCGGATTTAATTAATGCCGGCAAACAAACTATAACAACGCTGCCGGGTTCTGCGTTTTTCGATAGCGCTGTTAGTTTCGGAATGATCCGTGCAGGAAAAGTAGACTTGACGGTACTTGGCGCAATGGAAGTAAGTGAAAATGGTGATATTGCTAATTGGAAAATACCTGGAAAAATGGTAAAGGGGATGGGTGGTGCAATGGATCTTGTTGCAAGTGCAAAAAACATTATAGTTGCCATGATGCACACAAATCCTAAGGGTCAGTCGAAATTGCTACCTCAATGCACACTACCCTTAACTGGAATAAGATGTGTCAAAAAAATAGTAACAGAGATTGCGGTTATCAATGTAACGGAGAGTGGCTTTGAATTGATTGAAAGAGCGCCTGGTGTGAGTGTGGAGGAGATAAAAAGCAAAACAGCAGGAAAGCTAATCGTAAATGAGCCTGTACCCGAAATGATTTTATAATTAATCTATAAGTGAATTTTTCATCGCAAAGAATACTAATCCTACTGAGTTCTTTACGCCAAAACGCTCCATTAACCTGTCCTTAATTGCTTCGACCGTCCTCGCGCTTATATCCATTTTTTTTGCAATCTCCTGCGCGGTATATTCCATGCATACAAGGTTTAAAACTTCTTTTTCTCTTTCACTTATTATGACCTCGCTGTTTAATGTGGGATTGAATTTTTGTTTGGAATAATTCTTTTTTATGAGAACACGATTCACAAAGTTATTTAGATAAAAGCCCGTGCGCATCACATCTACTATTCCCTGTTTTATCTCTTCAGGTTCGGTACTTTTCAATAAATAACCATTGGCGCCACTATCCATAAGATGGCCAACAAACCTTTCATCTTCGTACATTGTAAGAATAAGAATTCTAATCTTGGGAAAATGCTTATTTACATGTTTTGTCGTCTCTATGCCGTCTTTTACCGGCATCTTAAGATCCATAAGGATGACATCAGGCTGCGCTTCTTTCAAACCTTGTATTAATTCTTCTCCATTTTCGGCCTCTAAAACGAATTGAATATTGCTATAGGGCCGTAAAGACAGAATAACTCCTTTTCTAAAAATTTTATGATCATCTGCAATAGCAACTTTGATGACTTCCATATTGATTACGAAAATTAATTATTAAAGGTATTGGATAACATGATCATTTGCCGCAATCTATTTACTTCCTTCCCTTGGTACTTCTATAGTTACTTTATAATAGGTATTAGTGCTATCAATATCAAAAGAGATACTGCCTCTCAATACTTTTATACGGCTTTCTATATTTTTTAATCCAAGCCCCATAGAAT
This sequence comes from Ginsengibacter sp., assembly GCA_040007325.1. GTDB lineage: Bacteria > Bacteroidota > Bacteroidia > Chitinophagales > Chitinophagaceae > Ginsengibacter. Next base: position 12,203 of record JBDTVF010000002.1, on the reverse strand, counting down.
CGAAGTTAAGTTTTTCGAAATCAGGCTGCAGAATACCTTTTCCATCGTGATGAATACGAAAGTAAGAAAAATTTCCCTGCACATTCTGCGTAAGGTGAATAAATCCTGCCTTACTATGCTTTATAATGTTTGTTACCAATTCTTGTATTACCCGGAATACAAGTAACTCTTGTTCTTCTTTTAATCTTTCGCGATTATCATGAAAACGTGCACTTGCATTGATGACGCCAGACCCATTAATTTTTTCGAATAAATCTTTAATTGCAGATTCGAGCCCGAAATTTTTCAGAGTCGGTGGCATGAGGCTGTGAGAAATATTCCTTATAAGCTGTATACTATCGTCGATAATTTGTTTTGCACTGAATATAGATTGAAGTTGGATAGCGGGCTCCTGGTGAATTAAATTTTCGTTGAGGTATAGTCTTGCAGTGGCTAATAGGGGGCCGGCATCGTCATGTAAATCGGCGGCTATGCGCTGTCGTTCTTCTTCCTGGAACCGTATCGAAGCTTTAAGCAACATTTGCTGCTTTTCTTCTTCCATTTTTTGCAGTTGCTTATTGAATTTTATCACTCTGCGTTGGTGGAAAACTACTACAGACACCAACGTAATAGCCATTATGAACATACCTATGGTACCCAGTATCAATACGTACGGAATCCCCAAACTATTATCGGATACCTGCAAAAGAAACATGAAATATATTAATGGTTAGTTTTAGTTCGTAATGTTATAATCTTTCCATTCGTAATTTTTTTTAATCTCAGACGTCGCATTCCCAGGTTTCATTAGCATAGCAATGGAAAGCAATACGTTCTTGAGAATATTAAATATAGAATTGATATACATATATAGATTTCTAAAAGCCTTATCATTTATCATAGTCTCAGTCAAAATATATAGGAAAAACAAACCTGACAAATAGATAAGAAACGTAATAATGATCCAAAAATTGGAAGTAGAATATATGTGCAAATTGGTGCTGCCTTTTATTTGAAGAAATAGATAGTAAATGCACATGCCGATAATTAAAATGGATTGCAGGCCCGAAGTAAAGGAATCAAAACCAGCCATCTTATTTATTAGGAAAAAATCGATTAAAGAAAAAAGTATGAAGCAGAGCCAGGTAGGAAAAATAAATTTTTTTACTTTGTCATTAGGCAAAATGTAGTAATAGAATAGGCAAAAAAATGAAAGTTCAGCTACCGTAAACAGAGCAAAAAAGATAAAGATGCTTTCCGGATGGACTACATGTAAGTAGTAAGTAAGCAGCTCGTTAAAAACGCAATACAGAACATATAAAAAAATTACCCTTAGTGATTTTTCCTTTGAGTGTAGTTTAAACAAAAGAAAAAAGACTAAGGGTAATAGATGCGAAAAAATACCTACGTATGTGATTATTTTTAAAATAGCAGTTATGTTTGAAGTCAAATATAACTATCTATTTTAATTTTTTAAATAAAGTTAGGCAGTTAATCCTTCAACTACTTTAAAGTCATCCCACCACATAGTTTTATCGGCTACGATAGCGTCTTGCTTAACGATATCTCCAGTTGTATTAACAACAGAGTATTCAAGGATATCCTTTCCTTCTGCGTCAACACCAGTGTAAACTAAATGTTCTTGATTTTCGTTAGTAAGACATTTACGGAAATTGACGCCAACACATCCTGGTTGTGCAAGAATTTGCTCGATGATGTTGCGACCGATGTAGTAGCCTTGTGTTGCGGCTGGATTAGCTTTTTTAAAAGCATTTACTAATGATAGGCCTTCTGAAAGTCCGATGTTTTCGCCAACTTCAGCGAGGCTTGTGGTTTCTACGAGTGCGTTCTGATTCATGATTGTAAGTTTTTAATTGTTTGTGGTTAATTGTGTAATTACAGTACTAACTTCTATAAAATGAATATATTTGTCAATACCTTTTTTTTTAATGAATAATTCAGTATTTTGCTTATACGTAATGCAGGAGAGGGTTTTGGCAGAAAATGCGCGGTATTTTACGAGGCAAATAAAAGGTAAATGTACGTGCGAAAGCAGTAAATTTACTATCATGATTTTTCGATTTTTCCTATAGTATTTATACTTTGTGTACGATTCCGATGAGTTGAAATTTTATCTCGGCCCGTAAAATATGTTGAATTGAATCAACGTATTTTTGATTTAAAAACAAAAAAAATTGCGGAATGAATTTTTATTCAGAACACTTCAAACTGAAGTTTATACTTTAAAATTTGGAATTGGAAATTGTTATAACTTTTAATAATGGTATTTTTAGGAAGTAATCTTCCCGTAACTAATAGATAATGATGTGGAAACTTACTATTGTAAAAGTACCAATATGAATGCTTTTTTTCCGGGAAAGAATAGGTAAACCTTGTAATAGAACCATAAAAACTTCGTTATTGTTTTATATTTTTACCACCACCACTAAGCCATTATGATCATGCCGACTTCTTCGTTAGCTTCTGCAATAATTAAAGTAGCCATTGCCGATGATCATAAAATATTCAGAGACGGTATCAAAATGGCACTATCTCCAAAGCAAAATCTCAAAATGATCTGGGAGGCTGAAGATGGAAAAGACCTGCTTCATAAAATCACCATAAAAAAACCTGATGTCTTATTAATGGATATTCGTATGCCGGAAATCGACGGTATAAATGCCATTGAATTACTGAGAAAAGAATACGAAGATTTAAAGATAATTGTACTTACCATGTACGACGATCAGCAGATGATAAGTAAGATGATGGAAATGGGTGCAAATGCTTACCTCACTAAGACTACTGATCCTGATGAAATCTATCAGGCTATACTCACCTGCATGAACGAAGATTTCTACTTTAATCAGTTGGTGAATAATGCAGTAATGGGGAAATTAATGCAAAAGAAAAATGTGCGGCAGCATTATGGAACTCACATTCCGATCTCTTTCAGTGAGAAGGAATTAAAAATTTTGCAGCTACTTGCCGAGGACAAGACGACAGAGGATATTTCCAAAATAATTTTTCTCAGCCCAAGAACCATAGAGACCATTCGCCAAAATATGAAGAATAAGGTGGGTGCGAAGACAATCGGTGGGCTTATTACTTATGGCATGAGAAACAAGATGATTGAATAAACAAGAACTAACGCCCCTATCTACCTGCGATATTTTGCCATGTGATTTACATAATAATCATGCATAGTGTCGAACACCTTTTCTTTCAATTTTTCAAAATCGTCTCCGGGAGCTACATTAATCGCTGGCAAGAAATGTAATTCCATTTTTGATGGCCAAAAATAAAAGGTTTTGTTTGACGGAAGCACCTTTTTTGTATTGAAAATTAATGCCGGTAGTATGGGTTTGCCCGTATCAGTTGCTAATTTAAAAGCACCGTCATAAAAGGCTTTTAAGGGTAAATCAGTTTTATTTCGTGTACCCTCCGGGTAGATGCACATGTGTAAACCCATACTTAGAACGTCCTTCATTTTTTTAAAGCTATTTTTCCTGCTGTTTTTATCATTACGATCTACCAACACTGATCCACGCTTGTATATGAGGCCAAAGAGTGGTGTTTTCGACATTTCAACTTTGGCAATCGTTTTATTACCACCAGGAATAAAGGGAGTACTCAAAGGAACATCCATAAAAGAATTATGATTGCAGGTGACGATATAATTTTGATCTTTCTTGAAATTATCAAGGCCAAACCGTTTTAACCTGCAGCCTGTAAGTGCAAAAAAGACTTTCATCCACACCATTGAAATTTGCCTGAAAATTCTTGTTCTTTTTGGTTCCATAACAAGACCGACAAGCCACATCGGAATTAACACAGGAAGTAACGTAAGGATAAAGATTATCAAAGCCCATGCTGCAAATATCCTGGCAAGTATTGATTTCAATTTTAAAAATTAAAGTTTCCAATTTATCGGTGATTTGCCTTGCTGGGAAAGTAGTTCATTGGTTTTTGAAAAATGCCGGCAGCCGAAAAATCCTTTATCTGCGCTAAATGGAGAGGGGTGTGCTGCTTTGAGTACAAAATGTTTTGTTTCGTCAATGATCGCCTGCTTTTCTTGTGCGAATTTTCCCCAAAGCAAAAATATTATTCCCGTCTTCTCTTCTGACAATTTTCGTATAACCGTATCAGTGAACTGAAGCCATCCAATTTTGCTATGACTTCCGGGTTCATTCTGTCTAACAGTCAGGGATGCATTTAATAATAAAATCCCTTGTAAGGCCCATGGCTCAAGGTTACCAGTAGAAGGTATGGCAATTCCCAGGTCACTATGAAGTTCCTTGAAAATATTAATTAATGAAGGTGGCGGATGCACACCTGCCGGTACAGAGAAACTTAAACCGTGAGCCTGCCCTTTATTATGATAAGGATCCTGCCCGAGCAATACGACCTTTACTTTGTTAAATGGGGCTTCTTCGAATGCGTTAAAAAGCATTGGCCCAGGCGGATAAATAATTTTTCCAGCCGCCTTTTCTGTTTTAATAAATGTAACGATCTGTTGAAAATAAGCCTTCTCAAATTCATCCTTTAAGACTTTTTTCCAGCTTTCTTCAATCTTTACATCCATTATTTTAAGTTAAATGCTGAAGTCGATAGCGGATTAGTATATCTTACGACACTGCTGCAACTATCTCATGGAAAGTTTTATGGAGCATGAAAATAATAGAGTGACCCCGACACGATTCGAACGTGTGACCCACAGCTTAGAAGGCTGTTGCTCTATCCACTGAGCTACGGGGCCAATTCATTAATTTTCGCAAATATAAAATAGAATATTGCAAAACATCATTTCGGAGAAAATCTACGGTGATTTCAGCAATAAAAATTCCGAAATAATTGGGCATGCTACTGTCGGAATAAAATATTATTCTTTGTGAACAAATACAACGCTGCCGCTTTTTTCGGTGTCTGAAGTAATTCTTACTTCATACCGCTTATCGCCGTCCGTTACTATCATCAGTGCAGTATTTGGTGGTATTGTTCCTAAATTTTCTGCATACATTGTTACGAGATTTTCCTGCGAATCGTTATCCAGCATAAGTTTTAGCGACACGGGTTTATCGCTTAGCCTTTGGTGAGATAAAACTAATCTGCCATTGTAGAAAACTGAAATGGAATCGCCATCTATTTCACCATTGTCATAAAAATCAATTTTAAAACTTTCATTGGCAATCGGGATGGTCTTAATTATGTCTTTTCTCCGGCTCTTGAAGCCTGTTACCGGGTTGAGATTTATTTCTGGCTTTTTCAGTTCAGTCTTATTTTCAGTTACATCTTTTATTGCTTCATTTTTGCTAAGATCGGGCTTGGATTCTTCAACCTTAGGCCGCGGAATCGGCGGAGTTTTGGGTTTTGTCTCGGGTCTTTTTGTTGATGCTACCTGGTTTTTCGAGGGGGACTTTTTTTCTGCTTTTTTATCTCTTGATGCAAGCCCCATCGGTAGTTTTTTTACAATGCGCCGGGAAAGTAATGTTGTACCATAGCCACAATTTCCAGTTTGATTAGGTGCAGGCATCCAGGTGCCCTTCAGCATCTCAATATCTGCACTGTCCTGAACGTAGTGAAGTTTATGTGTCTGGAAACAATTTTGAAAGTTAGGCGGTGTATTATACTTGGTACGCTCAATTTCTGTTACTATAATTTCTTTAGCGTCGCGATCAAGAGTGCCTTTAAGTTTGCAAATAGTATAATACCTTTTAGAGCCCTCCCTAAAGTATGTGTAAGAATAGCCTGAAACAGTTGAACCTTTCGTATCTAACTCCAACACATAATCGATATCGCCACCGCCAAGTCCTGAAAAGCCATAGCTCGTTTCATTAAATCCACCTTTCCACTGCCCGTTAAAATTCTGAGCATCGGCCGTTGTAAAAAATAGCAGCAAAAAAAAGAAGTAAAATGTTTTCATTGAAAATTGATAATTGTTTTAAACCATTAAAATCTTCCCGACCAATGCGGGTTTCAGCAATCTCATTTACCCATAGGTCAATCATACAAATTTATATTGAATTAAAAGTTTATCATTCAATTGAATCGCTTCTTTGTCTAAGACTTCGTTAAATTTGCATCTCTAAAAATTTTAAATAAAAACATATCGTGGTGAATGGAATAATGAATATCACTTTTCCTGATGGGGCTGTAAGGCAATATGACAAGGGGTCTTCAGCGATCGACATAGCAAAAAAAATAAGCGAAGGACTTGCCAGGAAAATACTTGCAGCTGAAGTTAATAATGAAGTCTGGGATCTTTCGAGACCAATTAATAATGATTCAGCTATTAAATTTCTTACCTGGGAAGATGAAAAAGCAAAATCAACATTTTGGCATTCATCAGCACATCTTATGGCCGAAGCCGTTGAGGATACTTTTCCCGGCGTAAAGTTTTGGGTAGGACCTTCCATTGAAAGAGGTTTCTATTATGACATGGATCTTGGCGATCAGCAAATTTCAGAGGCGGATCTTGAAAAGCTCGAGAAGAAAATGAAAGATCTTGCGAACCAGAACCAACTATTTATCCGCAAAGAAATTTCGAAGGGAGATGCAATAAAGTATTTCCAGGAAAAAGGTGATGAATATAAGCTCGACCTTTTAGAAAATCTCGAAGATGGAAATATCACTTTTTATACCCAGGGCAACTTTACTGACCTTTGCCGCGGCCCGCACATTCCTTCTACCGGCGCCATCAAGGGAATAAAGCTCACCAACATAGCCGGTGCTTATTACAAGGGAGATGAAAAAAATAAAATGCTTACCCGCATTTATGGTATATCGTTTCCTAATCAAAAAGAGCTGGATGAATATTCGATCTTTTTAGAAGAAGCCAAAAAACGCGATCATAGAAAATTAGGCAAAGAGCTGGAGTTGTTTACTTTTTCCGAGAAAGTAGGAGCGGGGCTTCCGATGTGGTTGCCTAAAGGAGCCATGTTGCGGGAAAGATTGCAACAATTTTTGCAGACAGCACAGATTGCATCAGGATATCTTCCTGTAATTACTCCTCATATTGGCTCAAAAAATTTATTCGTAACAAGTGGTCATTACGAGAAGTATGGTGCAGGCAGCTTTCAGCCGATCAAAACACCGGTAGAGGGCGAAGAGTTCTTTTTGAAACCGATGAATTGCCCTTTCCATTGCGAGATATACAAATCAGCTCCGAGAAGTTATAAAGATTTGCCTTTGCGATTTGCGGAGTTTGGCACCGTATACCGCTATGAGCAATCAGGCGAATTGCATGGTCTTACGAGGGTGAGAGGCTTTACACAGGATGATGCACATTTATTCTGTATGCCGCACCAGGTAAAGGATGAATTTAAAAAAGTGATCGATCTTGTATTATATGTTTTCGAGGCATTAGGGTTTACTGAATATGAGGCACAAATTTCTTTACGCGATAAAGTGGACAGATCGAAGTATATCGGGAGCGAGGAAAGTTGGACATTGGCTGAAAATTCCATCATTGAAGCTGTTGAGGAAAAAGGCTTGAAAAATGTTGTGATAGAATATGGAGAAGCTGCCTTCTATGGCCCGAAACTTGATTTTATGGTACGAGATGCTATTGGCAGAAAGTGGCAACTTGGTACCAATCAGATCGATTATAATATGCCGGAGCGTTTTGATTTAACCTACATTGGTGAGGATAATGCAAAGCACCGGCCGGTAATGATTCATCGTGCACCATTTGGCAGTATGGAAAGATTTGTTGCCGTGCTTACTGAGCACTGCGCTGGCAAGTTTCCGCTATGGCTTACACCTGTGCAGGTTAAGGTTTTGCCGATCAGTGATAAATTCATTTCGTATGCACAAAATATTTTAAGTAAATTGGAAAAATATGATATTCGCGCTGAGATAGATGATCGGGGAGAAAAGATAGGCAAAAAAATAAGAGATACGGAATTGGCTAAAGTTCCTTTAATGCTTATCATTGGCGAGAAAGAAGTGAATGAAGAAAAGGTTTCGGTGAGGAGGCAAGGTAAAGGGGATGAGGGATCGAAATCATTAGATGAATTTATTTCAGCGATACAGGAAGAAATAAAAAATAAAAAAACTTTTGATGCAGCGATAACGCTGGCATCTTAGAACCAGGAAAACAATATTTTTAAATTAAAATCAATTAATGGCATTTCCACCCAGGCAGCCAAGAGGCGCATTTAATCCACGTTTTAGAAAAGAACAACAACAGGAACACCGCACCAACCAAATGATAAGAGTACCTAACGTACGATTGGTTGGAGAAAATGTAGAAATAGGGGTCTATCCTACGCAGGACGCACAAAAAATGGCAAATGATCAGGGCCTTGACCTTGTTGAAATTTCTCCGCAGGCCGATCCTCCTGTGTGCAAGATTATCGATTATAACAAATTCCTTTACGAGAAAAAGAAGAAGGAAAAAGAAATGAAGGCTAAAAGCAAAGTTTCCGAAGTTAAGGAAATACGCTTTACGCCTAATACCGATGATCATGATTTTGACTTCAAATCGAAGCATGCCGAAAACTTCTTAAAAGACGGCAATAAAGTAAAGGCCTATGTACAATTTAAAGGCCGGGCAATTATGTTCAAAGAAAGAGGCGAATTACTACTCCTTAAATTTGCTGAGCGTCTTGTAGAGGCCGGTACGTTGGAAAGTATGCCAAAACTCGAAGGCAAACGAATGTTTGCGATTTTTGCCCCTAAAAGTCAAAAGAAAAAATAATCACCTAATTATTTACTGATTATAACTAACTATGGCAATCAACCTCGTTGAAAGTGTTCAACAAAAATTGAATATTGAAGAACTTCGAAAAATAAATCCGGATACGGGAGAAGCAATCGATAATGGCAAACCCTTGAACAGTTTTTACCAGCTGGCTATTCCTGCTGTGCTTACCGGACTTTACAGTTTCACCCGTCTCGATGACAAGAATACAGCCGCGCTGCAAATGAGCCCTGGTAGCGTATTATCATCTGTTTTTGGCGACTATAAGAATACCGTCATTTCGAAAATCGCCGATTCCACCGGTACATCGGTGCCCGAGACCACTGATAAACTTGAACAAATAGGAACGACTTCTATTGATGTAGTGAAAGAAAATCTATCAGAAAAGCCTCTCGACAGTGACGTTAAAAAATTCTTTACCGGACAGAGACATACAATTTTATCCTACCTCGATCCAAGCCTCCGGTTAGGGAAATACATGGAGGATGATACCGTAGATGATTCAACTAATAAGATGGAAGGCCCTGTAAGTAATCTTATTCAAAACATCGGGCAGATATTTTCAGCATCAGGCAATGATCAGAAGGAGGAAATTTAAGCCCCGGATTATTATTCTCTTTTTTTAATTATCGCTGGCAATCAGTTATTTCATAGCCCATCATTAAGTACTCTGTATAAAAGTGTTGGTTCTCAGTGGCAAATATGAGATGCTCTCAAACTATTTCAGCTTTTCCAGATATTTTCCCGAGGTTTATTTTGTAAGGATTATAATTTTCTTTACTAAATAACGTTATTGTACGTATTATTACGATCGTAATAATTTGGTAGTTGTTCGTAGTATTTACGAGTTAAATAACTGATTTTTGTAAGTACTTAAATAAAAATGTTACGATACCCATGAAACAAGAAACCGCAGATGTTATTAACGTTATAATTGCCGACGATCACGTGCTTTACAGGGCGGGAGTTATAACGGCGCTTTCGTCAAAAAAGGATATTAAGATATTGGCCGAGGCAGATAACGGTGCTCACCTCTTGAATTTGTTAAAAGGAATTCAGCCAAATGTGATATTGCTGGATATACAGATGCCGATCATGGATGGTATCGCGACACTGCCTGAAATAAAAAAGCTTTACCCCGGCATAAAAATAATCATGCTTACTATGATGGATGATCAAAGCATGATCACCAAACTGATGGAACTTGGGGCTAACAGCTATCTTACTAAAACTTCCGATTCGGAAGTTATCTACGAAGCCATCAAGACCTGCCACGAACAGGAATTTTATTTTAATTCATTGACCAATAAGGCGCTCCTTAATAATCTTCGGCAGAAAACTCCGGCCAATTCAATTAAACTTCAGCAGGAAGATGCAACCTTGAGCGAAAAGGAGATCAAAGTGCTGCGGCTTATGTGTGAAGAAAAGAGTACGCGAGAAATAGCCGAGGTAGTGGAGCTTAGTCCACGTACCATTGAAGCCATTAGGGATAAACTTAAGACCAAAACCGGCGCCAAGAGCACTGCCGGACTTATCATGTTCGCCGTTAAGAATAAATTGCTTGACGAGGAAGTATAATTAGCCGACTCACTTTTTTGCCTGCAACTTTCCTATATTTCTACATAACTCTTACATAAAGTTATTTTTGCTCTTTCCCATTTAAGTATGAAGGAGCAATTTTTTATTTATAACAATAAGTTTTACGAAAGTGGCACTCCCATCATTTCGCCATCAAGTCGCGGATTGCGATATGGAGATGGCATATTTGAAACAATGAAGATTGCTAACGGGAATATCGTTAACGCGGATTTCCATTTGGAAAGATTATTTGGAGGCCTTGCACTTTTACAATTTGATGTTCCAAAACATTTTGACCGGGATTTTATTCAAAAAAAAATTGGGGAACTGTGTGACCGGAATAAACACAGTAAATCGGTTCGCATACGACTCATGATCACAAGGGGCGATGGGGGAATTTTTGATCCTGAAAATCATTTTCCAAATTACATTATAGAATCATGGCAGTTGAAGGATGCGCCGGCACTAAACTCAAATGGCCTCGTCATTGATATTTTTCAAGGGAGCAGAAAATGCTGTGATGATTTCTCACACCTGAAGTCAAATAATTATTTGCCTTACGTACTTGCAGCCCTTTATGCTAAACAGCATAAACTCAATGATTGTATTCTGCTTAATTCTAATGGAAGAATTTGCGACACGACCATTACAAATATTTTTTTGATTTATGGTAATGAAATTTTGACACCGCCTTTATCTGAAGGTTGTGTGGCAGGCACCATGCGCCGATGGATGCTGGAAAAATTTGTAATGCAGGGATATCTTGTTAAGGAAAAAGTTTTGAATGAAGAAGATTTGACAAATGCTGATGAATGTTTCTTAACGAATGCGATACACCACATTCGCTGGGTTCAGTCTTTCCGCAATAAAAAATACACCAACGCGGTCGCAAAAAAAATTTCCGATTACGTTCGGCAAACTATTTGACTAAAATATTGTTAGGTACATTTTGCTAAGCTATTAATGTAAATGGAAAAAATAAACATCTTCTGGTTTAGAAGAGATTTGCGTCTCGATGATAACGCTGGTTTATATCACGCTTTAAAATCCGGCAATCCTGTTTTACCTATATTTATTTTCGATACCAACATTCTTGACGATCTCGAAGAAAAAAAAGACAGGCGTGTTGAATTTATCAGATATATAATTATAGATCTCCAGGAAAAATTAAAAAAATATAAGTCAGGCATACGTGTCTTCTATGGTACACCCAAAAAAAGTTTTGAGCATCTTTTAAAGGATTATAAGATCGAAGCTGTTTTTACTAATCATGATTATGAACCTTATGGTATAGAACGGGACGAAGAGATAGCAAAACTTCTTAAAAAAAATGATATAGCGTTTAAGACCTATAAGGATCAGGTGATTTTTGAGAAAGATGAAGTATTGAAAAACGATGGCAAACCTTATACGGTTTACACACCGTACAGTCGTAAATGGAAAGACACACTTACAGATTTTTACATAAAAGCTTATCCCTGTAAAAAATATTTTAAAAATTTTTTCGGTCACTCTCCTTTTAGCATTCCGTCGCTGAATTCAATGGGCTTTGAAGAGAAAGACCAGGAAGTACCCGGTAATAATCCTGCAGATGAACGAATAATAAACTATGCCAAAACCCGCAATTTTCCTGCACTTGAAAAAGGTACTTCGCGGTTGGGAATACATCTGCGCTTTGGAACGGTCAGCATCCGGCAGGAGGTTACTAAAGCAAAAAAATTGAACAGCACTTTTCTAAATGAACTGATCTGGCGGGAATTTTACATGGCCATTCTTTGGCATTTTCCACATGTAGGAAAACACAAAGCTTTTAAAGCAGCGTACGATAATATAGAGTGGCGCAATAACGAGAATGAGTTTAAAAGATGGTGCGAAGGACAGACTGGCTATCCGATTGTAGATGCAGGCATGAGGCAGTTGAATGAAACTGGCTTTATGCATA
>JBDTVF010000001.1:0-60374 GCA_040007325.1 Ginsengibacter sp. | reverse complement strand
TCTTATGCGCTTCTACAGCTATCTCAAAAGCCCTTCTGACAAGTTCTTTATCGCCAGGCTTGAGCTTAGGTTTGAGCGTTCTCAGCAGCGCACGATAATGCCTTAGAATATCTTTCTTTTCGTCGGCTTCATTAAGCACATATTTAGGAATATCGATTGCTGTTTCCATTTATACGAATTTACGCACAAAATGGCGATTGATTTTTTATGCTGCAAGGGGTTTAGGAGGTTGGAAAAAAGTTTCGAAAATTTTTGATATAACATTTTACAATAGCTCAGGAAGCGATCATTTTTGAAAGTTCTCTAAGGCCTGCTTTAAGAAACTCTTTTTTTGGAAGCGAATTAATAATCTTGAAGTCTTCTGGAATATTTGTTTCATTGTCCAGGAATTTAAATACTAAAGCAGCTTTATTTTTTCTGAAAAGCGTTGAAAAAATGTCCTTTCCGGCGAGCGTTCTATTCACCAGTATATTTAGTAATGTACTATCGTAAAAATAAAAACGATCCTGCTTCAATTTTTTTAAGGGCAACTTACCATACGAAAGTTCTTTCACGATTTGAGCTGACTGCTTTTGGATAAATTTAAAAGTGTACCCGGTTGATGCTTTAGTTTGGCCACCGGCTGTACCTATGAAATACATGCCGTTTGTAAAGGAAGGAAAGACAGCATTGGTCATTGGTATTACGCCAAATTCTTCGTCTGTGACCTTATATTCTTCTAAATCTGTATAATTCTTTAGATAATCTTTTAGCCCATTATCATATTCTTCCTGCGAGAGAAAGGCATCAGTAAACAAAGTATATTCTACTAGCGCAGTTTTTGAAGATAGCGGAAGCACATATACGAAGGTAGTTCCGTGCTGCTGGCTCACCCTGAAATCCATAAGTGTTCCGCTTCCAGGATCAAAACAATCTTTTTCAGTTTCAATAATCCATCCTTTAAAATGCTGTAGCAAATAATATTTACCTTTTTGCTTACTGCCCGGTTTGTAAATAGAATTAAAAATAAAAGTGTTTTTACTAAAGTTTAATTCTTCGTTATTTAACCTAATACTATTTATTCCGTTTTCATTTTCAAAAGTTATTTTACCAAAAACAACATCAACATTTTCCGAATAAGATATATGGTCGAAACAGTAATTGTAAAAATCGATACCCCTTATCATTTTGTATTGATATGGCTGTATGTCAAGCGCAATTGAAGTGTTATCAGTTTTAAATGAAAGATTACTCCACGTTTTGTAAACTATTTTCTCAAAGAAATCAGCCTCTTTCTCCCAAAAACACCATGTGCGATCGTTTTTATTCTTTTTCTCTTTATCTATTATGAGTATTTTTTTTGTGGCAAAATTGTTTGATTCTATCATGCGCAGGACTATGCTTAGAGTAGCACAGCCTGCTCCCAGGAAAATATAGTCATATTGCGAAGCTTGCATATAACGCTTAATTAAATTATTCTAATAAAGTGCGAAAGATTTGATAAGTCTGTGGGAAAATACACTTAGAATTTTATAGTAGCCAGGGAAAATACCGATCAGTTATTAGAAGCGAGTATAGATGCAGCTTTTATTTTATTCTCCTTGGCCCTTTTTTTATCGGCCTTTACTTTTTCGCGATATTTCCTTGCAACGAGTAGCATGCCAAAGCTTTCACCGTCTTCTTTTTCCAAATGTTTGTGATGCATTTTATGGGCCCATCGTATGCCGCGTACATAAATATTGTCCGTCCTGGTAAAAAATTTTATTCGTTGATGAATAATTACATCATGCACGATGAAATAGGCAAGGCCATACATTGCAACGCCTGCGCCTATTGCTGCCAGCCAGAATTTATGATCAAACGTTCCGAATAAAATACAAAGAATGCTGGGTATAGAAAATATGAGGAAGAATGCATCATTCTTTTCAAAAAACCCCGGACCTTTTTTATGATGGTCTTCATGTAAATACCATAAAAAACCATGCATCACAAACTTGTGCGTAAGCCAGGTTATACCTTCCATAGTTAGAAAGGTTGACAGCATGATCAATATGAAATAAAAGAATTGCATCGAATTACAAAATTAATACTTTAAAAGACGTGGGCTTTTGAATTAATGCTAAAAGTAATCAGGCGGCGAGGAATTTTTCTAAATGGAATTCTTTTATTCCTTTAAAGGCAAGTTTAAACCATTCAGTATACTTCTGGGGATGACTGCCCAGCGACGCTTCTATGTCATCGATTGTTTTGTAACAATAATCACTCACCTCTCCGGGATTTATCTGAACTACGCCATCATACACCCCGGCAAACACATGATCATATTCGTATTCCGTTAAGCCGTTATCAAAGGTGGCTTTATATACAAATGTAAATGCCGGCGAGAGAGCTGTGCTAAATCCCATTTCCTCCTGGAGCCTTCTTTTTGCTGCTGTAGAAACACTTTCACCCGGAAGCGGATGGCTGCAACAAGTGTTGGTCCATAAGCCACCATTATGATACTTGCCATTTGCACGTTGCTGCAATAACATTTCACCCCTGTTATTAAAAATAAAAATGCTAAAGGCACGATGAAGCAAGCCTTTCACATGAGCTTCCATTTTTTCCATGGTACCTACCTGCTCATCTTTCTCGTTAACCAATATTACTTCAGTCAAAATAGCTTTGTTTGATTCTTATTGAATTAAGTGAAGTTGATTTTTTACACCTGCTCTTACCACGATAAAAGCTTTTGAATAATTAGGAATCCGTATCCGTTGCTCAAGGATCTTTGCAGGTTTTGTGCGCCTTATTTTTTTGAAGAGAGACAGATAATATTTATAGGCGACATAAACGCCAAACCTTGCTTTGAGTGGCAATTCAAGAATGCCTTTATATGCATTTGAAAAATCAGCCATTATATCATCTTCAATATCTTTTTTGCTTTCAGCGGTAAAATTCTTAAAATCTACATCAGGAAAATAAGTTCTTTCGAGCTGTTGAAAATCAGCCTTCACATCACGCAAAAAATTTACTTTTTGGAATGCCGCACCAAGAGATTTTGCAAATGGTTTTAGCTTCTCGTAAGCCTCATTATCTTTCTCGCAAAATATAGATAGGCACATAAGGCCTACGACCTCGGCGCTACCATATACATAATCTTTATACCCTGCATCATCATATATTTTTTTATTAAGGTCATATTCCATGCTTTTAAAGAAGGCCTCTATAAGATGTAAGTCAATTTGATATTCATTAACTGTAAGTTGAAAACTTTGAAGAATGGGATTAAGACATATTTTTCTCTCAATTGCTTGATAAGTTTCAGTCTTAAATTCTTCTAATAATTGCTCTTTATTGTAATCGTGAAATGTATCTACTATTTCATCAGCGAATCGTACGAAACCATAAATATTATATATGGGTGTTCGTAGATCTTTATGCAAAAGCCTGATAGCACTACAAAACGATGTGCTATACCTCTGCGTGGTGATCTTACTGCACTGCATACTTACATCATGAAACAACTGCATCATACTTTAATAATTAATTCAGACTACAATTCTCTTATAAAAATACATTTTATGATCCAAAATGTTTAATCACTTCTGTAGCTACTACCTCCCCACTTATTAAAGACGGAGGAACTCCAGGCCCGGGCACTGTTAACTGTCCGGTGTAAAAAAGATTATTCATTTTTTTGCTGCGACACGAGGGTTTCAATATCGCCGTTTGCATTAAAGTATTCGCAAGTCCGTATGCATTACCCTTATAAGCATTATAATCTTTTACAAAATCTGATGGGCCAAAACAATTCTTATAAATTATATGATCCCGGATATTTTCACCAATTCGTCTTTCAAACCTGGCAATAATCTTTTCAAAATATTTTTCCCTGAGATTATCATCATCCCCAATTAAACCCGCCGCAACAGGAATCAGGAAGAATAAATTTTCGCATCCTTCCGGAGCGACTGTATTATCTGTAACCGAAGTTGCGCTTACATAAAACAGTGGTTCCTCCGGCCATTTTTTGTTTACATAAATTTCATCGCCATGTTTATCAAAATCTACGTCAAAAAAAAGTGAATGGTGCGTGATAGCTTTTATTTTTTTCCTGAGCCCTATAAAATATAATAAGCAGGACGGGGCCAAAACTCTTTCATCCCAATATCTCTCATCATAATTTCTTTTGTCTTGCGGAAGTAACTCACTATCAACAAAATGATAATCAGCACTTGCGATAACTACTTCACTTTTATATGTCCCGTTTTGTGTTGTAACCCCGGTTGTCATTTTTCCGCTGACATCAATAGCAATCACATTCTCTTTGAATCGAAATTTAACTCCCAACTCCTCTGCAAGATTATACATGCTTTCCACCACGCTATACATACCGTTTTCAGGATACCATGTGCCTCCAACGATATCGGCATAATTCATAAGACTGTAAAGAGCTGGCGTATCTTTGGGCAAAGCCCCGAGAAACAAGACAGGGAATTCCAGCAACTGCCTCAATTTTGAACTCTGAAAATTTTTTTGGATATGGCTTCTTATCGAAGAAAAAACTTCCAGTTTAAATAGCCCTTTTATAAGATCCCAATCCACAAATTCGGTTATAGACCTTCCAGGCTTGTGAACCAATTTATCTATACCAACTTTGTACTTATATTCAGCTTGCTTAAGATATTTATCAAGCTTTTTTGAGCTGTCTTTCTCTATCGTTTCAAATAAATGTTTTAAGTCATCATAATCTGCCGGGATGGACATCTCACTATCGTTCCAATAGACCTTGTAAGATGGATCCAGTCTTGTGAGACTATAATAATCTGATCTCTTTCTTCCAAAGTTTTCAAAATATCTTTCAAATACATCGGGCATCCAATACCAACTTGGCCCCATGTCGAAAATAAATCCATTTGCCTCAAGTTTCCTGGCCCTGCCACCAGGTATTTCATGCTTTTCAAAAACGGTTACATCCCAACCGCTTTTCGCCAAATAAGAGGCAGATGACAATCCCGAAAAACCACTTCCTATTACAATTGCTGTTTTCAAAATTTAGAACTAAAGATAACTGAAAAGTAAATCCGCTTGCTTGCCGCAAGGTCTTTCAGTTTCTCCTAAAACCGGGATATTTTTTCTTTAAGAAGTTTACGTGCAAAATGAATACGACTCTTAATAGTGCCTAGTGGCTCCTGCAGCACCGCGGCTATTTCGTGGTATTTGTAACCTTCAAAATATAAAAGGAATGGTGTTTTAAAAATGGACGGTAGATGATGCAACTCCTTTTCAATCTCCTTAAGCTTTATTTTGCTTTCTGCCAGGTTTGCAATAGAAACCTGGTTAGAGTTTAAAAGAAAATCATTTGGCGTAGAATCTAATATGACACTCTGCTTGGCTTTTCTGCGGTAATCATTTATAAAAATGTTACGCATTATGGTGTAAAGCCAGGCCTTGATATTCGTCCCAAAATTATATTTCTCGCGGTTGGCAACGGCGCGGTACATAGTTTCCTGCACAAGATCTTTTGCACTTTCATTATCACGCGTCAGTGTTATCGCAAAAGGCTTAAGGAATTCAGAATTGTGTAAAAGGAGCTGGTTAAATTCAAGTGTTGACATAAAAAATGTTTAATGTTTGATGGCATAAAGTTAAACAAAATATTTATTCTCACAAATATTTTTGTTTAATATTTGCACATCTGACTTTAAACAGAAATAAAAATTACGGAAAAGGAGGTTATGCTCTTAAGAAAGGGTATCTATGAAATCTTTTACTTCAGCAAGAGATTTCTTAAAGATGATTTTTGGGGGAATAGCTTTTTTATACGTAGTTGTGAATTTGCCAGATACAATAAATCGGTAATTTCCAAATTGCTTATGGATCTGAGACAGAAACTTTTCGAAATTAAAATTCTGCGATGCTGATGTTATATGTGTATATAAATAATCAGGCTTTTTATTGAGTATCACATTATCCAATTCCTTGAAGGGCGTGTGAGCGCCAAGATATATAACGTTTACACTCTTTTTCTTCATCAAATAAAATACAAGTAGCAGGGATAACTCGTGATATTCGCTTTCTGGGAGAAAAAGGCATACTGTCATTAGTTTCTTTTGTTTCATTTTCACTGTGTCAATGCCCACTATAATCTTTTGCCTGATTATATTGCTTACAAGATGTTCCTGGGCAGGATTAACATGATTTGTTAACCACAATATGCCTACTTTTTCAAGAAAAGGAAAAATGATTTTAAGGATTGTTTTCTCTATCCCTGACACAGAAAAGGCATTATCAAGTAATGCTTCAAACTTTTCCATATCATAGTCTACCATGCACTCAAGCAAAGTATTTATCAATAAATATTCTTTCGCTTCTGCATCCGTAAGAGATAGCACATTTTCCGCCATTGATTCCGGCGACATTTTATCGATATGAGAAATCTTGTAGCCGTATTTGTTAAGCAGGGCAATATTGAGAATTGTTTTCAACTCCTCGTTCGTATAATACCTGATGTTAGTTTCAGATCTTTTCGGCTTAATAAAGGAATATCGCTGTTCCCATATACGAATCGTGTGGGCTTTAATACCTGAAAGGTTTTCAATGTCTTTAATCGTAAAGAGCATAACTAGAATTTGTTTTATTCTATTACAAAAAAAAAGGACTATAGTTGTGATTATTAAAACAAATGCCAGAGATAATGAGATGATAACATTATGGAATATGTATTGCGTTGCAAATGGCTTTTAAGTAAGCGCCAATCACGATTTGCTTATCGTATTCTTTTATTATTTTTTCGCGTGCTTTTTTTCCCATAGAAATCCTTTGCTCTTCAGAAAGCATAATCATCTGCTCCATTTTGTCTGCAAGATCTAAATCATCCTTTACATTACACAACAAGCCTGTTACACCGTGCTCCACAATTTCTTTGCAGCCTGTTGTGTTGGTAGTTATAGCAGGCTTTTCCATACTACCGGCCTCTAGCAGTATATTGGATGTACCCTCGCGGTACGAAGGCAATACGATGCAATCAGCTTCCGCTATAAATTTCCTTACATCCTTTTTCTCACCGAGATAATCGATTACTCCTTCTTCTATCCAGTGTTGCAATTGTGAATGGGTAATAGTATTTGTTCTGAGATTTTGAGTCCAGAAAGGGCCAATTACGTTAAATATAGAATTTGGAAATTTTTTTCTAATACTTCTTGCGGCACTAATGTATTCAAAAATTCCTTTGTCTTTAATGAGGCGACCAATAAATAAAAATATGAATGTGTTCGGATCTTTTTCTTTTAGCAGGATTGGTTTGAATTTATTATAATCGACACCTGAACCGGGAACCCTTTCTACGACCTCCGGTTTTACAAATTTTCTCTCGAGAAAAAGATTCATATCATCATAGTTCTGAAAAAAGACTTTTCGTGTTTTACTCAGGGCATTCCTATACAACCGCCTTGCAGCACGATATACAATACTTTTGCTAATAAATAATGGGCCTACGCCTGTAATATTTGTAATGGTTGGAATGTCCAACTGGCGGGTTATTAAATTTCCCCAGATGGCCGGCCTGATACTAAAAGTGAGACATACGTCAGGTTTAATTTTTTTTAATGCCTTTCTTAAATTATAAATGTACCTGGCAACTTTGAATGGATTCAAATTTCCAGAACCCACGTCGACTACTTTTAACCCCATTTTTTCAACTTGCGTCACATACTTGTTGGTATGGGTGATGATATACACAGAACAACCCTCTTTAAGAAGTCGAAGCATCAAGCCTTCCCTCATTGTATAGGTAGAAATAAGGCCGTTTTCGATTACGGCAATTTTTTTTCCTTTTAATTCACCTGGCATTCCGTACATTTTTATTCCACACTTCCATTGCAAATAAAGTCCAAAGGATTTTTGCACGCTTTTCATCAGAAATTCTTATTCTGTTTTCAAGCAAGTCGCGTACAAATTTTCCATCCACAAAATTCTTATAAAAGCATTGCGAAGAACTCAAATAATCTGCAATAGGTTCTTTTAATTCATGATCGATCCAGTGCTTAAGAGGAATTTCAAAACCCCTTTTTGGCTGGTTGATCAGATCAGCCGGCAGATATTTTACTGCTAATTGTCTTAATAAATATTTTGTTGTCGTACCTTTTATTTTATACCGGTCAGCAATGCCGGGAATGTATTCAAGTAGCTCCTTAGATAAAAAGGCACTACGACCCTCAATAGAATTCGCCATAGTAGCAATATCCATTTTTACCAAAAGATCGCTGAATAAATTGGTATCAAAATCCAGATTCATAATTTTTTTTAAGCCAGAAAGACTGCTATTGGCTATTTTATCAAAGTCTTCTTTCACTGGCTGAAGATAATCAAAGCCCGGGTCAGTAATATATTGAGTATAGTCTTCAAAAATATCAACCCCTGCAGAAAGATAAATTTCAAGATTCGATTTCGATGCTAAAGATGCCAGGCGATACAAATAATTATATAATGACTTTTTATCGTGAGCCTGGGGCATAACGTGTCTGATAAAACCAGCGCCACTTTTTACCAAATAATTTTTTTTAAAAAAGTCATATCTGGCAAATGGTACATATCTTCTATAGCCACCAAAAAGCTCATCAGCACCATCTCCGTTGAGTATGACGGTTACATGTTTTTTTGCGGCCTGGCTTACATAATAGCTTGGTATGGCAGAACTGTCAAAAAAAGGCTCGCCGTAATTGGATATAATTTTCTCGACATCATTTCGAAGATTGACAAAAGAAATTTTTATTTCTGTGTGCGACGTTTTGTATTTATCCGATACAAGCTTAGCTAAGGGAGCTTCATCATATTCTCCATCGAAAGAGACCGTAAAAGTTTTTAGTTTATGATTATAGCCCGAAGCAATTGCGGTAATCAGCCCACTATCGATACCTCCACTTAAAAAACATCCTACTTCCAGGTCACTTGACTCAATCCTTCTCTTGACGGCCTGATGCAGGTAGTCATCCGTTTTCGTAAGACAAACTTCAAACGAGTCACGATTTTCCAGCTCATAGTAATCATGAATATTCCACCAGCCGTGTACTTCAATTTTTAGCGTATCGCAATTGATGAGTATAAAACTCCCAGCTTCCAACTCAGTCACATTTTTGTAAGGAGTGAGCTTTTTATAGAATGAACCTAATCTCAAATAATGATAAAAATTCTTTGGTTCTGCCTCGAGATCCACCAAGGTTGCAAGACAGTTAAGTTCGCTGGCAAATGCTATCTTTTCATCTTTTGAATAATAGTAAAGAGGCTTCTTACCGGCCCTGTCCCTCGCAATAAATAATTGATTTTTTGTTTTGTCATGAATGATAAGGACAAACATACCGTCCAGGTATTGAAGAAAATCTGTACCGAACTTATCGTATAATAAGAGCAGGGTTTCGGTATCAGAAGAAGTTTGTCCAATAAGGTTAAACTGCTTGCGAAGTTCCTGGTGGTTATATATCTCACCATTAAAAGCAATGGCGTATTTATCACCAAGCGACATCGGTTGCTTTCCGCCGGAAATATCAAGAATTGCAAGCCTTAAATGAAAAAGATTAACGTTATTGTATTTATAACCACACTGTTCATCAGGCCCCCGATGTCCCATGGTTTTTACAACAGCATCATAAGAAAAATCGGAGTTTACAGTACCCGCGAGACCGCACATTATTTCTGGAGGTTTTTAACGCGCAAAATAACCTTATTCTTCGTGATTCAAAAACACAAAAGCTATTGCCATAGTCTTTGATGGAGCTACATCGCAGGTACTAAAGCAATTTGAGAAGCTTTTACGACGTTTGCTATTTTCTCTTTTTTCCTTGATACTTTTTCTTTTACCTTCTCAAATATGAGGAAAAGTGAAATTGCATAGAAAGGCAGGCAAGGAATTTTATACCTAACCAATGTCCCAAAATTTAATGTACTAGCTCCCACAAAGAGTGCAAACACGAGAGAAAAAAGAAAACAGTACATGATTAACGGATCAGATAAAATCAATTTTAAAAATGTTTTAATACCGCTCCTGACAATTACATAAAATGTAAAGAACAGAAGTATAAAGCTTTCTACCGAGGCGAGTATGGAAGACAGTTTGTGAGATTCCCACAAGAAAGGCCTAAAAAAAGTAGTGAAGATCGCTATCGGAGCCATCCTCAAAAGACCGCTGAAAGTTCCATCAAATTCCACTCCCAGATCAAAATTCGAGTCGGCAGTTTCGCTCCCATCCATTGAAGAAAAAGCACCATTTAAATGCTGGATACTTTTAGTAAGATCGTCCACGGCGTAAGCTCCGAGCTCCTGGTTATAAGAATCAAGAACTATCGTAAAACCATACATGCTTCCAATAATCAAGGCCGGCGCAAGCAAATATTTAAGCAGCCGATTTTGTATTCCCTGTATGTTTTTAAGAATTATAAATAAGACAAAAAAAGGTAAGTAAGAAATGAGGATGTAAACTTTAAGTATCGCCAAAAGATAGCCGAAGGCAAAAAGGATGATCATATTTTTGATAAAGCTTTTCTTTCGGTAAAGCATCTCATAAACCGAATAGGTGACCCAACCTATTGATGCAATGCAAAGTGTATCTTTTAAAATACCGGAACTCCAAAATACTAACGTGGGAAAATATAAGATACCAATTGCAAACTTTTTATGCATATGCGGATATTGCTCGTAAAAAAACAAGAACAACTTCCACATACCGCTAAAAGCAATACAGGCGAAAATCACATTGATCGCCGCATATCGACCAAACGATATGAAAGATAAAAGGGTGACAAATCTTGCCACCATAAAGTTTGCTTCAGACCTGAAATATCCCCCATTTCTTGGATCCTTAAGC
This sequence comes from Ginsengibacter sp., assembly GCA_040007325.1. Classification (GTDB taxonomy): domain Bacteria; phylum Bacteroidota; class Bacteroidia; order Chitinophagales; family Chitinophagaceae; genus Ginsengibacter. The sequence continues at coordinate 49,555 of JBDTVF010000001.1, read as the reverse complement.
AACATCTCATCAAACTCTTTACCCTTACTAAAAATAATATTGAGGTTATGAGAATCTTGTAAAATGAGATGGTAAAGATTATTACCCTCGGTTTGATACAAGCCGGTGGAATCACCAGGTGACAGGTATACACTAAATATTGTAAACGCAAGACAACCCAGCATTTTAATCCAAAAACCTTGCTTGTGATACTTCCTTAGTATTGGATTATCATACTTATTTCTTATTCTTCTGAAGAAGACACTGGATAAAATGACAAAGAGAGGAAATAAAATTAAATCACCATAGTCCATCGAAGATTAGATTTGTTCATGTGTTATTGAAATACCACCATTCTTTATCACTGTAGGGATGATGAAGCGGGTTGTGAAAAAACTCCTGTTAATACTTTGAGTCGATAAAATATATAATTCCCTATTCCATTTGGTGATGCTGAGAGCTTTTGCAAAATCACTTGTGGTGTGGCGTCGCAATTATTGACTAAGGCATCCTTCACGGGCCATAAGATGAAACCAAGTTTCTGGAATTTGTTTGTCTTTTGAAAAACAATGATAGTGCCTGCAAAAGCAACTAAGAAAACTAAATACATGGCGTATGCAAGTAAAATGCTTTGACTAAACTTGGTTTGTAAGATGTAAAACCTGTTACGCACGTAATAATACATCTTCCAGTTACTGCTAAAAGCCCAATCATTTTTATAAGAATAAGCACAAGCCGGATGATAATGAATACTAGTTGTCTTAGTATAAAATGGAATTTTGTTTTTAATAACTATCCGGTAGAGGTATTCGGTTTCATCGCCCCACAAAAACAAATTTGCCTGAGGTAAACCGACTCTTTCGATAATTTTTCTATGCAAAAGAGTTCCGTTAAAAGGATGTGCTACATTCTTAATAACATTGCTGTCAACCTCACCTATTGTAGCGAAATCTCCTGTTTTCCACACAAAACTTTCTTTGTCATCTTTATTAATTACCGCACAGTTACGAAGGCATAATTCTTCATGATCATCTTCAAGCAGTTTCTCAAGTGCATCTTCTTTCGGAAAGCCATCATCATCCATTACCCATATCCAACTATATTTTTTTTCGAAGGCAGTCTTAATTCCGGTATGAAAACCGCCAGCGCCTCCGACATTTTTTTGTGTGATGAAATCAACATCTTCCTGCTCACGTAACCATTCTTCAGTACTATCAGTACTTCCATTATTTATTACGAGAATCTGGTCAATTTTGCGGGTTTGATTTCTTAAGGCAGTAATACATTGGGAAAGTAACTGCACGCGGTTGTAAGTAACAACCACTGCGATAACCTTGTCCATAGGGCACTCAGTTTGGTTTTAATAGATTTGGATTTACCTATTTACTAACGCGAAACCCTGACTGTTATTGTAATTTAACTAAGCGCTTTACGGACTTTACGAAGGCGTGATAGTATTTTTTTATGATTGGGGAGAAAAGTTAAATCACGTGATTATACTTCTTCTATATTTGGAAAAACAGGAAGTTTGAGACTATGCGAAAGGTCATGGCAAAATTTTTCAGCGAAATGAAGTGCTTCACCTATAACGTGATGCATATCCATATATCTATACGTGGCGAGCCTGCCAAGAAAAGAGACTTTTTCTAATTGTTCCGCTTCGCTTCGATAACATGATAATAGTTGTTTATCCTTTAGCAATCTTTTGGGATAAAAAGGTATATCAGTTGCTGAAGTCTCTTTACTGAATTCTTTAAAACAAATTGTTTTATCATGCTTTTCCCATGGCGCGAAATGCTTGTGCTCTGTAATTCGGGTATGCTTAACTGCTTCATCGCAATAATTTATTACAGCTGTGCCCTGGTAGTCGCCTGTATCATAGATAGGTTCGAAGGTAACTGTACGATAACCTAATCTTCCAAAACGATAGTTAAAAAAAGCATCTATAGGGCCCGTAAAAAAAATATGATCAAATGATAAAGTTTCATCTGAAGGTTTATATTTTTTCGACAATATAGTTTTGATATTTTTTTTATTAAGCAGTTTCTCAACAAACACTGTGTAACCTTCAACAGGTGTACCTACGTAAGGGTTATTGTAGTAGCTATCTTCGTAGGTGAATCGAACCGGCAATCTTTTCAGGATCGAAGCCGGCAGCTCCCGTGGTTCACAACCCCACTGCTTTTTTGTGTAGCCATAAAAAAAAGTTTGATAAAGTTCGCTGCCAATAAATTTCAATGCCTGCTCCTCGAAATTCTTTGGCTCATTAATATTTCGATCAGCTTTTGACCCAATGAACGTTTTGGCTTCTTCGGGATTTAAAGTTTTTTCGAAAAATTGATTAATCGTATGCAGGTTTACCGGCATTGAAAAAATCTTGCCATTGCTGATGGCTTTTACTTTATGAGCAAAAGGCCGTAACTCTATAAATTCATTCACGAAATCCCAAATCTCTTTTTTGTCTGTATTGAAAATGTGAGGACCATATTTATGAACCATCACTCCGGTTTCTTTATCTCTTTCTGTAAAACAGTTACCGGCAACATGTGATTTCTCTTCCCATACTTCTATATTACTTTCAGGCAATAATTCTGCAAGCCGGTGTGCCAATACAGCACCCGAGAAGCCAGCTCCAACGATAAGAAAATTTGAGGTCATCACTTTGTTTATGATTAGAAATCCCTTTACTAATTATCCATACGGCATACATTCAGAGAACAATATTTATTTGCAATTCAATCCGCATTCTGAAACAGCATTTGCCGATTTAAGATTTTATCATACATCCTTATATATTTCAAAATTGCTTTTTCCAAATCATAATATTCAATTGCCGCCAACCTTGTTTCGCTTCTATTTGTTCGCATACTGCCTGAATAAAAATTTTCAGATATGGTTCCCGCAACATTATTGAATTCCTGAGATGATAATTCCGTCAGGATAATTCCCGACTCGTATTTTGCAACAATATCCGCCACATCTCCTACTCCGGAATTAGTAATCACAGGGATCCCCATAGCCATGATCTCACCATGCTTTGTAGGCGAGGAAGATTGTTTGGAATAGCAACGCTTAATGAAAAATATCGAATAATCGCTTAATGAAAGCAATAAAGGCACTTCATTACGTTGCGCATGTTGCACAATTATATTATTGGCTGGGATGTTAAACTTATTAGCTGCAGCCAGAATAGTTTCTTTAGAATGAGGGGTGATGAATAAAAACTTCGAAGTGGGAATCTTATCGAGAATAATCTCGCAGAAACTTAACATCTCCTCCGTAAGATACCAGCCACCAAGTGACCCAAGATAACTTATGACGAGATCGCCATCTTTAATATTTAACTCCTTTTTAGCCCGCGTCTTTTTTTCGGCAGAAATGGAATCAGGATCGAATAAATTTATATCTACACTACATGGTATTACTTCAATAGGTATATCAGTGCTATAAGGCGCCCATGTTTTTATGATCCTTTTAGCTGCATACGTGAGGCATACAATTCCATCGCAATGTTTTATCTCGTCAATTTCTTTTGTCTTAAAAAAATTATATACCTGCCTATAAAAGAAATTACCCTTGTTCCACAACCCGGCATCAATCCGGCTCTCGGCATAAAACTCGCGTATATCATGCATAAATTTTAACCCAAAACTTTTTTTCATCCAAAGCCCAACCAGTGAAGGGATGCCGGCCCGTGTATGCACCATATCGAAATTTTCAACACGATGAAGTTGTTTCGCTTTCCGCATAAGCATCATTACATCATAAACTGATGATACAACCGGAGGCTTTTTATGATACCGAATGGGCACCCATTTTATCTTATGCGACTTAAGAAGTTGACAGATATTTTTCTCGTAGAGGCGAAATTTTTCGGGCTTTTCGCAACTTAAGATTGTAAAGCTATATCCGTGCGCCGAAAGCCCGGCAAGATATGGAATCACCTGGCTCTGACCTAGCGGATCAGTCATTCCATCGTAAGAAATGAAAAGGATATTTTTTGATTTAGTCATTAGCTGATTTAAAATTTTCTTCCAACCACCAATGTAAAACTATGATCACCCAAAGCCTATTAAACAAATAGTCGTCACCTCCGAAATATTTCATTTTGATCTTCTCTACTTTATCAAAGCGAAGCACGGAATATTTTTCAATAACACTCTTGCAAGTAAATTTTTCAATAAGAAAATTAAGATCAGTTTTTAACCATTTTTTTAGCGGTATGCTAAAGCCCCATTTAGGTCTTTCAAATATTTCCTTCGGAAGGTATTCGTACAAGACTTCCTTTAGAAGATATTTCATTTGGCTTCCCTTAATTTTAAGATCACTATCAAGGTTAAATGCAAATTCTATAATTCGATAATCCAGTAACGGAACCCTGATCTCAAGTGAATGCCGCATACTCGCCCGATCCACTTTTACCAGGAGATCATCCGGTAAATAATATTTAAAATCCCAAAGTGCCTGTTCTTCCTGTGGATACATTTGCCTTTTTAGTGAATGGGAATAATTCTGATTTTTAAAATCAAAGTCACTGTGCACAAGTACATCAGACAATTCATTCTCACTAAAAAAATATTGCTCCTGCGAAAAAATGTGAGACTTTAAATTTTCCTTACCGTCAAACGCAAAAAGATTACCGGCACGCTTATATTTTCCGCTCATAAATTCGGATACGGCATGCAAAGGTTCCTTTACGAAAGGAATCCATTTTTTGTTAAGTGTTTTAGCCCAATTGTACGCACCGTAACCCATAAACAATTCATCGCCGCCATCACCGCTTAGTGCAACCGTCACATGTTTTCTCGCCATTTTGCTAACCATCATCGTTGGCAATGCAGATGAATCCGCAAAAGGTTCATCATATGCGGGAAGAAAGTCGTTTATTAATTCCATCACTTCTTTTTCTTTCACATTGAAAACATGATGATCTGTTCCCAGGTTTTTAGCAACTAATGAAGCGTATTTTGATTCGTTATATTTACCATCATCTATTGCAATGCTGAATGAACTTATTTTTTTGCTGTGTCTTTTTGCCGCTATCGCCGTAACAAGACTGCTGTCGACACCTCCGCTTAAAAAAGTTCCAATGGGAACATCACTCACTAATTGTTTTTCAACCGAGTCAATTAAAAGATCGCTAAGTATTTGTCTTGCTTCTCCTTCATGTTTAAAAGTTTGCGGTGCGAGTTTGTCTTCCAGCGACCAGAAAGGAGAAAAGTTCTTAGTTATGTCATTAAAATTATTTTGCGTACAGTCGATCTGTAAATAATGAGCTGCAGGAAATTTTGAGACTTCCTTGTAAATGGTAAATGGGTGAGGAATAAATCCTAAATGCAAAAAAAGTGGAATTGATTTTTTGTTTAAAGTCAATTCTTTTTCTTTAATAGAACTGATCACTTTCAGTTCCGAAGAAAAGATAATTTCGCTTTGATTGTAGTAAATAAACAGCGGCTTTATCCCGGCATGGTCACGACAAAGAGTGAGCATTTTACTTTCCTTATCATAAATAGCGAAGGCAAACATGCCATTCAGCTTTCTAAAACTATCCACGCCTTCCTGTGCAAATAATTGAAGAATCACTTCCGTATCAGAAGTTGTTTTTAAAGAAGCGCCTTTATCTTTAAGCTCTTTTTTAAGTTCTTTAAAATTGTAAACTTCGCCATTAAAAACTATCACATATCTATCATCCGCAGAGATCATCGGCTGATTCGCAGACTCTGAAAGATCTAAAATTGACAGACGTCTGTGTGCCAGCCCAACTTTGTCATCGGAAGAAAAATAAAATCCTTCAGCATCCGGTCCCCTATGCTTTATAGTACCAGTAGCCTTACAGAGTTGCTCTGTTTTAATAGATTTATTGATAGCAATATAGCCAGCGATGCCGCACATACATAAGTTTATTCATTGAATATATAAGTTAAATTCTTTCCAGCTTGAAAATCATCCTTAGTCTCGTACGATAAAGTTTCGTTGTAAATATTTTTTAGCTGAGAGACATGATTAGTAAGAGTAAAATTTTGCATTACTCTTTCATAACCTTTTTCGGAAAGCTCTTTTCGTTTTTGCTCATCAGCTATGAGTTCATTAAGGCGTTGTATAAATTCTTCCTTAGCAGTAAGGTCAAAATATACAGCCGTGTCTTGGCACTGTTCCCTGAATGATTCAATATCGCTTAAAAGCATTGGTAATTTCATTGCCATTGCTTCAAGCACACTCAACGAAAACCCCTCGAAGCTAGAGGACGCAACATATAAATCATAGCCTGGTAATATTTTTTCAAGATTACTTACCTCTCCTTTTAAAATTACTTTAGCTCCGGTTTCATCTATCTGCTGTTGCAGCTCTTTGCGTAAACTTCCTGATCCATAAATATGCAATTCAATATTTAAATCTTTAAGATGACTGAATTGATCTATTAAGAAAGAATAATTTTTCTGCGCCCGCAAAGCACCTGTAGAAATGATTCGAAAGACAGGGTCTTTCTTTTTTTCTGCAACTTGGCTTGCATCAAATCGATTGACATCTACAAAAGTATACAGGTTATAACTTTTATAGGGTTCCAATTTCAGGAATGAAAAATATTCTTTAAGTGCTCCTTTCGCGACAACAATGATTATGTTTTTTCTTAAACAATAAGTAAGCCTATCTAAAAAACGAATGTGAGCATGTTTGTATTCAAGAGACGAAGCGATGAAAGCATGTATTGTTGTAACAAGAGGAATTCTTTTTGGAACGCTCATCCGAGCTATGACAGTGGGCCAAAAAAGATGAGTATGAACCAGGTCAGGTTTTTCAATATTTACAATTCTTCTGAACCTGAAAATAGAAGCAGGCAGGGAATACAAAGATTTTAGATTCAGGCAAATTAGTCTGTCGCATTCAAGCTCTTTTCCGAAACGGTTTTTAGGGAACAGTGTAACTATTATGTGCTCATACTCCGGCAGTTCTTTAATCACCCTTACTATCATGGTTTCTGCTCCGCCACGGCCAAGATCAAAAATAAAATGTATGAGTTTTCTTTTCATTGAACAGTTAATGAGTAATTATCTTTTGATTCCTTTTACCACGCTTGCAGTGTAATGATCGTAAACAACATTGCCGCCCCACACCTGTTGCATGCCATATTTATTAAACCAGTTCATCACCGTGCTTATTTTCTGAGGACGGTCATATTGCGGTGAAAACATATCGAATGTATCCAAAACACAAAGCTCTCTTAATTGAGCATAGGGCAGATCTTTGGGCAATGTTCCATCAATATCGCAGAGAGGTATAAAACGATTTACAATTTTACCCACTCCAATTTTTGAAAAAAACCTGTTGGCTTTAATCATCCAGTCTATATTCTTATCAATGATTTTATACAGCTTCTCATTACTTAGTCTTTTTGTATAAAACCTTAAAAGATATTTCGCACTCAATTTGGTCCACCAGCCTTTCTTTTCATAAAAGTCAACCACAACTTCACCGCCCGGCTTTACCATATCGATTATGCATTTCACACTTTTTTCTACATCTGGTGTATGCTGCAAAACGCCGATACAAATGGCTTTATCAAATTGCCCTTTCTCAAATGGCATGTCATACACACTTGCCTGGAATAAATGCAACCGATTACTCGGGCCATTATTTTTAAAGTTTGCCTCTACAGCATTTGAATAGTCAACACTGTACAAATTAGCGTTAGTATGATCCAATACTATTTGAGAAAATCGCCCGGCACCGGAACCAACTTCCAATACATTTTGACCCGTGAGGTCTTCTTTGTTCCAGCCTGTCTCGGCAAAAAAACGCTGACGACTTAATTGCATGTTGGTCGACTTATCAAGCTGTGCTGTTACAAACTTGTTCCATTGAAAACCGAAGTTCTCTGTATAATTATTCTCTTTCACAAAACGGTAAGCACCCTCTTTATATGGAAACAAATTCCCGACATTATCCATGAGACCTTCGGCCACTTTTTGCAGGGGTAACCGGTTAAAAGGATTTGCAAGTTTTATTTCTGTCATAAGATATTTTACTGAGTTTACTCAATTGTTTAACGGTTTATGCAGCCTGGTCGTATACTGCCTTAACGTGATCCGGCAATTTGCAAAAGCCGATTGCTTTTTCTATTCTGTAGAATAAAGAATTGGCATACCTGTACCCTATCAGATCAGATATAAAGAAATAATTTCTGAACCACAGCGAATCGAATTCTTGTTTCGCTACAGGATAATATTGCTTACGCACTTTCCGGATTTCTTCTTTCGAAATATTTGCCGATCGCATTTCCAGGATCAAATTGCGGAGTGCATGCCAGTTATAATTTCTGAAATAGTTAGAATCAGTTTTCGAATTTCGAACCGGTAATTGTTTGTTCCACTTGTGGGTAAAACGAAGTAAGTCCTTATAAAAATCCTGCGTGATATTACCGTCCCACATGTGTTCTATCAGGATGTCATATACAACATAACTTTTAGAATATTGAAGTACCTGCATGCTTATATCGGCATCGTATAAATGAAACCCTGAAAATGTTTTTTCATCAAAAGAAATTTTTTCAAACAATTGCTTCCTTATACACAACCACAGTCCGTCCAAAATAACGACTTCTGTTTTGCCTTCATCCGAAAGAGGATTGCTGTAATACCGGTATAGATTTTTATCCTTTTTATTTCGGTCCCTCAAGAGCAAGTTGCGTGCACTTCTCGAAAAATAACTATTAAACCACCATGCCGATGGAACCACTGACTGCGCCATCCCACCTATTACGCCGATCATTCCAACCTCTGCTTCATTAAAATGTGTAATCACCTTTTGCCCCCAATTACTGGTATGAAACAAAATATCTTCATGAGCAAAACAAACAATATCATATTTTGATTTTCTCACTCCTTCATTATATGCAGATAAAATGGTGTAATTATTATTCCTGTTATCAATGATGATAAGCTCATACGGCAATCCGATTGTTTCTTCAATACTTTTTTTTAAAGATTGAAGCAGGCTTTCATTTCTATGGCAGATAATAATACTTAACACTTTGTAGCTTATTGTTGCGTTATCCGGGTTAAAAAATTTCCGGATTTTTTATCAATTTATTTTTAGTCAAAAAATGAAGCATGGCAGGAAAATATAGTGCGATGAAAAATTTGTACGCCAATTTTTTATTAGCTCTGCCTTGTTTTATTAAGGCTTCATTAATATAATGTCTGTTTAAATATTTTTTATACTTCTTCTGCATGTAAGCCTCTAGTATTATGGCTTTGTCCGAGTGCAATGAAGTGATCATTGAATTTGGAGCCACTCTATATTCAAAAAACATTTCGGGTATATAATGAAATTCATACCCCTGTAACGAAATGTTTAACCAAAAATCCCAATCTTCCATTCCCATAACTGGCATGTTTTCGTCATAGCCGCCAACATTCTCCCACACTGATCTTCTATATACTGCGCAGGCATCAATATAATTTCCGATCATTAATTTTTGCAAATTGAATTCTCCGGCAACAATTCTTTTAGAACTTTCACCAAAACTGATTGCGTCGCTATAAACTACGGCAATGTGATCCTGTTTGTCCAGGATCTTTATGCTTTCATAAATATATTCTGGCCGTATTTCGTTATCGCTATCCAATGGCAGAATATATTCTCCTCTTGCTCTTTTAATCGCATTATTTCTTGCTGCTCCAAGACCTTTATTTTCCTGGTTAATTACATGATATCCCTCTGTAGATAGTTTCTTTAATTGTTCAATCGTATATTCATCTGTTGAGCCATCGTTTAAAATGATAATCTCATACAAATCTTTCTCAGTACAAGTTTCCACACTGCGTACTGCTTCCTTTATGAATTTGCCGTGGTTGTAACAAGGAATAATTATAGAGATCTTAGGCAGCATAATTTTCTAATTATTTATGGGCTTTTTTCCAATAACCACATAATTCATTGTGTTTATCGGGTTGTAGTCAACCCTATCCAGCCAGGAAAAAAAAGAATTAACCAGCCAGTATAGACGAAGCCTGTGAAATAAGAAACGTGAACCATGAATGAAAATATTCTTACTGGTACTGTGCGAAAAAGAATGAATCAATGTTTGTCCTGCTGTTGCCCATGCACCTCCATTTGATACTACTTCAACTACCTCAAAACCTGCTTTTTCAAAAACATAAGTAAATCCGTATTTCGTAAACCGAAAAAAATCATACGGCTCCTCGTGCAAATGCCAGTACATGGGGCCCGAAACAATAAAATAACCATCTGGCTTTAGCAAACGAAATGCTTCATTAACCAGGCCCTGGTGATTCTCGACATGCTCAATAGTTTGAGTAGAAATTACAGTATCAAAAGTTTCTGAGCCCAGGGGAATAGCATCAGCAACTGATAAAACATCAACTTTATTTAAATCAGACTGAATGATATCGCAACCAATATATTCCGTGATTTTTTCCGCTACTATTTTTTCATAAGGTTTGTTTCCGCATCCAATGTCTAAAAGCCTTCCTTTTGCAAATTGAGATAAAGAAGAAAACAAAGAGGCATGAAAAGATTTGTAATGCAAATAGTAAGTACTGGATTTAGTAACCTTCGTATCAGATAACCGTGATAAATTTTCAGAGCGCATTACATTCGTTTATGAAATTTTCAATTGCAATAATATCATTTGTGATAAAATGCTTTTGTTTTTCCTGAAGTTCTTCATTGCTCCAATTCCACCATTTAATGTTGAGCAGCTTAGTGATAACAGCTTCGGGAAACCGGTACTTTATTAGCTTTGCCGGCACACCACCAACTATTGCATAGGGAGGCACATCTTTAGTTACTACAGCCCCTGCGGCTATAACACTGCCATCTCCTATTGAAATACCATTCCTGATGTAAACAGTTGAGCCAATCCAAACATCATTGCCTATCATCACTCTTTCATAAGTCTCAAACGCTTCATTAACTGCAAACGTTCTTTCAAATATTACCCCGGTATGATAGAACATGGGGGAAGTCGAAATAAAATCTAGTGGGTGGTTGCCATAACCAATGACGGTATATGGGCCTATGGAACAAAATTTTCCTATGTCTGCAGATTGAATAAGTGTTCCTGTTGAAATATATGTGTAATTGCCAATAGTTGAATTTTTTACTTCTGCGGTGCCGTGCAGTCTATAATGCCCGGTAGGTAAGCGATCACCTCTGTTTATCCTCAATGCGGTACCCGCCTTCTTTATAATTCTTTTTATTCCCATCTGCAAGGCAAGTTTATTATTCCCGTATCGGCATTTGCATATTGAGACATTTCGGAAGTAAAGTCTGAAACGTCAAACGGGCAAATGTCTTTTAAGTATTGAAAAACCTTGCCTTGTGGCACAAACAAACTTACGTCCAATGAATAACCGCCCGTAAGAAAAACTTCCTTCGGTATTATTAAATTATACTCATTCTTATGCGGGTTTTTTATTTTGTTATGTGATGTAAAAACTTTTCTCTTCCATTTGTCCAGGAGTGCAACCCCCAGGTTAATACCTTCAAAAAAACCGCTTTTAATATCTATTTTTATTTCAACGGCAATATCTTCCTCAAAAGAAAAAATATTATTCCCGCTCCTGCTTTCCATCGTAACTGAACTAATGCATATCGGTTCATCGTACCCTGAAAAGTCATTTTGATATGATGCCAGTGAAGAAGATAAAAAAGTGTTGTACTTATCAAGAACGATGTCAACATTATCCTGGATTAATAATTTACCCTGATTTAATATAATGCCTTTCCTGCAGAGTTCTGCTATAACCCCCATGTTGTGACTTACAAACAATACTGTTCTTCCGCTCTTACTTACCTCATCCATTTTCCCTAAACATTTCTTTTGAAATTCCGCATCACCAACAGCAAGAACTTCATCAATCACCAAAATTTCTGGCTCAAGAAAAGCTGCAACAGCAAACGCCAGTCGGAGTTGCATACCGCTGCTGAAATGTTTTAACGGGGTATCAATAAATTTTTCAACACCACTGAAATCTACAATGCTATCAAAGTGTTTATCTATCTCAAATTTTCGCATACCCAGTATGCTGCCATTCATATAAATATTTTCCCGGCCTGTTAATTCAGGATGAAAACCTGTACCGACTTCTAATAAACTTGCTACGCGTCCGCGACAAATTATTTTACCGCTCGTTGGTGGTGTTATCCTGCTAAGAATTTTTAATAGTGTGCTTTTGCCGGCGCCATTTCTCCCGATTATTCCAATACTTTCGCCAGGATACACTCCAAAGCTTACATCATCCAATGCCAAAAAGGTTTTGTGATTATTCTTTTTTTTGCTGAATGGATTCGCAACGACATCTCTCAAAGAGAGATACCTCTCCTGCTTACTTCCAATTTTAAATTGCTTGGTTATATGTTGGACTTCTAATATCGGTTTCATAATTATGCGAGGTCAGCAAAGTAAGTTTCGGTTTTTCTAAAGGTGTATACACCGATTAATAGCAACAGAACGGCAACTATCGCCCCAAACATCACGCTCTGCCAATCAACACTACCCCCCGTAAAAATGCTTCTACAAAGTTGAATAGACGCTGCGATCGGATTAGCTTTCATGAACCCATTTACCACAGGACTTGAAAATGCTTTTGAAGAATACAATACCGGATTTACAAACAATAAAAATTGTATCATAAAAGGAAGTAGGTATTGAAAATCCCTGTACTTAACGTTAAGCGCTGCCAGGCATGTGCCCAGCCCAAAAGTGGTCATAAGTGTAATAAGGATACCTAAAGGCAGGTATAGTACTAACTTAATAATGCTAACCTCCTGTTTATAATAAATCAGAACAATTGCATAAATAATTAGGGCAAACAAAAAGTCGACTAAGGCAGTTAAAATAGCACTAATGGGAATAATCAGGCGAGGGAAATAAATCTTCTTTATGATATTGGCATTTGTAATCATACTATTCGCACTGTTGAGCAAACCATTGCTGAATATGTTCCAAATAAGTAAGCCGCTGATGGCGAAGATTGGGTATGGTATGCCTTCGCTGCCCACATTTAACGCCCGGCTGAAGATGATAGTGAAAACGATCATCATAACCAAAGGCTGCAAAATTGCCCATAGTATTCCCAACGCAGCTTGCTTATATTTTACCTTTATATCTCTCCAGGTAAAGAAATAAAACAACTCGCGGTAACGCCATAGTTCCTGTAACCCTATTGAAAATTTACTTTCTGATTTTATTTCGTATTCAATCATTTCCGCAGGTTTGAGGTGTGTGAAATCCTGGAATGATCAAATGCTTCTGAAGGAAGCTGAATAACTGCCTTTTCGCAGAAATCTGCAGATGATAAGGTTTAGGGTTCATGTGTGTAAGAATTCTCGTTCTAAGTAGGTAACGAATTTTTTCTCAGAAGATTGTGATATTATTAAGTAAATAATCTCAAATATTTTGGTGAAACTTAAATTGAGAATTTAATGTGGTGATATTACAAGTTCGTTTAGTACGCCATCTATATTATAAAGCCGCATAGAATTACTACCAATTTTGCCAATAAATAACAAATTAAATTATTATGAACCATCTTATTGCCCTTATATTGCGCCGCAATAAATATTTTAAAGAAATATGAAGTCTGCTTATACTAAAGAACCTTATGAGATCATTCAAACGAAAAATGAGGAAGTACATGTGTTCAGTGTTGATGGGGAAAATATTGATACAAAAGTGGTAGATGAATTTGGAGAGGAATGGCTAAAGTTTAGCGATTTCACCGACAAGCAAATCCGGGAGTCTGCTGAAGAATATTTTGATATTATTAATGCACAAATGATTACTAAGAATTCCTATGTTCTAGATATTGGTTGCGGTACCGGCCGTTGGTCAAAATATCTTTCTTCTAAAGCAGGATTTATAGAAGCCGTTGATCCCAGCAATGCGATTTTTGCGGCGAGTAAATTATTAGGTAAAATAAAAAATGTTCGATTAAGTAAGGCTTCCATTGAAACACTTCCATTCCCAGATGACACTTTTGATTTTGCCATGAGTATTGGAGTGCTTCATCACATACCCGATACTCAACAGGCAATGATAGATTGTGTAAAAAAGGTAAAAAGAGGTGGATATTTTTATATTTACCTATATTATAACTTAGACAAAAAGGGACATTTTTTTAAAGCATTATTCAAGGTGGTTGATCTAATAAGAAGTATTGTTAGCCGGTTTCCGGGAAAATTGAAGAAATTAACTTGCGATATTTTTGCGGTAGTTTTTTATATGCCTTTAATATTATTAGTAAGATTTCTCATTTTTATTGGTTACACTAAGTTAGCAAGCCGCATGCCTTTAGGTACTTACTATAATAAGTCCTTTTTTATTGTGAGGAATGATGCGCTTGATCGTTTTGGTACCAGGCTTGAGCACAGATTTTCAAAAAAAGAGATTGAAATAATGATGCTAAATTGTGGATTAACAAATATAATTTTCAGCGATGGTGCTCCTTTCTATCACGCGGTAGGAAAAAAAGATAAGATTCTCAATCGTTCATAAGGTAACCTGATTATTTTGTTCCCACAACCAATAAGTGACCGGCAAATACTTTATTAGAGGCTTTAGTAAAACGCTGCTTTGTTATTTTAGAAAAAAACTTCCTATACAAATCTCCAACCCTGTTTCCGAATTTGTAGAAAAACCTAATACTGCCAGACATTCTACCGATTGTTGTTACATCTGAGAAACCCACTTTTTTTACGATTTTTTCTTGCATCGACGGAGTTGTAAAATTGCAGTGATGATGTGTTTTATTTAGGAAATTGCAATAAGCACCTTTTAGCTTATGAAAAATAAAATAAAAATCCGTTGAAAATAAATTCACTTGAGTAACAAAAAAGCATCCCTTAGGTTTTAATACTCGATATATTTCCTTATACGTCGCAATATTTTCGCTTTTGTCCAAATATCTTAATACCTCAAAAGCAACAATCATATCAAAAAAATTTTCTGGATATGGTAATTCTGAAGATATTCCTTTTTTAATTTCAATATCTGGAAAGTTTTGAATCGCGTAGTTATACATATTTTTTGAGGGTTCTAATCCATAAACTTGAAAACCCTTTTCTTTTATCCAATTGGTCAAATGTGCGGTGCCACAACCAATATCTAATATTTTACTTCCTACTGGTATTTTTTTAAGTAATGCATCTAGTTCCTCAAGAACCATATTTCGTCCGTATAAAAAAACTTTTGATTTTCTTGAATTGTTTAAACCACGGTAAGTATCCTGGAAATGATTCGCGTCAATATTATGTCGCTTTATTGCTAAGTCTCTTATCTGTTCAGTCTTCATTTTGATATTTATTTAAAAACAGCCTTAGTCATTTTTGATGTAATATATTTATGTAGGTGAGCTAAGCAATTTAATTCTTGCAATAATCTAAAGTTTTTTCTAAAATAATAGATTTTGATAATAGCATATTTAAAATTCTTTTATGGTATACAAGGTATACAAATAGTCAAAGTTATGATAAGTCACGATATTCAGAATTTATCAGAACGACCTTGAAAATTGTTTGTCATTTAAAATAGAGAAATACCATTCGGCAGTCTCTTTTGCCATTCGTTCCACAGTATAATTTGATAGGTATTTTGTATAAGCATTTTCTACAATAATTTTTCTCTGATTGGGCGACTGAAGTAATCTGATTATTGCCTTCGATAGCATATCAATATTTCCTCTTGGAACTAAAATCCCTGTTTTATTGTTTTCGATAATTTGATTTCCAGCTTCAACATCAAATGCAACAACAGGAATCTTCAATGCGAAAGATTCAATATAGACTAATCCAAACGATTCAAACAAGGAAGGCACCACCATTAGTTGACATCTATGAATATATTTAGCCGGCGGGGCAAATCCCACAAATTCGATATGGTGATTCACATTGAGAGCGGTTGCCTGTTTTATCAATTCATCTCTTAAAGGTCCTTCACCCAGCACAAGTAATTTTAATTCAGGAAATTTTTCAATTATTTCCGGAAGCGCTTGAAAAAGATAATTATGGCCTTTTATGGTATACAATCTACCGACTATAATGATTATAGGTTCTCCTTTTACCTCAGCCTGTGCTGAAGATGCATTCAGGCAAATGCCATGATGAATATATTTCATCCTTGTAGCGCTCAATTTTAGAAAATAATACATTTCTGAAAGAGCCTGTGATACAGCAACATTATGATCGGTTATTTTAATTATTACCTTAGAAAGGAAATAATAGAGATTATATCGAACCTTTTTATTCCCGAGTCCATATTGCACTAAATATTTTTCTTCGTAACCATGTTTTGTTGAAAAAATAATTACGTCCCTGAAATAAAGTTTTTTTATAAGAACTGCTATAAAATCTGCGCTGAATAAATGCGAATGGACAATTCCGATACCACATGATTTTAAATATCGAAAAATTTTTTTGGAGGCTGTTAAATAAAACATTCTGGATTTTACCGGAAATAATGTAGTCATTATTCCCCTTTCATTCAATCCTTCACAATATTGCCGCAGATCATCTATATTTCTTTTCGGGCAAATCAATAAAAGTTCACAATGAACATCAAACTTCTTAAGCGCAGGTAAAAGATATAATAAGTGTTTTTCCGCGCCTGCTACACCTGTCGTGTAGATTAAATGTAAAATTTTCAAATGGGCTTGTAATTTTTTATTAAATGCCAAAAAAATATATTTAAATGACATTATCAAATTAATGCTTGTTCAGATTTGTCAGGAAGTATAATTTAAACCAAGTTTTGTTTTTATATTGAAATATAAATTTGGATCACCTTTTTTAATCTTATAACAAAATGCCTCACATTGATACAAATGTTTTTAAAACTCTTTCTTTAAAAGTCAAAAAAAGTCTTAGTCAATCTTGATTTTCTTAATGTCCTTTGCTGCTTGGTTGTTATAAATAATTTGTCCTTCAAATTCAGATTCTGAAATATTTAATTTACCCTTTCCTTTCATTATAAATCTTGTTGTACCTTTAAAAGATGCAGAACCATAAAAATCTACATCACCATCTTGGGAGAACCTACAATTTAAAAATACAATTTCCTTGTTATTAAAAATTGGTAGTTTTCGATTTTCTGCGTCAAATTCACAATTGTCAAATACCACATTTTGTCCCTCATAAAACTCCCAGGTTTCTCCATATACTTTACCATTTGGCGATCTGGATTCATCCATGGTAAAAAGACAGTTTTTGAAAGAAATTGCTTTGGAGTTATCAGCCGAACCAAAAATTCTTTCTACTTTGCCTACAAAAGTACAACTGTCAAAGGAAAAGTTTTGTGACTTTGGGTAGGCAGCACTGCTAGTGGTACCAATAAAAATGCAATTTTTAAAATTAATATTATAAGTATCGTGGCCAATTGATGACAAACCAGGTCCTACGTTATCATATATTTTACACCCAATAAAATTTCCATTTTTGATAATTGAATTTTCAATTTCAATATCAATTCCTGCCGAAGGTTTACTTACGATTGGCAAGCTGTTGTTATAAGCCTTTCCTGTAGATGAAAACTCAGAATTAATTACTGTCAAATCGTTTCCTCCAACCCAAGATAAACCTTGACGGCCATTATACTTTGCAATCACATTTTTTATTGTATGAAGATAAATTGGGTCAGTATTTTTTAGACCTGCCCATGCAACTATAATGGCATCAAGGGCGCAATGGTGAATGTAGCAATCGGTAATACTTACTTTTTTATTATTGTATAAACTAATTCCCGTCGCGGCTAATTGAATTCCTTCTTTTCCAAAGGAAGGTCCTACGTCTAGTTTTTCGGAATTTCCATCCAGAATAAGTCCACTAATAGAAATTGAAACACATCCCACTGCATTAATTATTGTATACGCCGAAGCATAATAATCGCTCTTATTACCTTCTTTTCTCAGGCTATCTCTCTTCCCAGTTACCGGATTAAAAGATCCGTATTTTAGTCCATCATTGGCCTTTAATGTTGCCTTCTGCCCCAAAATTATAATAGGCTTATTTGCATGTTTGAATTCGAGAATAGACTCTGCGAAATAGGAACTTCCTGCCCAGTAACCGCTTGATAATTTTTGTTTGCCAACAATATAAACTCCAGAATCAATTATCAAGGTGCCGCCATTTAATTGCAGATATTTTGCTGCTTTTTGGAACGCTTTCGTACAATTGGAAATACCGTCACCAATAGCTCCAAACTCTGTTATATGAATTATTGAACTTCCAGAGCCTTTATATGGCTTATCGATAACAATTTTTTCCTCTTCGAGATTTTCACTAGAAAAGGAATAACCATTTAGTGAAAGAATAAAAAGAGTAAGAAAAGAGAAAAACATTACTGCACAAATTTGAATAAAAAATCTAAATATTTTTGTATAAGCATCTATTATCATAACGATAATTTTAAAAAATACCTTAAAAGATATCAATTGAAAGCGCCAAACCTGATTATTGTACTAAAGTTAAAAATTCATATGCAAGCTAAATTCAGGTAAATAAATTAGATTCAGAGTCTGTATTTGTAAATATTTTGGAACAAAACATTATAAAAGCCGCGATAAACCAAAACCACGGATACCAAAAATTTGCTATGAAGTAGTAATGAAAAATTCCGGAAATTAATGAGATTAGTAGAAAAAAACCTATGTTACTCTTTATTTGCAAAGCATGAAAAATGATATTTATCAAAAAAAATGATAAAAGAAATAGGCCAACAAGACCCAATTCAAAAGTAACCGAATAATATAATGAAAGAATAGCTTTAGATTCATCATAGCCCAATACATCAAAACCTGCTGGGCCTGCCCCTACTATTTTTTTTACGAGATCAAAATGGAAAAAATTATTATAAAAAAAATTTATACGCGCCTGCCTGTCATCTAAAGAATTTGAATCCATTTTATCACTTATACTCAAAAGAATAAGTGCGTAAAAAGAAAATAAATAATTAATTATTAATACCACACCAAATACCACTCCAGAGGTAATAAAAAATTTAATCCTTTGCCTTTTAAAATATAAAAATATCTTTTTCAGGTGTACAAGCGAGGCCAAAAAAATTGCCACCGGCAAAATTAGAAAAGATGCGCTACTAACTGCAAAAATGAAACTGAGAATGATAAGAATAACTACAAAAGCTTTCACTAACGATGGCCATTTGCAAAAGCCTGAAAAATACATGTAATAGATAACTAATGGGCTAAACAGTTCCATCATAAAAGTAAAGTGGCCAGATTCTGTAGAAAACCCTCTGGCCCTGTAAAAAAGTTGAATTACTTTTGGTCTATAAGAAACTTCTGCTTCGCTAGACCTGGGTATAAACTCATTCAGATCAATATCAAAAAAATTACTTAGAATAAATTCCGCATTTGCATATACCGCACTTATTATAGTGGTAAATGAAATTAACTGTAATGCCCGTCTAAATAGCATCACCTTGTTTTTTGCATTAAAAAAGATGAATTTAATAGCAACATAAAACAGCAGAAATGAAGAAAGGTAAGCCAGAGTATGGTTGAAAGACAAAGTATTGCCTAAGCCGTTAATCGCAAAGGAAAAGACAACAAAAAACAGGAAAGTAAAAAGAATTACAAGATCAAACCCAATAAATTCCAAGGGAAGTTTTAAAGTACGGATGGTTTCAACAACCATGACTATAAACAAAGTTAAAGCGAAAAGAAGCGGTAGAGAAATAGTAGGACTAAATGCAAAGGCAGAAATAAAAGGCATGGTAAAAATATAAAGCAATAGAATATTATTGCCCCAAATTTCTACCCCTTGTCGGCTTTGTAAAAATGTAGAACGTTTATGATTTTGTAATATATCCATAATATATAGTAAGAACCCAAACGGGTTAAATAAGGTATTCGATAATACTTGTTTTTGTGTAATATTTTTATTCGTTCTTTATGTATTTTGCCACTAGCAGTAATGCTACTATTATGTATCCTAAACTTTGTAATATCTACGTTGATAAACTTGCCTTTACAGTCTATGTTAGCTAAGGCTCTTAAGATGTAATCATAGTCTGCAGCGTACCTATATGCCAGATTATAGCCAGCTAATATTTTATCCAATTTAACGGAAACAAAAAAGCATGGGTGAGGTACGAAAGTCCCATGCGTTGATAAAAGAAGCTGTTTATATGTTACTGGAAACAGCTTTACCTTTTTTAATTTTCCTTTTTTTAACTTTATCATATTACCGTAGTAATAATCGAATGTTTCAGTTATCATCTGTTCAACAACATTTTTGATAGTATCATTTGTTGCCAAAACATCATCAGAATTAAGAATTAATATATAATCGCCGGTCGCTAATCTTAATCCTTTATTTATCGCGTCGTACATTCCTATGTCCTCTTCACTTTTCCAAAGTGAAATATGCGATGAGTAATGTTTAATAATTGGAATAGTGTTATCAACTGACCTGCCATCAATAACTATATATTCTATATTTTGGTAGCTTTGATTTTTTACGCTTTCAATAGTCTCGCTCAAAAACTGTTCGCTATTTTTACAAACAGTTATAATTGTGATTTTTAAAGTTTCAGAGGCTTTCAAAACAATGCGTCTGTTT
This sequence comes from Ginsengibacter sp., assembly GCA_040007325.1. Lineage (GTDB taxonomy): Bacteria > Bacteroidota > Bacteroidia > Chitinophagales > Chitinophagaceae > Ginsengibacter. The sequence continues at coordinate 28,978 of JBDTVF010000001.1, read as the reverse complement.
TATTGATTAATTCCTTTATAAATCGGGATCTGATTACAAATAACTTTTTTCATTTTACAGGCTTTGCTATCCATTGTTGAAAATCATATTCGTCCATTTGATATCCTAGTTCATTTAATAACACTAGTAACTGAAAAGGTTTATAATTGAAGCGCCTTGTCCATTCTCCTGATAATTCAAATATTATTATGGGCTTATATTTTGAAATTGTTTTTATACCGCCTTGCAATACCAACAATTCTGCCCCTTCAACATCAATTTTAATACAATCAATTTTAGCAACCGGTTTCAATTCCTCGATATCATCTAATTTAAACGCTTTAATAGAATGATTCTCCCGAGCCTTATCATACGGAATTACTTCTTTCATAAATTTAAATGAATCGGCGCTTTTTAGGTTAATGTTTACTGGATTCGCTGCGACCATTTCTATAGAACATTCTTTATCTGACAATGCACAATTGTATGCATGAACATTACCGCAGTTATTTAGAGCCAAATTTTTTTGCAATAGAGAAAAGGTAGATATATCAGGCTCAAATGAATAGACAGCACCTCCATCACCAATCAATTTTGAATAAAAAATGGAATATAGTCCCGAGTTTGCACCTACATCAATTATCACATCGCCCCTTTTTAGTATTTTAGAGAATAATTGAAGCGTAGAATACTCAAAAGATTTTTTATATTTTACCAGAACTTCATTTTTATAAATAATCTCCCCGATATCTCCTTTCCGTGAATATTTAATTTTATGTCCCGGTAATATTTTTATAGAAAATATTTTATTTTTATTAAATGAAAGATTCCAATAAAATCCTCTCAATTCCATAATGCCGAGAAGAATCAATTTACCCGTTTGTTGAAATAATAATCTAAAATTTATTGCCATTACACTCAACTATTTAATAATTTTTAGGAGTCTCTGAGAAAAATAGCTTCGATCTGCAATAGTCTTCCGCTGAAATGATCAGCAAAACCGTTTTCAATAGAGGACAAAAAAAATCCCTTCGACTCGATATATCCTTTCATTTCATCAAATAATTTTTCTTCCTTGTACAATGAAATACAGGACAATTCAATTTGCAAAGCATAAATATCTTTAATGCAACCTTCAGCTCCTTCTAATATTTTCGATTCAAAACCTTGCGCATCGATTTTTAAAAAAAATTTCTCTTGAAAATCTATCGCTTTAATAAAGTAATCTATACGTTCAATCAGAACATCTTCTTTAAATACATATTCGGTCTCCGGAATTGTTTTCACAAGAAGAGGATTAATTTCCAGAATGGAGCTACTTACCGAGTTTTTCGAAATATTAATCACACGCTTTTCATTAGCGTTCCCCAAACCAATATTATAAACCTGCCAATTAGAATCACGTGCTGCTCTTTTATGTAACTGGTTAAATACTTTCTTCTGCGGTTCAAAAGAAAATATCTTTCCTTTAAATCCAATTGAGCGCAAATACCTTCCGTATTGACCAATATTAGCACCAACATCAAAACAATGAGTTATATTATTTTCGTTAAGATATTTTATTAAAATTCTCTGAGCGGTCCCGGGAAATCTTCTCAAGTCAAAACCTGAACTATTAAGAAGACGGTTGATTTTATAGTATAATTCAATCTTACTTATCAATTTTTTACCGTTTAAATAACTTATTCGTTTTGTAATAGAAAAACATCCAATAAATATAAACCAAAAAGAAAGCTGGTATAATCAAATAATTAATCAAAGTCACTTTTGTGTAGGCTACAACAAGTGCTACTAAGGATACAAATATAAAATAGAGAAAAATACCCGAGCCAAGCCATTTAAATGAGTTCTTGATTTTTTTTGATAATATATATGAATTGTAAATACTGCCGAAAAACAACGCTGTCGTAGGGACTGCAAAATATAAAGATTTTAAGTGCGGGTATAAGGGTAATGAAATATAAAATATAATCAGAACTATTGAAAGCAAAAGGTGATATATAACTAGTTGTCCGATTTTATCCAACCCTATGCAACTGTAATAATGTACTGAAGTGATCATGTTGCAAACCCATCCCACGTTAAGTATAATAATACATTGCGTCAGGGTATTATCATAGTCGTTTTGAAAAAATAATACAGCAACTGGAGCAATTAATAGAATAAGGATACCAGCGGCTATGGAAAGGAATATATTTATAGTACTTATAGAGTTAAAATATTTGTTTTCTGTACCCGCGTTTCTATGCAAGATAATTTTAGGAATAATAACTTGATTTGCGCTTACCAGTAGATTTCTTATCTGCATTACTATTTTATTCGAAATTTCGTAATTGGCAGTGGATAGTAGGCCTAAATTTTTAGTTATAAAAAATTTTACAGCTGGGTCAAAAAAAATAACCAGTACGTTTATCATTTGAGACTTTAAACCAAAGGAAGAAATTTGACGGAAAATTCCTTTACTGAAATTAATTGGGTATACCTTATTTAGAGTTCTGGTTTTTTTCACAACTATAATGATTATTACAAATTGTAGGATATTTTGCGTAAAAAAAGCTATTGCAACACCCATAAGCCCATAATCTGGCATTAAGGCAAGCGAAATAATTAAAAAGAAAATCCATCCAGAGATTTGCACTACAGATCTCAAATAATATTTCTGCATCGCGTCCAACAGGTAAGAGTAAACTGAAAACATATTGCTAACAAACAATCCCGCCATTGAAATGGGAATAATTGACTTAAAAACAGTTAGCTGCGGATGGTTTAGCAAATTTGAGGCATACTCAATAGCTGGAAGATACAAAAGTAGCAAGATTGGAAACGTTAGAAAAAAAATTGAAAAATTAACTGTTCCAAGGAGTTTCTTTATATCCTCTTTTCGATTTTTTAATAGCAATTCGGGAAGATATCTAACTAAACTATTACTAAATCCGAAATTACTTATTTGGCCAATTGAAGTGGCCGCAACGATTAATGACCAAACACCTAATGATTCTTTTCCTAAATTTTTATTTATTAATGCATACACAATTAATTGGCTTATAGCTATTACAAGACTTAATGCCATTAACCAAACTGTGTTTTTATTGATTTTTAAAATCTGATTAAAGATATGGGCACTAACTCTTTCTTTGTTTGGCAAAATTTCTAAATAAAATCAGGCGTTAGAAAAATGAATATTCTCTTTTTTAAGTTAAACCACAAGAATTAATATCACGATCAGGTGTATCAGGATTTATATTTGAAAATATTCATGATTGCAAAAATCAACGAAAAGATAAAAATGCTGACTACAGAAAAAACTATGGTAGTTATTAGTTTGCTGGTTTCAATTTTCTTCATGGGGTAATTAGCGAGATCTATTACCTGCATTAGTGGAATACTTTTAAGATATTGAAACCTTGCCATTTCAAGATTCTTAAACATTTCCGCATAGGCGGCTCCATATACCTGAGTATTACTTTGTTCCTTTAATAATGGTACCTGAGCATTTGCAAAAGCAGTATTTAAGTTAGCATCTTCTATTGCTGCCTTATTATTAATAGTTATATCTAATTTACTTTTCATTGCAGGCACTCTTTTTTCTAAAATCTCCAACGTTGCTCTTGCCTTTTTACTACTTATTTCGGTATAAAAATGGTTTGTCTTATCAATCAGACTGTCGGTAAATAATTTAGAAAATTTTTCATTATGACTACTAATCATCAATTCATAAATATTAAGTTTTTTGTCAGGTCTTCTGGCAGAAATATGAGCCCTTTTCATCTCCAAAAAAGTGGTGTAGAGCAAACTATCTTGGATATAAGAAAAAGTGCTTTTTAATTCTCCCGGATAAAAATGAACATTGTCTATTGTTGAGGTTTTATTTTTTTTTTGCTCTTCAGCTGAAAGATAAAACTCAATTAAGGTCATAGGTTTGTTATTAAATGTATCAACGCAAAGAAGTGTACTTTCAATCATTCGTCTGCTTAACATTATTTCTATAATATTGTCGCCCGTAAAGACTTCATTTGCTCCACCGAGCGAGATTCCAAATTGACTGGCTATGCCAGCAGCCGCTGACATTTGACCAGCAGAGCCACCCTCATCTAATGCAAACGATAAATAGCTTTCGTAAATGGGCTCCTCACCCTTTGCGTATAAATATCCGATAAGACCACCTAAAAAACCAATTATTAATAGCAGCCACCATCTTTTAATTATATTTCTAAAAATTATTTTCAAAAGAAAATTTTCGGAATTTCGATCAGCGTGCAAAGACAAGTCATTTTCTTTTTGCATAATAATAAATATATGGTTTATCTCGTGATATTCGTTATCACATTCGCCAATATACCCAATGCCGAAATGATCAATGCCCACTCTCCAGCGCCAATTCTAGGACGATTATTCTTAAGTTTTGGGGGAACGAAAATTTCTGAACGCGGCGTTACAGATGGATAAAATTTGAACCACAAAAAATGTGTTACTGATTTTGCTTTACCATCGGAGTGTATTACTATGGCTCCCGTTTTACGCCCATGACTCGTAAAATTACCGGCCTGTTGCACATAGTAATTAAGTTTTTTATTTTCTTTATAAGGTACAATAGTTGGGTAGTAAACCTCACCCGATATTTTTACTAAATTGGTATTCCTGTCAACAGTCAAAATATCACCTTCTTCCAAAGTAAGGTTTTCAGTGTTCTTAGGATTAGAAAGAGCACTTGTTAGATCTACACTTATTAGATCATAAGGCTTATTAAGCTCATTCATAAGTCTCGGATTTTGAGTAAGACTATCGGAGTCAATGTTTAAAATTCGCTGAAAAAGTTGTTCCCTTTCTTGAGTTGTTAGATTTGATTTAGTATTTCTCCTGATAGTAATAGAGCTACTATCAGCAGAGGCTTTAAATCCACCAGTCCTGGCAATTACATCACTAATTCTATCTCCACTTTTCTCTAAGCTATAACGACCAGGACTTTTAATTTCACCTAAAACTAATACGCTCCGCTGGGAACCGTACCCAGGAATCGTTTTAATTATTATCATGTCAAATGGCTGCAGATATACATTTTTTTGATTCTCATTTTCTAAAGTAAGATCAATAGTAAAAACCTGACTTTCAGTATGATTTGCACTCGATACATTTGCGTTTTTTACTCTTCTTGATATTTCAATATTCGAAGAATCACCTGACTCTGTTAGTCCTCCCACCGCTAGCAACAGATCATGAAGTGTGAAATTTCTACGCCATTGAACTACACCTGGCTTTCGAACATTTCCTTCCACAGTAATATAATTTTTATCATTAAAATCAAAAACGGAGTGTATAAAAAGTGAGTCGCTTTTTCGCAACCTCACAACTTGATTGTAATTTAGAATCGAGTCTATATCAATCGAAAGGATGGACGGCATTTTATTCTCTAAGTTTCTGAATATAGAAGCTCCCTTAGTATAAGCATCCGCTGTTAGCCCACCAGCTTTCATAATAAGATCGCTTACGGTCATTTCTGGTGTTATTTGATATTGGCCAGGTCTTAAGACCGAACCTGCAACAACAACGCGGTTCCCAAATTCTTCCTGTAATTTTCCAACAATATATTCGTCACTTCCATTTACTGTAAAAGAATCATATTCTGATAACGGCAGATCAATAATCTTTTTTTCAGTGTCAGTTATCCTCACTACCGAAACGGCGCCTCTATATGCATTATCAGTGAATCCACCTGAATATTCCAAAAGATCTCTAAATGTTTCGGAATCGAGCATTTCAAATTTACCCTCTCTTTTTACATTACCGGAAACTGTAACACGGTTTTTGTAATAGGGTATTCTTATTACATCACCTTCCTGAAGCAGGATATTGTCTTTTTGATTACCGTTAACAAGGAAGTCATATAAATCTGCCATTCTTTTTATCTCGTTACCACGGATAATTTCTATATCGCGATAGGTACCCATCGTTGTAGGGCCGCCGCACAAATAAAGGACATTATAAAGTGTAGTTAAAGAAGAAACCGTGAATGTCCCGGGCTTTGTAGCCTGGCCTATAACGGTTACTCTTATACTTTTTATTCTGCCAAGTGATATCTGGACTTTGGTTTGCCCGGAATTGATAGCGCGGTAAATGGTTGACGCAAGCCTGGCTTTAATTTTCTCCCCGGCTTGCTCAATACTTAAGCCATTTACCAGTAACGGCCCTACATTCGGAATATATATCTCCCCCCGCTCATTTACTTTCAGGTTATATTGCTTTTCACTATATCCATATACCGATATCACTATTTCATCATCAGGACCTAAAATATAACCAGCAGGAGCTGGGATTCGCAAATTGGGTTCAAAGACTATGCTGTTGCTTGTAAATAATTCGGATCCAAAAATGGTTGGATCATTTTTAAATTTGCGTGAAGGAATGTGAGAATCCGTTGTATCGTAACGATGCTCAAACGTTGTATCCCTGACTGAATCTATCATAGAATTCCCCTTGTTCAATGAACGATTCCCGCTGATTATTACCTGAAGACGATCCCGAAGCTTTGCAAGTTGATCATCTGGCAAACCTCTTTCTTTTGCCATCTTGTATAATTGGGATTCCGAAACTCCTGCGTCTATTGCTTTGTTATACATCGATATGAGATTATCATCAGTGTAGTCATCGATATTTACATCACTAAGGTCTCGGGTATTAAACAAATTGATTTGTGCACTCACATTGCTTGAAAAAGCAAGGATTGCTGTCAAAATAAATAATACCATTCCAACTGCTTTCATCGGCTTCTTAGTTTACATTATTCTTTTCAAGAATTGGGATTTTAAAATTGCGTGCGAAGTTAATAATATTTCTGCTCTAAAGACTGATATAAAGCCTATTCGAGAGTTTGAGTAAAAATTTGCACTTCAAATTTTGTTATGCAAGAATTGCAAAAAATCTACCCTTTAAACTGGGAATATCCCTTTGTAATAGTATAAATTGTCGGCTAAAACGGATAAATTAAAGTATTCCTTTTAAATATTCACCGTACCCGCTTTTTGCAAATTTTTTGGCAAGCTGATCAAGTTCTTCTTTGCCAATAAAATTCATCCGGTATGCAATTTCCTCAAGGCAGCCAATTTTAAATCCTTGCCTCTTTTCAATCACTCTTACAAATTCCGATGCATCGTGTAAAGATTCAAAAGTACCTGTGTCTAACCACGCAAAACCACGATCTAATACTGCTACCTTCAATTTTTTATCTAATAAGTATTTACGATTCACATCAGTAATTTCGTATTCTCCTCTTGGGGAAGGCATAATATTTTTTGCAATCCCCACAACGGTGTTGTCATAAAAATATAAACCCGGTACCGCATAATTCGATTTAGGCTGTGTGGGCTTTTCTTCTATACTCACTGCAATATTATCCATATCAAACTCCACCACACCATACCTTTCAGGATCACTCACGGGGTATGCGAATATTACCGCACCATCAGGATTGGCAGATCGTTGCAGAAGATTAGAAAATCCACTACCGTAAAATATATTATCACCCAACACCAAGGCGACTGAATCTTTTCCGATAAAGTCAGCACCAATAACAAATGCCTGAGCAAGGCCATTTGGCTTTTCCTGGACTTCATATTGAAGGCTACATCCCCATTGGCTTCCATCGCCAAGGAGACGTTTAAACTGTTGTTGATCTTCCGGCGTTGTTATAATTAATATCTTTTTAATCCCCGCCAGCATTAAGGTTGAAAGCGGGTAGTAGATCATAGGCTTATCGTAAATCGGCATAAGTTGTTTGCTGATTCCCATGGTAATAGGGTATAATCTAGTTCCACTTCCGCCTGCTAATATTATTCCTTTCATCGTAAATTTTTATTGAATCCCGATTTAATTTTCACACATTGCCGTAGATTCAAATCCAAACTCCCTATTCAAAGACTTATATTCAATCAGTATCTTTTCGAGGAAATCCAGGTTTTTTTTCAGATTCTTGCCAAAATTATGTGGATGCCACCATAAATGGTAATTCTCGTTATGTTTGGCTGCATGCTGCATCGACCGTTGTATTCGTCTGAAGCGCAAATTCTCCAAACTTCTCAGCCGATGAGTATATGGTCGTAAAAATCTGCTTGAACGAACATTGAGCGGAACATCATCATTACATTTCTCTAAGACAAAGGTATTATGACCCGAAATATTAATGTAAGCATCGGCGAGCCTTATTAGTCTCAGCCATATGTTTTCCTTATAAAATGGTTTGGGGTCGTAAAGCCAAAATTTTTGGTTTCCCCTGTAAAAATTAATCTTTAGCTTTTTTATTATTTTCAAATGTTCCACATCATACTGATTTCTGGGAAACACGATGCTCTGGCAAGTTTGCGCGACCGCTGACTGAATTGAAATTGCGGCCTCAATATCTTTTTGAAACTGCCGGTGTGTCTGGCCGGCTTCAAGTGTATAGTAGTGACAAAATGTATGAGTTCCAATTTCCTGGTTCGGTGTATTTTTAATAAGTTCTATACTTGCGGGCGCAAAATGATATTCTTTTTCTAAACCATTATTTAAAATGTAGGTATAAGGATTGAATTGATGTCCTGTATAGCCCGGTAATTCTGCAGGAAATCTTTTTACCAGTTCTTCCTTGTCTTTCAAATATAAAAAACCTACGATCGCCCATGTTGCATGAATGTCGTATTTATTAAAAAGCTTCAATAATTCCGGAACCACGAAGTGAACATTCCGAATATGCTCCTGGTAAGATTCAAGGCTCTGCACATCACGCATTCCCCAATACAATTCAAAATCTAATGAAATGGTGAAATAACCTTTAGCACTCATTCGGTTGGTAATTATCTTTTTGACCGTTCATTTATAGAATCTCACCGGACATTCTGCATTTAAAATTTTGCTGTTCAAAGATGATCATTCTGCAAGTGTTAACAGAAAAATTGATTTTTTAATGGCAGAAATCGTGTAGGGTACATTGTCATGGATGGCAATTATCATATCCTTGTCCACTTCTGTGGCGGCGTAACTTGTTGCGACATTCAGTCTTCCTTTTAACAACTGCAAACTAAATACATTCTCAGGGCGCTCGGTCTCCATATGAGCCCCTTTATGTAGCGCCACCAGCAAAATACGGATCTTATCAGTTTTATAAATTGTTATTGCATTCCTGTCATTTTCTTCCCAGGCTTTTTCATTCTTTATTTGTTTTATGTAAGACGGAAGATCAATTAACAGAACCGGTGAATCAATTTTCCGCTCACCACCCGGGCGATTTTGTGTGGCATCAATATTCGTATTTTCCATAATTAATTTTTTATTTGATGCCCAAAAACCGTTCCCAAGCCCATCCCTGCTTTTGCACGGCGTAGTCTATTTGTTTTTTTGATAAGCGAAAAGACTGGTAAGAAACACTCCAAACGCCATTCCACAGACAACTAATGCAACGACGTGGATTGCACGAATACATCCTGTATCGTTAAGACGGGTAAAATTTAAAAATGACATGGAGACCACAAATAAAGAAATTACCATAGCCCGCCTATTTTGTTTATTACGCATAGAAATAGTTTCGGTGAGTTTATTAACCATACAATTCCAGGTGAATAGATTTTCTATCGTAGCCAAGTGCAGTAATTTTTTGCCGGGCATCATCGATCATCGCTTTCCAGCCGCATAAATAAAACGATACAGGCTTCAGGTTTTGAATATCCTCACAAGCCTCATTATTTTTTTTACATATTTCTTCATAAAGGCTGTGAACATAACCTTTGTAGCCACCCCACCCTTCACGACTAAGAGTAGGCATATAGGTAAAATCTTGTAATTCCCTTTCCAGGCTCCTCATTTCTTCATGATACAAAAGGTCTTTTTGCGTGCGGCAACCAAAAATCAAATACATGTTTTGATGAGGAATATTGTGGAGTAGTATATAGTGGAGCATACTTCTGAAAGGTGCAACCCCTGTTCCCGTACAAATAAAAAACAGGTCTTTTTCTATGTTTTCAGGAAGTGTAAATACGCCTTGTGGCCCCCGAAAGGTGAGAACGCTACCAACGCTTATATCCTTAAAAAGATAGGGCGTGCCCGCGCCATCTTCGAGAAGAACGATCAAAAGTTCGAAAACATTTGTTCCATCAGGCCAGCTTGCAATGGAATAGCTTCTCCACCTTTTGTTTTTCTTTTCATGTATCGGAAGATCAAGCGTCACAAATTGCCCGGGCTTGAAGTTAAAAACATCAAGCTCTTCTACCTGTATAAAAAATCGGCGTGTATTGTAAGTTTCATCTTCAATTCGTATCACGGTGCCCGTGCGCCAGGGTTCTAAAGCCATTCAATTAAATTTTAGGGAAAATACAAATGTAATCGTGAATTGAAAATTTTATATTGAGGTCATTGGTTTTTTAACTTAAAATAATTGTGCCTGGCTGTTTTTAAAATCAAGCCCTACCTTTGTACGCTGAAGTAGCCGTTGGAATGAACCTTGAGATGTTGATGGAAATGTATGACCACGATTCCCGCATTTTTTCAATTGCGGACAGGATTGTATTGTCCACCCCGCAGCATATTCATCTTTCCGGCTTAAATGGGAGCTCTTCCCAATTCATTATATCTGCCATTTTTAGTCATGAGATTGCATCTCAACTTAATCATCTTGTAGTTTTAAGAGACGCCGAAGAGGCTGCCTATTTTCATAATACCGTTGAAAATATTACCAAAGCTCTTGATGTCTTTTATTTTCCTTCTTCGTTCAAAAACACAAAAAATTATAGCCTGTTAAACAGCAGTCACGTAATGTTGCGAACCGAAGCCCTTACCAGGCTAAGTAATGGCGGAAACCGCAAAATAATTGTAACCTATCCGGAAGCATTATTTGAAAAAGTGGTGCTTTCCAAAACTTTAAAAGAAAATATTATTTCGTTCAAGCAGGGGGAAAGTATAGATGTTGACGAGCTACTTTCCCGCTTTGTCAATTATGGCTTTAGCAGAACTGATTTTGTGTATGAGCCGGGACAGTTCGCTGTTCGGGGTGGTATACTTGATATTTATTCGTTCGGAAACGAAAAACCTTATCGTATAGAATTATTTGGGAATGATGTTGACAGTATTCGCATTTTTGATCCGGAAACGCAGCTGAGCGAGAGAAAAATATTGCAGGTAAACATCATACCGAATATTGAGACTCAATTCGGCGCAGGTGAAAAGGTTTCTTTATTAGAGTATTTACCTGGTAATACAGTAGTATGGGCTGAAGATTGGGAGTTCATTAAAGAAAAGATTATTCAACAGGAAGAAGACCTTGAATTATTTATAGAATTGCTAAACACTAAAGGCCAAAAAACGATCAATTTCGATGATGACTTAAACGAGAAGGAATCAGTTTCTGCAGAAGACTTTGTTACCGCAGGACTATTGGAAAACCAATTACAAGACCGGCATATTATTGAGTTTGGAACAAAGGCCTATTTTACAAAAACAACTTCAGCACAAGGTCATTCACTTAATTTTTCCATACAGCCGCAACCAGCATTTAACCGCCAATTCAAGTTATTGATTGAAAATTTAAAGAAACTTGAATCGCAAAATTATAGCCTGTTCATTTTTGCAGATAACCCTAAACAGTTAGAGAGATTACATAGCATCTTTGACGACCTTAATGCCGAAATAAATTTTACGCCAATTCCTACATCTATCCATGAGGGGTTTGTCGATAATGATCTAAAAATAGTTTGCTATACTGATCACCAAATTTTTCAACGGTATCATAAGTATAAGGTAAAGCAAGCCTTCAGTAAGAATAAGGCGCTCACACTAAAAACCCTGCGGGAACTGCAACCGGGAGATTACGTAACGCATATTGATCATGGAGTAGGAGTGTATAGCGGCCTTGAAAAAATTGAATCTAACGGTAAGCTACAGGAAGCTGTAAGAATTGTTTATAAAGACAAAGATCTTTTGTATGTAAACATTTCTTCTTTACATAAAATAAGTAAGTATAGCGGCAAGGAAGGTACAGTGCCTAAAATGAATAAACTTGGCAGTGACGTATGGAACAAACTTAAAGAAAAAACAAAAAAGCAGGTAAAGGATATTGCTACCGATCTTATCAAATTATATGCTCAGCGTAAAAGTCAAAAAGGTTTTGCACATTCTCCTGATAATTATATGCAGACAGAACTTGAAGCTTCTTTCGTTTATGAAGATACGCCTGATCAAAGCAAGGCCGTGAGTGATGTGAAGGTTGATATGGAAAAGGAATCACCTATGGACAGGTTGGTTTGCGGCGATGTAGGTTTTGGAAAAACGGAGGTCGCGATAAGGGCGGCATTTAAAACCTGCCTTGATGGTAAACAGGCGGCGATATTGGTTCCTACAACTATTCTCGCATATCAACACTATAAAACTTTTAGCGAAAGACTGCAAGATTTCCCGGTAACAGTAGATTATATAAATCGTTTTAAAACTTCCAAAGAAAAAAAAGAAACCCTGCAGCGATTGCAGGAAGGTAAGATTGATATCATCATCGGTACTCACGCTTTGCTTGGTAAAGATGTTAAGTTTAAGGATCTAGGTATAATGATTATTGATGAGGAACAAAAATTTGGCGTAGCTGCAAAAGAAAAATTAAAACAAATCAGAACGACGGTTGACTCGCTCACTTTAACGGCAACTCCAATTCCGAGAACGCTTCAGTTCAGTCTTATGGGAGCAAGGGATCTTAGCATAATTAATACGCCTCCACCAAATCGTCAACCTATCCAGACGGAAGTGCATGTATTCAACCAGGAATTTATTCGCGACGCAATTTATTATGAAACCGAACGCGGCGGCCAGGTTTTCTTTATTCATAACAGGGTACACGGCCTTGCAGAAATGCGCACACTGATACAGGGGCTTTGCCCTGACTTAAGCATAACTTATGCGCATGGCCAAATGGAAGGCGACAGATTGGAGGAAACTATTCTCGATTTTATGGATCAAAAATATGATGTACTGCTTTGTACAAACATTATTGAAAGCGGAGTAGATATTGCCAACGTAAATACCATCATTGTAAATAATGCCCACCAGTTTGGCTTAAGTGATCTCCACCAGCTGCGAGGCAGAGTAGGTAGAAGTAACAAGAAAGCTTTTTGTTATTTACTTGCCCCGCCAATGAGCACCTTGCCGGCTGATAGCCGAAAACGACTTACTACTTTGGAACAATATAGTGATCTTGGAAGCGGCTTCCAGATTGCCATGCGTGATCTCGATATACGAGGTGCCGGTAACATGCTGGGAGGAGAACAAAGCGGCTTCATTGCAGAAATTGGTTTTGAGATGTACCAGAAAATTTTGGATGAAGCGATTCGGGAGTTAAAGCGCAAAGACTTTAAGGAGCTATTTAGAGAAGAGATCCAAAAGCAGGATGATTTTGTATCGGATTGTACGATCGATACTGACCTGGAGATATTAATTCCGGATGCATACGTAGAAAGTATTACGGAACGCCTGAGCCTTTATTCACGATTAGACAATTGCGAAACCGAAAAAGACCTTACAGCATTTCATGGAGAAATGGAGGACCGCTTCGGCGAAATACCGCCCCAGGTAGAAGACCTATTCACAACCGTTAGATGTAGAAAGATCGCTGTAGAATTAGGTTTTGAAAAAATGATATTAAAGGATAACACGCTCAAATGTTTTTTTGTAGCCAATCCTGACTCAGCATTTTTTAGCAGTAAAATTTTTCAAAAAATACTGGAGTTTATTCAAACCCAAACAAATAAAGCCAGGTTAAAACAGGTTGGCAGAAATGGGATTCTAATTGTGAAAGACATTCATAGCATGAAGGAAATGTATGATTTTCTTCACCGCGTCGAAAAAAGTCTTGACTAAAAGATTGAATTTATCTCACCAGCATTACATGTCCTTTCCTGGAAATAAGCTTGCCTTTGAAATCTCTTGCAGACGCTATCCAAACATATACATCAGGTGGTTGTTTTTTGCCACGAAAAGTTCCATCCCATCCTTTGTTTGAGTCTAACGTCTCAAACATTAGTTGTCCCCAGCGGTTGTAAATACGGAAGTACTTAAATTCTACAATACCCACAGCTATCACTTTGAAGATATCATTAAGATCATCATTGTTTGGAGAGAAAGCATTGGGTACATAAAGTTCCGGCCCCTTATATACTCTAATAGTTATAGTATCAGTACTGGAGCAACCTTGCGGAGTAAAAGCGGTGAGGACATATGTTTGATTTTTTGATAAAGTCGCGATAGGGTCAGCAATGTTTGGATTGTTCAATCCAAATGGCGGAGACCATTTATATGTAACACCACCTGTTGCATGTAATTGGATGGGTTGCAGTTCAGCGGCATTAATGTCGCTTCCTGCATTGGCATCAGTGCCGTAAATATTTATCGTGTTCTGGATAACGTTCGATTTACAGCCATTTGTTGTGGCAGCATATAATGATACGTTATAAGCGCCTGCCATTAAATATACATGCTGAGCCGGTGAGCCGGAACCCATTGACCCGTCTCCAAAATTCAAATACCATGTGAGACCTGGTATTCCGGCATTATCAGAAGCAGTAAAAATCACGTTTGTATTTTTGCAGGCATCAGCAAATGAGATAGAGGGTGATGGCTGTGGATCAACAACAATGTTTTTATAAACAGTATCAGAAATACAGCCTTCCAACGACTTTACGGCAAGAGAAATAGTTTTGGCTCCTGGTGTTGCGTAAGCAGTGGTTGGATTTTGCACTGTGGATGCCGATCCATTCCCAAGTGTCCAATACCAATTGTTTATCGTTCCGGAAGTAGTATATGAAGAATCGAAAAGTACCGTGTTCTGTTGGCAAGAATTGTCGACAGTAAAATCTGCCACCGGCTTGCTTCCTATTACAACTTGTTTACTATAGATCTCGGGGCAATCGTCAAATCCAACTACCTTAAGTGTAACATTGAAATTTCCTGCTACAGGAAAAGTATGCACCGGATTTATATTTATTGAATCAATAATACTCCCATCTCCGAAATCCCAATATCTTTTAATCGTGCTTCCCGAGCGGGAAGAATCTAAAAATTGAATGGCATCGCCTACGCATTGCCTTTGATTGGGTGGCAATTTAAAAAATGCTGACAAGTTCAGGCAAAACTTTTGAGTGTTGATAAAGCCTCCAGTGCCACTGCTGATTCCCCAGTATACCATGGGATTGCCATTAAACACATCAGCTACAAAATCTTTCACAATACTTAATCTTGGCACACCATCAAATGAAACGTCATACTGCTTTGTTGTAGCATTCCAGCTTATGGTTACCTTATGCCAGTTGCAATCTTCCACATTAGCTGTTGTGGAAGACATCTGAACAGGGCCGGCAATATTATTTGCAGTTCTATGATCTACATCTCCGTTCAGTTGAATGGTAATATGATCATAAACAGGGTCATTATCATTCCTATTTTGATAGGTATCCATAGTAACTCCTACTGAGGCTCCTATTCCCTGGAAACCCAAACCATTGCCATCTACTCCCAAAACTTTGTTGCTTGTAGGTTGCAAAACAAATACAATACCGTCGGCACCTGCTGAATCGAGACATCCAAAATACACATCAAAAGTAAAAGTGAAAGATTGCCTTAAATCGATTTGCCTATTATTCCAAACTGAAGCAGCCTGGTAATAGTTTGAATCTGTAAGTGTATAACAATGGCAATTATCTTTTTGGGCGTAACCATTTATAGTATATTGACCAAATGAAGCCGAACCTGCGAGGCAGCATATGAAAAAAAGAGAAAGTTTTGAAAGCTGACTATAATGGTTTCTATATGCATGGTAAGTCAGTGTCAATCTTTCTCGTTTAGGTAAGGATAACGTTAAATCTAATAAAAATTGTTTACAACTATTACTATACCAAAAAAGCGATATAGAATGATTCCATATCGCTTTTTCAAATCTTTTTATTCGTTTCTACCAGCCCTTCTTAGCAACACCATCCTTTATCGCCTGCTCGGCATTTGCTTCACTAAGCATAGTTGTCATCTTATTTCCTTTACCATCGTTGCCCTGCGCCATATAACCACCTCTTGAAGTTTTGGTGATTACTGCATCCTGCATTGGTACATTTTTCTCTTTCGTTTTCATGCAATACGCTGTTATCATTTTTGACATATTAATTGGGTTTATAGTTTACTAATGTTGATTTAGCCCAAAGTCAATTGACAGTGGATAGCCAAATTTAGCTATTTATACTTATTTCCTTGAGATTTATTTGCCAAAAAAGCCCATAAAATCAGTTACCCAAAGCAGTTCGAATTTTTGTCAGCAGGACCGACAAATGATAGGAAAAATACATTTCATAAGAATATTCAAGTTTTTTTTCCACGAAATCGTAATATGGACTAAAGCGAAAATCAAAATTGCCATGTTTAAACACCTCCTTATCGTATATAAAGCTTGCCAGCAAAAGGTTGCGATGTTCTTCTGTAAGACCAATGTATTTTTCTGATACTGAGCTGAATAAGGAATTACCACGCGGATTTATAAAACCATAACTATCCCAATACCTCAGGTCAAGGTCAAAAAATTTGAACTTAAAGAGCAAATGTGAGAGATAAGCGTTGCCCTCATTGAAGGGTTGGCGTTTTGTGCCAGATATATCCTTATAATTCACATAATAATTGTCGAAAACAACCCTTCGAAGAAAATGATCTCCAGTATTGAATCCTAATGATAAGCCAGCTGCATCGTTTACTATGGACGTGAGGGGCGTGGAGGCAGAATCAATTTGGCCGCCCTTATGGGAATATAATAACTGTACAGGAAGTTTTATTTCTATCTTGTCCGTGTTCATTAATTTAATAGCTGCCGTATACCCAATGTCAAACTCTTCTTTAAACGGGTCGCCAAGGTGGATGGCACGTCTCCAGTTAATATAGAAATCATGATCGTAGTTTTTTGTATTTACAAAAAACTGGAAGCCGTTTTCAAGTCGCTCATTGAGCAATAATTTGTAATCATAAATCGGTTCTACAAAACCATGATTCGTGTTGCCTTCCAGGGTTCCGAGTATGTAGGAAGATTGTTTTGCTTTATACTTAACAGTGAAAGTAGGTAGCAAAGAAGTGTATCCGGTTCTTCCAAATTCTTTCTGAAGATAAACTCCTCCCTTTATAATAAATCTGGAATTAGGCTGGTATTTAATTTCCGGAATTAATTGGTAACCGAACAACGTGCCGCTAAGCGGAATATTTGTGAAGTACTCTGTGTTATAAATATAATTGAGATTGTAGATGTCTAAAGACAATTTCTGACTATCTGCCGGATTGATAACGGTTTTGGATTTAAAAACCGGGTAATCGACTTGTGCCTGCAAACTGGTAGTAACGGCAATCAGCATCAGGAATACTAAAATCCTGGAATTAAATTTCATATTCCCGCTTTTAAACAAGAGATTTTCCAGGACAAAATTTTAGACATCCAGCCTTGCATATTTGGCATGTGTTTCAATAAACTCCCTCCTTGGCGGCACTTCGTCACCCATAAGCATGCTAAAAACACGATCAGCCTCAGCAGCGCTGTCTATAGTCACCTGCTTAAGTGTCCGGGTGGCAGGGTTCATGGTAGTCTCCCAAAGCTGTTCTGAGTTCATTTCTCCAAGACCTTTATACCGCTGTATATGAACAGTGTCTTCTTTGCCTCCGGCAACTGACTGTATCCACAATTTTCTTTCCTCATCATTCCAGGCATACATTTGCTCTTTTCCCTTTTTTAAAAGATACAATGGTGGTTGTGCAATGTAAACATAGCCTTGCTCTACTAACTCTTTCATATAACGAAAAACAAATGTGAGAATCAAAGTTGCAATATGACTCCCATCCACATCAGCATCGGTCATTATAATAAGCTTATGATAGCGAAGCTTTGTTATATCCAGCGCTTTAGGATCATCAGGCGTACCTATCCTCACTCCTAATGCAGTAAACATGTTTCTTATCTCCTCATTATCATAAATACGATGCTCCATAGCTTTTTCTACATTAAGGATTTTTCCCCTCAATGGCAGAATCGCCTGGAAACTCCTGTCCCTGCCTTGTTTTGCTGTACCTCCAGCCGAGTCTCCCTCCACAAGGAAGATTTCACAATTAAATGGATCCTTATCGCTGCAATCAGCAAGTTTACCCGGAAGTCCGCCGCCGGTAAGAACGCTTTTGCGTTGCACCATATCACGGGCTTTCTTCGCAGCGGCCCGGGCTTGTGCCGCCAATATTACTTTTTGAATAATTGTCTTGGCATCTCTAGGATTTTCTTCCAGATAAGCCACTAGTACGCGGCTTAACGTAGAGTCTACAACACCCATTACGTCGCTATTGCCAAGCTTCGTTTTAGTTTGCCCTTCAAACTGCGGCTCCGGCACTTTTACAGAAATAATTGCACTTAGACCTTCACGAAAATCATCACCCTCAATTTCAACTTTAGCTTTCTCAAATAATCCTTCTTTTTCGCCATAGCTCTTAAAAACTCTTGTGATTGAACGACGGAAGCCTGAAACATGAGTTCCGCCTTCGATAGTATTGATGTTATTTACATAACTAAATAAGTGTTCCTGGTAGCCGGTGTTATAGATCATAGCAACTTCTACTGCTACGTTCGTTGTTTCATCGTGGGCATCGCAATAGATAACTGTGGGTAAAAGCGGTTGGCGATTGCCATTCTTATCAATAAGCTCTACAAATTCAACAATACCACCTTCGCTATAAAATGTTTTAGTGTAAGTAATACCCTCATCATCTTTGTCTCGCAGGTCATTTAAAACTATACGAATATTCTTATTTAAATAAGATAACTCTCTTAATCTACCCTCAAGGATTTCCCTGTTGTATTCCGATACAATAAAGATTGAAGTATCCGGCCAAAACTGAATTTCTGTTCCGGTTTTGTTACTTGTACCGATCTCCCTAACCTTATACTGTGGAATTCCCTTTGCATATTCCTGCTCAAATACTTTTCCTTCGCGATTGACAGTTACATGAAATTTCGTGCTCAAGGCATTCACACAACTTACACCAACTCCATGCAAACCGCCACTTACTTTGTATGTATTTTTATCAAACTTGCCACCTGCATGCAATACGGTCATTACCACCTCAAGAGCACTCCGGTTCTCCTTTTTCATAATGCCTGTGGGAATACCACGGCCATCATCGATAACAGTGATTGAATTGTCTTCATTAATAGTCACCACAATATCCTTGCAATAACCAGCAAGCGCTTCATCAATTGAATTATCGACTACCTCGTACACAAGGTGATGCAGGCCCTTGTTCCCAACATCGCCAATATACATTGCCGGGCGTTTTCTTACAGCTTCCAGACCTTCAAGAACCTGTATACTGTCCGCACTATAACCATCAATTTTTGGGGGAATAACTTCAGCTGTTTCTACTGTCATATAGGAAAATAAATCGCTATTAAAATCTAAAATTTATAGTGGTGCAAAGGTACGAAGAATAAGGGGCAAAACAGATAAGATTTATAATCATTAAATGCTTGTGGTGGATAATTGCAAAACAAAGACAATTACGATTTAAGATTTTTCTTAAATAGCTATGTTTGAACATTAACTCGTTAGTGCTATCTTTACAAATACTTTGATGGAATCTTCGCAAAACATACTTTCTGTTGCCCTTAATCACCCTGTTATGCAGGATGAGATGGAACTTGTGCAACAAAAGGCTCAACTGATTCCGGGTACGGTTCAATATGTAATAAACCGGTTCAGGAAACATCCACACATGTCATTCGATGATACCGGAGTACTTTCTTACAATTACAAAAGCGACGATAACAAAGAGCCTAATCTTGAACTTACTTTTTGTATAAGCGGGAACCGTTATTGTAAGCAAAAAAATAGTGAATGCAATTTTTGTAAGCATTCCTTGTCGCATAATTGCGAGGAAGTTGTGGAAACAGTAGATGTTGCAAGTTTTCGCTTTAATTCAGATCATTTGTCTCAGTTCCTGAACGGTATTAAAACGACTACTTTTTCGGAAGATATATTGCATTTCCGGCATACTTCTTCGTTCACAAAGGTTTTACCGCTGTGTAGCAGAACCAGGTCTGTTCTCGATGCATTGTTGAACCATTCCTATACTGACAGCTTCGAGAATATTTTTATAAACGCTCAAACACAAATGCTGCTTTTATATAGCATGGAGTGTATGGCCGGCGATAGCGAGGAAACATTTACCTGTAAATTTTTGGCCAATGAAGCCGATCGTGAAAAGATTGCGCTGGCAAGAGAGATTTTATTGCAACATATAAGCGAACCACTCACAATAAGAGAACTTAGCCGTAAAGCTGCCATAAACGAATGCTATCTCAAAAAAGGTTTTAAAGAAATGTATGGAACTACGATCTTCGATTTCTTCCAAAGCCAACGGATGGAACATGCTAAATACCTTCTATATGAAAAAGGATTAAGCGTTACAGATGTTTCTGCTTTACTTGGTTACTCTTCTATTTCGCATTTTTCTACGGCATTTAAGAAACACACGGGACTAAAACCCTGCGAATTGCTTTTTCATTAATAACGCCCACCTTTTCATCGATTAATTCTTCCGGTATTTTTTATAAATTTTTATTGCGAGCATCAATAAAATTGCAAAAGCGATTAATACACTTATTCCCCATACCACGCTTAGCAGTTGTTTTACTACAGCAAGCATTACAATTGCAATAAGAAAGATCGTCGCTACTTCGTTCCACACACGCAGCTGCTGTGAGGACCATTTAAACAGCAAGTGCTGTTGCTGACGAAAAATTGTATTTAAAGAAAGATGATAGATAAAAAGCAATACTACAAAGCCAAGCTTAACAATAAGCCATAAAGGCAAACTACCGTATAAGATTCCGATCCAGGTGCCAAAGATTAATGTAAGAATAGCGGATGGCCAGGTGATACCATACCATAATCTTTTTTGCATCACCTTAAATTGATTAAGCAGAATTGTTCTTTCAGGTTCTGTTTTGCTATTTGCTTCCGCAGTGTATACGAAAAGCCTTACCATATAGAACAAGCCGCTAAACCATGTCACCACGAAAATGATATGAAGGGCTTTTATGTAAAAATACATCTATGTGATATTGATATAGTTCCTTTATTGAAGCACTAATTGTTGAAATCTATTTCACGCAACATAACCGGTCACAGTTTCCACCCAGGCAGGACTTGTATTAAGACAAGGAATCATTTCAAATGATTCACCCCCGGCTTTCATAAATATTTCTTTTCCCCTGATCTTTATTTCTTCCAATGTCTCCAGGCAATCACTTACAAAAGCAGGGCAGGCTATAAGGAGCTTTTTAATTCCTTCTGCCGGCAATTCTGCTAATCGTATGTCAGTAAATGGCGTAAGCCAACCCTTTCCTAATCTTGATTGAAAAGAAATACTGTATTTAGTTTTAGCAATTCCTAATTGGTCTGTAACCATTTTTGTAGTCTTGAAGACCTGGTGCCTGTAACAGTGGGCATGCGCCGGAGAGTTAATATTACAACAATTGTCAACTTGCAGGCAATGGTTTCCGGTTACATCGCTTTTGCGAATATGCCGTCCCGGTATACCATGATAACTAAAAAGCAGGTGATCATATTCCTTTTCAATAAAAGGGCGAAATACTTCCGTAAGCGAATTGATGTAATTCGTTTCATCATAAAACGGTTTTATAAAATCTAATGTGAAGGAATACCCGTTTTTTTTGTGGATCTCTTTCGCATATTCAACCGCAGTTTCATAACTCGACATGGCATAATGAGGGTAAAGTGGCAGAGCAATCACCTCTTGTAATTCTGGTTCACGTTGCAAAAGTTTTTCGAATGCAGTTTTTGGATCAGGGTTACCATAACGCATTGCTATTTCAACCGGCTCGGCTATTTTTTCCTGTAAAGCCCTTTGAAGTTGTTTTGTGAGCACAACTAAAGGGGATCCTTCGGCAGTCCAAATAGTTTTATATGCTTCAGCCGATTTCGGAGCCCTGAAGGGGACAATTATCCCCTTGACCAATAGTGCCCTCATCAACCATGATTTGTCTATCACCCTTTCGTCCATTAAAAACTGATCGAGGTACCGTTTTACGTCTGCAACACCAGTAGAGTCGGGCGAACCCAAATTCATTAATAAAACCCCTTTCTTGACAGCCATCTTTTTAAATTATTTGCAAATGTAAGGCTGCAAAACTTGAATGGCGTTTTACTTAGTTACTATTTGATTTTATCACTTTTTGTATTTATTGTAAGCTCCAACACTATGAAGATGATACATCTTTAAACTTTAGCTAAGGCAGAATTAATAGCCTCTATTTATGATGGTTCCTGCCGGTAAACATATAAAGATCTAAAACGACTTTTATGACATTTATATGACATTTAGGGTATCGCATCAAAATATTTTTGCAACACTTCATGATAATAATAGAAACAGAGCATCATTTCCTAAATAATTTCTGCGTGGCTGGCATTAATTATAGAAAAAGTGATATAAGTATTAGAGGGAAATTTTCTCTTCTTCCTGAGCAAACAGTATTGCTTTTGGAACAGGCAGTTTCGAAGAAGTTCCCCGGCTGTATGGTATTATCGACTTGTAATCGTACAGAGATCTATGGTATATGCGATCATCCTCTTGAACTCATTGAAATGCTTTGTATTCATACGCATGGAAATATGCAGGAATTTATTGAGCATGGATATAGGTATCAAGGCGCCCGGGCAATTGAACACCTTTATAAAGTAGCGGCAGGATTAGATTCACAAATAATAGGTGACTACGAAATATTATCACAGCTTAAGCAAGCTGCAAAAGTTTCCAAGGGACATCATTGCATGAATACCTTCATGGAAAGAGTGGTAAATTTTGCACTTCGTTCTTCTAAAGAAATTAAAACGAAAACAAAATTAAGTTCGGGAACTGTGTCAGTTTCTTATGCTGCAATTGAGATCATTAAAGAAAAAATTACGGATGCTGCCGGAAAAAAAATTTTACTGGTAGGCACAGGAAAATTTGGCCATCATATTGGAAAAAATCTTCAGTATTATTTACCCGAGTCAGAGCTAATGTTTACGAATCGCACTGATAAAAGAGCTTTATCTCTTGCGCAGGAATGCGATGCTGTATTTGTTCCTTTTCAAAATTTGGCAGAAGCAGCTAATGCTGCCGACATTGTTATTGTAAGTTCAACGGCTGATCATTACACAATACATCCTTCGTTTTTTGTAACCGAAAAAAATCGTCTTATATTGGATCTTTCTGTTCCGCAAAATGTAGATCCGGCGGTTAAAAATTTTAAAGGCATTGAATTACTTAATGTCGATGAAATTTCTGTGATTCTTGATAAAACAATATCATTAAGGCAGGCAGAAATTCCCAAAGCCCTGGCTATTATTGATACCACCATGCATGACACCATGGAGTGGTATAGAAGGCATTCAAATAGTCCGCTTTTGCGTAAAATAAAAGAACAACTCCATATGCTCAATAAGAGTCATCTCAATGATTCCTATAGCGAAGAAAAGATTCACAAGGCGATAGCTTCACTAGCTATCCAATTGAATCAGGAGAATAACAAAGGCTGCCAGTATATTAGTGCTTTGAGCAGTTACCTTCGCATGAATTGAAACAGGTAATTAATATAGGAACCCGTGAAAGCCAGCTGGCTGTGTGGCAGGCTACACTCGTTAAAGAACTTCTCCATAAAAATAATATTTCATCAGACTTAGTTTACATTAAGAGTGAAGGTGATATAGATACAATTACCCCGCTGTATGAGATAGGAGTTCAGGGAATTTTTACAAAGTCATTAGATACAGCATTACTGAACAAACGCATCGATCTTGCTGTTCATTCCATGAAAGACGTGCCTACTAAATTAGCTTCAGGTCTTATGCAGGCGGCGGTTTTAGAGAGGGCATCTTTTAAAGATATCATTGTATATAAAAATGATCCTTCTTTTTTGGAGGATAAAAATAGCGAAGGTGTTATTGCAACCAGCAGTATTCGACGTCTTGCCCAATGGTTACACCGGTATCCAAAGCACTCGATAGAAAACCTGAGAGGAAATGTAAACACCCGGTTGAGAAAAGTGAAGGAGCATAACTGGAACGGAGCCATATTTGCCGCGGCGGGACTCGAACGTATTAACCTGAGGCCTGAAAATTCTGTTGACCTCGACTGGATGTTACCGGCGCCGGCGCAGGGAGCTATTGTTATAGTATGCAGGGAGGAAGATAAAGATGCTTTTGAAATGTGCCACGCTTTAAATCATTATCAAACTGCATTGTGTACTAAAATTGAAAAGGATTTCCTGAGAGCATTATCAGGAGGCTGCTCAACTCCGATAAGTGCTTTGGCAGAGGTAAAAAATGATAAAATTGTCTTTGAAGGAAATATTTGCAGCACAAATGGTAAAACAATTATTTCAATAAAAAAAGAATGTTCGTATAGTGATTCGGGTGACATAGGGTTTACGACAGGCAATGAACTATTAAGGAATGAAGAAGTCCGGGAAATAATTCGGCAGATAAGAAATGGGAGTAAGTAATGTAAATATATTATCTACAAGACCGATTGGAAAAACACTGATCGATGAGGCGGCATCGCACGGTATTATAATAGATGAAATTTCATTTATTGAAACCGTAGAAAAGATTGACAGCGGTACCACAAAAAAAATTAAAGAGCTTTCTAATAAAAATATCACTGCTGTTTTTACAAGTATGAATGCAGTGACTGCAATTGGCGAGCACGTTGCTGCAAATGTGCCGTGGAAGATCTTTTGCATAGGCAACACTACAAAGGATTTATTGGTACATATTTTTGGCGAAAAAAATATAGAGGAAACTGCCGATAACGCTTTAGAGCTTGCTGAAAAGATTGTAGCAGCTAATATCGTATCAAAAGTTTATTTTTTTTGCGGCGATCTTAGACGGGATGAATTGCCCGAAAAGCTAAAAGCAAATGGTATTGAGGTGGAAGAAATAATGGTCTATAACACAGTTTTTACATCGCAACGGATTTCAAAGAACTATGACGGAATATTATTTTTCAGCCCGAGCGCTGTAGAAAGTTTTTTTATAAAAAATGATGCAGGCAGTAATACCAGATTTTTTGCCATTGGAAAGACTACAGCTGAATCTGTAAAAGCATTTACTGATCAACCCGTAATTACTGCTGCCAGTCCGGGGAAAAAAAAACTGGTAGAGGAAGCAATCAGGTATTTTTGCAGGCGCATTTAAAAACATGATGTAAAACTTCATCATATTTATCAATGTTTTTTTTCTCTTTGCCCGGATTCAGTGCTAATCACTATTGCAGGCAAATTCAATTTTAATACATGCAAGAATTAAAGAACGATTTATTATTAAAAGCACTCAGAGGGGACAAAGTTGAAAGGCCGCCTGTATGGATGATGCGGCAGGCTGGAAGATATTTACCTGATTATATTAAACTCAGAGATAAATACGATTTTTTTACGCGGGTGCAAACGCCCGAACTCGCCACAAAAATAACGCTACAACCTATCGAACAGGTAGGAGTAGACGCAGCAATTATCTTTTCTGATATTCTGGTAATTCCTCAGGCAATGGGGTTAGAAGTGCTGATGGAAGAAGGGAAAGGCCCTTCGCTTCCTAAAGTTATTAAAAGCCAAAAAGACATAGATTCTTTAATAACGACAGAAATAGAAGAAAAACTTTGCTACGTTACCAATGCATTATCACTTACCAAAAAGGAATTAAACGCACGGGTTCCATTAATCGGATTTGCAGGGGCACCATTTACCATTTTATGTTATATGGTTGAAGGCAAAGGCAGCAAAACATGGGATAAAGCAAAACAATTTTGTTTTACAGAAACCTCATTGGCACAACAATTATTGCAAAAGATTACGGATGCTACAATTGTGTATTTAAAAGCACAGGCAAAAGCGGGTGCAGATGTTTTACAGGTATTTGATAGCTGGAGTGGCTGCCTGAGCCCAGCGGATTTTAAATTATTTGCGCAGCCATATTTGTTACAAATTGCTGATGCACTAAAAGGCATTGCGCCGCTAATTTTATTTCCAAAAGGTAGCTGGTATGCATTAAAAGATCTCAGCGAAAGCAGTGCGGCAGGCCTTGGATTGGACTGGTGCATAACTCCTCAATACGCTAGAGAATTAACCGGCAATAAGATAACGTTGCAGGGAAATTTTGATCCTGCAAAATTATTAGCACCCATTCCTGTAATTAAAAAAGAGGTAAAAAAAATGATCGATGACTTTGGGGTGCAGAATTATATTGCGAATCTAGGCCATGGCATTACGCCAAATGTTCCGGTTGACAATGCGAAGGCATTTGTAGATGCAGTAAAGGAATTTCGAATGCAGGATTAATCTTCAGTTCGAAAATTTTATTAATTAATGAGTATTAAGGAAAATTGGATATCAATTATTGAGAATTTGCAAGACCACATTTGCAAGGCACTGGAAGATGCTGATGGTCGGTCAAAATTTATAGAAGATAGGTGGGAAAGAGCGGAAGGTGGTGGCGGTAGAACACGCGTAATATCAAATGGAAATGTGATTGAGAAAGGTGGTGTAAATACTTCGGTTGTTTTTGGTGAAGTGACACAACCAATGCGAACCCAATTAAAAATCGATGGCAGCAAATGGTTTGCATGCGGCATAAGTATCGTTATACATCCATTGAACCCATTCGTCCCAACGGTGCATTGTAACTACCGGATGTTTGAATTGTATGATGAAAACGAGAACGTGATTGACAGATGGTTTGGCGGCGGCACCGATCTTACTCCTTACTACCTGTTTGAAGGCGATGCAAAACATTTCCATAGCACGTATAAGGATATTTGTGACCAGTTTGATGTTTCGTTTTATCCTGAATTCAAAAAGAATTGCGACGACTATTTTGTAAACTGGCATCGCAATGCAGAGCGCCGCGGTATAGGCGGAATTTTTTACGATTATATGAGGCCGAATGAAAGAAATAATGTTAATGATTGGATGGAATTTGGGAAAAAATGTGGTGAAGCTTTTATTACTTCCTATGTTCCTATCATGGAAAAAAGAAAGGCAACTACGTTTGATCAATCACATAAACATTGGCAGGAAATAAGAAGAGGCCGCTACACTGAGTTTAATCTTGTACACGACAGAGGCACTTTGTTTGGCCTGAAGACAAATGGCCGGACAGAAAGTATTTTAATGAGCCTTCCGCCAACGGTAAGGTTCGAATACAATTATAAGCCTGAACCCGATAGTGAGGAAGATAAAATTATGCAGGCATGTCTGCAACCGCGGGATTGGGTTAATTAAATTTTTGTTTACTTTTTAATAACAAATATGCATTTACAAAGAAGAAATAGAATACTAAGGCAATCACCTTCTATCAGGAGTATGGTTGCCGAAACTACACTTACTCCCAATGATTTTATCGCACCGCTTTTTATTGATGAAGGTAAAAATGTAAAGTTTGAAATTCCTTCAATGCCGGGTTATTTCAGGCGCTCCATTGATGGGACATTGGAAGATGTTAAAGAATTGTGGAGCCTCGGCATTAAATGTATTTTGTTATTCATAAAAGCATCTGACGAACTAAAAGATAATACAGGTAAGGAAGCGTGGAATCCTGATGGCTTAATGCAACGAAGTATTAAAGAAATAAAAAATGCTATTCCTGAGATGGTAGTAATGACCGATGTTGCACTCGATCCATATTCCTCCTATGGACATGATGGTATCGTTGAAGATGGTGAAATTGTAAACGATCCAACAGTAGAAGCTTTGGTAAAAATGAGCCTTAGCCATGCGAAAGCTGGTGCCGACTTTGTAGCTCCAAGTGATATGATGGACGGCCGGATTTACGCCATTCGCAGAGCATTAGAAAAAGATAGCTTTACCAAAACCGGCATCATGGCGTATAGTGCCAAATATGCTTCTTGCTTTTACGGACCGTTTAGAGATGCGCTCGACTCGGCGCCAGGATTCGGTGATAAGAAAACCTACCAGATGGATTACGCAAACCGCATTGAAGCAATAAAAGAAGCTAAATCAGATGAAGATGAAGGTGCGGATATAGTGATGGTAAAACCTGCAATGGCTTATCTTGACATAATAAGAGAAGTAAAAAATAGTGTAACTATCCCTGTAAGTGCTTACCATGTAAGTGGCGAATATGCTATGATAAAAGCAGCAGCAAAAATGGGATGGATAAATGAAGAAAAAGCCATTCTTGAAAGTTTAACTTCCATTAAACGGGCAGGCGCAGATCTTATAGCAACCTATTTTGCAAAGGATGCTGTGAAATTGCTCCAATAAATACTACATAGCTTACTTTTTTTCTTTCACTAATTTATAGAGCAACATGAATTATATCAGTAACCGGAGCCAGCAACTATTTCAAAGAGCGCAACAATCAATTCCCGGTGGAGTAAACTCACCTGTGAGGGCTTTCAAAAGTGTTGGGGGGACACCCGTATTTATTAAGTCTGCAAAAGGGGCTTACCTCCACGATGAAGATGGAAATGAATATATAGACTATATCAATTCCTGGGGGCCAATGATCCTCGGGCATGCATGGGAACCTGTTGTTAAGGCAGTTCAGGAAAAGGCTGTTTATTCTACTTCATTTGGTGCGCCTACCGAGCTCGAGATAGAAATGGCAGAGCTTATTAAGTCAATGGCACCCAATATCGATCTTGTACGAATGGTCAATAGTGGCACCGAAGCTTGCATGAGTGCGTTGCGCCTTGCAAGAGGCTATACCGGGAAAAACAAATTCATAAAATTTGAAGGCTGTTATCATGGTCATGCAGATTGCTTTTTGGTGAAAGCCGGCAGCGGCGTCGCCACTCTAAATATTCAGACTGTGCCTGGAATAACTGCGGGAACATCGGCTGACACACTAACTGCTCCTTATAATAATCTCGAAGCAGTAGCTAAACTTGCAAAAGAAAACAAAGAAGAAATTGCAGCAAT